>AP025685.1:1217682-1522103 GCA_022846635.1 Salmonella enterica subsp. enterica serovar Choleraesuis
GGTTGCCCTTAAGCCGCTGATTGAAGAAGGTGGTTTATCGCGGATTCAGGTGACTAACCTGCTGTCAGTATCTGCCCGCGGAAAGGCAGCGGTCGATGCGCTGGCCGGACAGAGTGCGCGCCTGCTCAATGGGATGCCGCTGGACGATGCCGACTATTTTGGCCGTCAGCTGGCTTTCAACATGTTGCCACTGCTGCCGGATCAGGCAGGAAGCGTGCGTGAAGAGCGCCGCCTGGTGGATGAAGTGCGGAAAATTTTGCAGGATGAAGGGCTGTTAATCTCGGTCAGCAGCGTGCAGGCACCGGTGTTCTACGGCCACGCGCAGATGGTTGGCTTTGAGGCATTGCGCCCGCTGGCCAGCGAAGAGGCTCGTGACGCATTCGCACGCGGCGAAGACATTGAGCTGTCTGAGGCCAATGAATTCCCGACCCAGGTAAGCGATGCTTCGGGCAATGTGGCGCTGTCGGTTGGCTGCGTTCGCAATGATTACGGTATGCCAGAACAGGTTCAGTTCTGGTCGGTTGCTGACAACGTCCGCTTTGGCGGCGCGCTGATGGCGCTAAAAACCGCCGAGAAGCTGGTTCAGGAGTACATGTACTAATGAGCGATGTCACCGGGGATACGCCGCTTTACCGTATCGCTCTGGGTATTGAATATGATGGCAGCCGTTATTACGGCTGGCAGCGCCAGCAAGAGGTGCGTAGCGTTCAGGAGAAGCTGGAAAAGGCGCTAACGCAGGTAGCCAATGAACCTATAAATGTATTCTGTGCCGGTCGTACCGATGCAGGCGTGCATGCTACCGGTCAGGTGGTGCATTTTGAAACCCGCTCCCTGCGTAAGGACGCGGCCTGGACGCTGGGTATTAATGCGAATTTACCTAAGGATATCGCGGTGCGCTGGGTGCACAGCGTGCCGGAATCTTTTCATGCCCGATTTAGCGCTACGGCGCGCCGCTATCGTTACATCATCTACAATGAGCGTTTGCGCCCGGCGGTGATGGGGCAGGGAGTGACGCATTTTCATCTGCCGCTTGACGCTGCGCTGATGCATGAGGCGGCTCAGTGTCTGCTGGGCGAGAACGACTTTACCTCGTTTCGCGCCGTGCAGTGCCAGTCGCGCACCCCGTGGCGCAATGTGATGCATGTTCATGTTAACCGCTATGGCAGCTATGTCGTGGTGGATATCAAAGCCAATGCATTTGTACACCATATGGTGCGCAATATTGTTGGCAGCCTGCTGGAAGTAGGTTGTGGCAACAAGCCGGTGGGCTGGATGGCTGAACTGCTGGCCGAGAAGGACAGGACTTTAGCCGCCGCGACTGCGCGCGCGGAAGGTCTGTATTTGGTTGCTGTGGATTACCCGCAAGAATTTGCTATTCCGCGCCCGCATATGGGGCCACTTTTTTTAGCTGACTAACGCTATTTATGGAGCTTGCCATGGATTTTATCCATTTTATTATCGATTTCATTTTGCATATTGATGTACATCTGGCTGAGCTGGTTGCCCAGTATGGGGTGTGGGTATATGGCATATTGTTCCTGATACTGTTTTGCGAAACCGGTCTGGTGGTGACGCCGTTCCTGCCAGGTGATTCACTGCTATTTGTGGCGGGCGCTATCTCCGCGTTGCCGACTAACGACCTCGATGTACACACCATGGTCTTGCTGATGGTTATCGCCGCCATTCTGGGCGATGCGGTGAATTACACTATCGGTCGTCTGTTCGGTGAAAAGCTATTCAGCAATCCTAACTCAAAAATATTTCGCAAAAGCTATCTCGATAAAACCCATGGTTTTTATGCCCGTCACGGCGGTAAAACGATTATTCTGGCGCGATTTGTGCCGATCGTCCGAACTTTCGCCCCTTTTGTGGCGGGAATGGGCCATATGTCCTATCGTCATTTTGCGGCCTATAACGTGATTGGCGCGCTGCTGTGGGTTCTGCTGTTTACCTACGCGGGCTACATTTTCGGCGATTTGCCGGTGGTGCAGGAGAATCTCAAGCTGCTGATCGTGGCGATTATTCTGGTGTCGATACTGCCGGGCGTTATCGAGATAATTCGTCACCGTCGTGCCGCCAGCCGCTCTGTGAAGTAGACGGCTGCCGCGGTTCGACCACTTTTTTATCCAAACTCGGCGCTTGTTATGTTTTAATGGGCGTCATTTGTACTCTGGGACGTCGGTTTTTCGCCCGCAGGGCAAGCCAAAAAGCTATGATAATTAGCCAGTTACAGTGTCATAGAGGCGTAACGCGGCGCAATTGTGCGTCGCACGCAGAGTGAAAAGGTTATGGTCTGATGGGGGCAAAGCTGGCATTATGCGCTCCACAGAAAAACTGGCATCGACCAGGTTCAGGCAGAAAGGTCATCAATGAGCTGGATTGAACGAATTCTAAATAAGAGCAACATTACACCCACCCGTAAAGCTAGCATCCCTGAAGGGGTCTGGACCAAGTGCGATAGCTGTGGGCAGGTACTCTACCGGGCAGAATTAGAGCGTAATCTCAACGTCTGTCCGAAGTGCGATCACCATATGCGTATGTCGGCGCGCGATCGCCTGCATTCACTGCTGGATGAAGGTACTCTGGTTGAGCTGGGTTCCGAGCTTGAGCCAAAAGATGTGCTCAAGTTTAAAGATTCCAAGAAATACAAAGATCGTCTGGCCACCGCGCAAAAAGAAACCGGTGAGAAAGACGCTCTGGTTGTGCTGAAAGGCACCCTGCACGGTATGCCGGTCGTTGCCGCAGCCTTTGAATTTGCCTTCATGGGCGGTTCAATGGGTTCTGTTGTCGGCGCGCGCTTTGTGCGCGGCGTTGAGCAGGCGCTGGAAAACGGCTGCCCGTTCATCTGTTTCTCCGCTTCCGGCGGTGCGCGTATGCAAGAAGCGCTGATGTCGCTGATGCAAATGGCGAAAACCAGCGCTGCGCTGGCTAAGATGCAGGAACGCGGTCTGCCGTATATTTCGGTACTGACTGACCCAACTATGGGCGGTGTTTCCGCGAGCTTCGCTATGCTTGGCGATCTGAATATTGCTGAGCCTAAAGCGCTGATCGGCTTTGCAGGCCCGCGCGTTATTGAGCAGACGGTGCGTGAGAAACTGCCAGCAGGTTTCCAGCGCAGTGAGTTTCTGATTGAAAAAGGCGCTATCGACATGATCGTGCGCCGTCCGGAAATGCGCTTTAAGCTGGCCAGCATTCTGGCCCGGTTGACCAATCAACCGACGCCTAATCCGGATTCGGCCCAGGGCCCCGTTGTGGTAGAACCGGAAACCCCGGATCAGCCGCAGCAAGGCCAGCAGGCCTAATCGAACACCTGGGGCTGCGTTTAACGCGGCCCCAGGCATTTCTGAACCGCCATCTGGAACGGGTATCATGGAACATTCTACTCCGCATGCCACGTCGCCTCTGGCCACGTGGCTTTCTTATCTGGAACATTTGCACAGCAAAACCATTGATCTCGGTCTGACTCGCGTGCGGGCGGTTGCCGATACGCTGGGCTTACTGAAGCCAGCGGGTTTTGTGTTCACCGTGGCGGGTACTAACGGTAAAGGTACCACCTGCCGTACGCTGGAAAGCGTTTTGATGGCGGCGGGTTTCCGGGTCGGCGTTTATAGTTCGCCTCATCTGGTGCGTTACACCGAACGGGTAAGGGTTCAGGGTCAGGAGCTGCCCGAATCGCTGCATACCGCCTCGTTTGCCGCCATTGAAGAGGGGCGAGGGCCTACTTCACTTACCTATTTTGAATACGGCACGCTCTCGGCGCTGTGGCTTTTCCAGCAGGCTAAAGTTGATGTTGCCATTCTCGAGGTCGGGCTGGGTGGTCGTTTAGATGCCACTAATATTGTCGATGCTGATGTCAGCGTTATCACCAGCATCGCATTAGATCATATCGACTGGCTGGGGCCGGATCGCGAAAGCATTGGCCGTGAAAAGGCCGGGATTTTACGCGCCGGGCGGCCCGCGGTCGTGGGCGAGCCGGATATGCCGCGCAGCATCGCCGAAGTCGCACAGGCTGAAGGTGCTCACCTGTTAGCGCGTGATGTTGCCTGGAGTTATCGCGTCGATGAAGATAGCTGGTCATTTAGCGATGGCGACGGCTCTCTGAGCGGACTACCGCTGCCAAAAGTACCGCAGCCTAATGCCGCAACCGCGGTCGCGGCACTGCGGGCCAGCGGGCTTACTATTAGCGACCAGGCATTGCGCCAGGGGCTGAGCGAAGCGATGCTGCCGGGACGGTTTCAGGTAATTAGTGAGTCTCCTCGGGTCATCCTGGATGTGGCGCATAATCCTCATGCGGCACAGTATCTGGCCGGTCAGCTGACCAAAAATCAGCGTGAGGGACGGCTGCTGGCGGTGGTCGGAATGCTGCACGATAAAGATATTCCGGGAACGCTGGAGCACCTGGTGCCTCTGGTGGATAGCTGGTATTGTGCCTCGCTGGAAGGCCCGCGCGGCGCGACGGCGCAGCAGTTGCAGGAACATATTCCTCAGGCTGAGGCTTTTCTGACGGTAGCCGAAGCGTGGCGAGCGGCAATGCAACAGGCTCGTCCGGAAGATACGGTGCTGGTATGCGGCTCGTTCCATACGGTCGCACACGTAATGGAAGTACTGGAGGCGAAAACAGGTGGCGAGTAAATTTCAAAATCGTCTGGTCGGCACCATCGTTTTGGTAGCCCTGGGCGTTATCGTACTGCCAGCGCTGCTGGATGGGCAGAAAAAGCACTATCAGGATGAGTTTGCCGCTATTCCGTTAGTACCAAAGCCGGGAGATAATGACGAACCGGATATGATCCCGGCCACTCAGGCTCTGCCTGCACAGCCTCCCGCCGGTGCGGCGGAAGAGGTAAGAGCCAGCTCGGCTGCTCCGGCTATTGATTCGGCGACGCTGCCGGGCGATGGCAGCGCGGGTCTGGATGCATTACCGCCGGGCACACGCCAGGGGGTTAATGATAAGCCTAAGCCTCGGACGCAGACGCTAGAATCGCAGATTGCTAAACGCGTTGAGCAATCGGCACCTGAGCAGTATGCTCCGACCGAGACAAAACCTGCGCTAGCGCCGGAAAGCAAACCTGCCGCGCAGAATAAACCGGCTCAGGAGAGCGCGCCTGCAGGCAAGGCCTGGGTTGTGCAGCTTGGTGCATTGAAAAATGCGGATAAGGTTAATGAGATAGTCGGTAAACTGCGTTCAGCGGGTTATCGTGCTTACACTTCGCCATCGACGCCGGTACAGGGCAAAATCACCCGTATTCTGGTCGGCCCGGACGCTTCGAAAGATAAGCTGAAAGGCTCTCTGGGCGAGCTGAAGCAGATATCCGGACTCAGTGGCGTAGTGATGGGATACAGCGCCAACTAAGCGGTCGATTAACCGCCTGTTACAAGCAAAGTTATGATGGCGTTGGATAAATTTTCAACGCCATTTTTTATTGGAGCCGGGATGGGAAATCCCTACGCAAACGTTTTCTTTTTCTGTTAGAATGCGCCCCGAACCGGATGTCAGGGCGTAATATGCGAGACTCACATGGTCTGGATTGATTACGCCATTATTGCAGTGATTGGATTTTCTTGCCTTGTAAGCCTGATTCGCGGCTTCGTGCGCGAGGCGCTCTCCCTGGTAACCTGGGGCTGCGCTTTCTTTGTCGCCAGTCACTACTACACTTATCTGTCACCCTGGTTCACTGGCTTTGAAGATGAGCTGGTACGCAACGGGATAGCAATTGCAGTGCTGTTTGTCGTGACGCTAATCGTCGGCGCTATCGTCAATTACGTGATAGGTCAGCTGGTAGAAAGAACCGGGCTGTCGGGTACAGACCGGGTACTGGGCGTCTGTTTTGGCGCACTGCGCGGCGCGTTGATAGTCGCCGCCATACTGTTCTTTCTCGATACGTTTACCAGTTTGGCGAAAAGTGAGGATTGGCAGCATTCACAGCTGATTCCTCAATTCAGCTTCATCATCAGATGGTTTTTTGACTATCTGCAAAGCTCTTCAAGTTTCTTGCCCCGGTCGCTGCCAGTGCCTGGGACGTAGCTTAATGAGGAAGAGACAACATGTGCGGTATTGTCGGGATCGCCGGTGTTATGCCGGTCAATCAGTCGATTTATGATGCGTTAACGGTGCTTCAGCACCGTGGTCAGGATGCCGCCGGCATCATCACCATTGATGCCAATAACTGTTTCCGGCTGCGCAAGGCCAACGGTCTTGTGAGTGATGTCTTTGAAGCCCGCCATATGCAGCGGTTACAGGGAAACATGGGGATAGGGCACGTGCGCTATCCCACCGCAGGTAGCTCCAGCGCCTCCGAAGCTCAGCCGTTCTATGTAAACTCCCCTTACGGTATCAGCCTTGCCCACAACGGCAATCTGACCAATGCCCACGAACTGCGTCGCATGCTGTTTGAAGAAAAGCGGCGTCATATCAATACCACCTCTGACTCCGAGGTGCTGTTGAATATTTTTGCCAGTGAGCTGGATAACTTCCGCCACTATCCACTTGAAGCCGACAATATTTTTGCTGCCGTTGCCGCCACTAACCGGATGATCCGTGGGGCCTATGCGGTGGTTGCCATGATTATCGGCCACGGCATGCTGGCCTTCCGCGATCCTAATGGTATTCGTCCGCTGGTGCTGGGTAAGCGCGATATCGGCGATGGACGCACTGAATATATGGTGGCCTCAGAAAGCGTGGCGCTTGATACCCTCGGGTTTGATTTCCTGCGCGATGTTGCTCCCGGTGAGGCCGTTTATATTACTGAGCAGGGGCGTCTGTTCACTCGTCAGTGCGCCGACAATCCGGTCTGCAATCCATGCCTGTTTGAGTATGTTTACTTCGCACGTCCAGACTCGTTTATTGATAAAATTTCTGTCTACAGCGCCAGGGTAGGAATGGGGAAAAAGCTGGGCGAGAAAATTGCCCGCGAATGGGAAGATCTGGATATTGATGTGGTTATCCCGATTCCTGAAACCTCTTGCGATATCGCGCTCGAGATTGCCCGCATTCTTAACAAACCTTATCGCCAGGGCTTTGTGAAAAACCGCTATGTAGGCCGTACGTTTATCATGCCAGGTCAGCAATTGCGCCGTAAGTCGGTGCGCCGTAAGCTTAATGCTAACCGCGCTGAGTTCCGTGATAAGAACGTACTGCTGGTGGATGACTCCATTGTTCGCGGGACCACTTCTGAACAGATTATTGAAATGGCGCGCGAAGCGGGGGCTAAAAACGTCTATCTGGCGTCAGCGGCTCCAGAGATTCGCTTCCCGAACGTTTACGGGATAGATATGCCAAGTGCCAATGAGCTGATAGCCCATGGCCGCGAAGTGGATGAGATCCGCCAGATAATTGGCGCAGACGCGCTGATTTTCCAGGACCTCGACGACCTTATCGAAGCGGTTCGCGCTGAGAATCCGGATATTGAACAGTTCGAGTGTTCAGTGTTTAACGGCGTTTATGTCACTAAAGACGTGGATCTCGGTTATCTCGATTATCTGGAGTCGCTGCGAAATGACGATGCAAAAGCGCTGCAGCTCCAGAATGAGGTTGAGAACCTGGAAATGCATAACGAAGGTTAAGCTCAAATGGCCGGATTATTCCGGCCGTTTTTTTAGGCATTGATGACATCCTTTGACATTGCATCCCGCAGCATAATCCGGCAAAGTTTTGATTTTGAAAGCTCAGGAACCCGAGTCAATGAAACGACTTATTGTCGGCATTTCCGGCGCCAGCGGGGCGATATATGGCGTCCGCTTACTGCAAGTTCTCCAGCCGCTACCCGATATTGAAACCCATCTGATTATCAGCGGTTCCGCCCGTCAGACATTAGTTCTTGAAACGGATTACAATCTGCGCGATGTGCAGGCGCTGGCCGATGAGGTTTACGATGCGCGCGATATTGCGGCCAGTATCTCTTCAGGATCGTTTGAGACTCTGGGTATGGCGATTTTACCTTGCTCAATTAAAACGCTTTCCGGCATTGTTCACAGCTACACTGACGGACTGTTAACCCGCGCCGCCGACGTGGTGCTGAAAGAGCGTCGCACTTTGGTGCTTGGCGTGCGTGAAACTCCGCTCCATCTTGGCCATCTGCGTTTGATGACCCAGGCGGCTGAAATTGGCGCCGTGATTATGCCGCCGGTTCCCGCTTTTTATCATCGCCCGGCAACGATTGACGATATTGTTAATCAGACAGTGAACCGGGTTTTAGACCAGTTCGCGATTAGCCTGCCACAGGATCTGTTCACCCGCTGGCAGGGGCCAAGATCTTCAGAATAACCGGCTGACTCGTATAAGCTGCATCGCCGTGATGCAGCGTAACTCTCATCTTCGTATCTGCGTCAAAATCTGCGCTTTTTTTCCCCTCTACAGATGTATCTGCTGCACAAAACTGGTATTGTCGGCAAGATGTTAAATTTAAACCTTTAGTTAACATCGGCCATATTATGAAGTTAATCGCGGGTCTGGCACGCCTTGTGCTTGATATCAGCGCCTGACTTTAACTTACCCAGGAGAGCCGGTCAGAGTTTCCGGGTAGGGCAATAACAACAACACACGACAACATCACGTATCAGTTGAGGGTTCTATGAAAAAGCAGATCTGTGCGCTAACGCTGCTGTTTGGCATGGCGGCGCCCGCTTTCGCGGCGCTTCCTCAGGCAATCCGCATCGGTACCGACGCAACCTACGCACCATTCTCCTCTAAGGATGCCAGCGGCCAGTTTGTCGGTTTCGATATCGATTTAGGCAATGAAATGTGCAAACGGATTGCCGTGAAATGCAGCTGGACGGGCAGCGATTTTGACGCGCTGATTCCATCGCTGAAGGCGAAAAAAATCGACGCTATTATCTCTTCGCTGTCGATAACCGCCAAGCGTGAGCAAGAGATTGCCTTCTCCGATAAGCTTTATGCCGCCGACCCCCGGCTGATTGCCCCGAAAGGCTCTCCTATTCAGCCAACCCTGGAATCGCTTAAAGGTAAGCACGTAGGCGTGCTGCAAGGCTCCACCCAGGAAGCCTTTGCCAACGCCGAATGGCGCACTAAAGGCGTTGATGTGGTTGCCTACCAGAACCAGGACCTTATCTATTCCGACCTTGCTTCAGGCCGACTGGATGCTGCATTCCAGGATGAAGTTGCCGCTAGTGAAGGTTTCCTGAAGCAGCCTGCCGGTAAAGCTTTTGCGTTTGCAGGCCCTGCGGTTAAGAACAAACAATATTTTGGCGATGGTACCGGCATCGGCCTGCGCAAGCAGGATAGCGAGCTGAAAGCCGCTTTCGATAAAGCGCTGGCGGATATCCGCAAAGATGGTACTTACGACAAGATGGCCAAAAAATATTTCGACTTTAACGTTTACGGCGAGTGAGTCTTATCTGACTGGCCGATGGCTTCCAGGCTGATTATGATTCCATCAAGGCATAATGATGAGGCCCTATTTTGGTGTCTGGTCATACTAATGCACCATTATGGGGCGCCTGGTGCCATCGCCGGTTATCCGCTTGCCGTTTGACCTTCTGGGAAAGTTTTAAATTACGTTGTTCTGCGAGGATGAAATGAACAAGAACGTTGTGGCTGTTTCTCTGGTTCTGGCTTTGTCAGGTATCTCTTCTGCTCTGGCTGCCGTGCCACAAACTCTGCGGATTGGCACCGATCCTACCTATGCGCCGTTTGAGTCCAAGAATGCTCAGGGCAAACTGGAAGGGTTCGATATTGATCTGGCTAATGAGCTTTGCCAGCGTATTCAAACCCGTTGCACCTGGGTGGAAAGCCCGCTTGATGCGCTGATCCCGTCTCTTCAGGCCAAGAAAATCGATGCCATTATGTCGTCGCTGTCGATAACCGAGAAGCGTCAGGAGCAAATCGCGTTCACCGACAAACTTTACGCCGCTGACTCGCGTCTGGTTGTGGAGAAAGGTAGCCCGATTCAGCCAACGGTCGAAGCGCTGAAAGGCAAACGTGTAGGGGTGCTCCAGGGCACAACCCAGGAGACGTTTGGTAAAGAGCATTGGCAGCCGAAGGGAATTGAAATTGTCTCTTATCAGGGCCAGGACAATATTTATTCTGATTTGACCGCCGGACGTATCGATGCGGCGTTTCAGGATGAAGTTGCGGCCAGCGAAGGTTTCCTGAAAACTCCGGCTGGTAAAGGTTATCAGTTCGGTGGGCCGGCGGTGAAAGATGAGAAGCTGTTTGGCGTTGGCACCGGTATCGGTCTGCGTAAAGACGACACTGAACTGCGCGCGGCGCTGAATAAAGCCTTTGCCGAGATGCGCGCCGATGGCACCTATCAGAAGCTGGCGAAAAAATACTTCGATTTCAATGTTTACGGTGAGTAACCCAAAGTGACTCTCGTAATGCGCTTCGCTCTCAGGGCGGGGCGCGTTTTACACACAGGGTAGGCAGTATGCTGTATGGTTTTTCTCAGGTTATTTTAGCCGGTGCAGCGGTGACGCTGGAACTGGCCATTAGCTCTGTGGTGCTGGCGGTTGTGCTAGGTTTGCTGGGGGCCAGCGGCAAGCTGTCGCAAAACAAGCCGGTGGTCATGCTGTTTTCTGGCTATACCACGCTGATTCGCGGAGTGCCCGATCTGGTGCTGATGCTGCTTATTTTTTACGGCATGCAGATGGTGGTTAACTCTCTCACCGATGCGCTTGGCCTGGCGCAGTTTGATATCGACCCAATGATGGCCGGGATTATTACTCTGGGCTTTATCTACGGCGCTTATTTTACCGAAACCTTTCGCGGCGCCTGGCTTGCGGTACCGCGTGGCCAGGCCGAGGCGGCAACAGCGTTCGGTTTTACCCCATGGCAGACTTTCAGACGTATTCAGTTTCCGGCCATGATGCGCTATGCGCTGCCGGGTATCGGCAACAACTGGCAAGTCATACTGAAGTCAACTGCGCTGGTCTCTCTGCTGGGGCTGGAGGATGTGGTTAAAGCCACGCAGCTGGCGGGTAAAAGTACCTGGCAGCCATTCTATTTCGCGATTGTCTGCGGAATTATCTATCTGATATTCACCACCGTTTCCAACGGCGTACTGCTATGGCTGGAACGGCGCTACTCGGTTGGCGTCAGGAGAGCTGAATTATGATGGACATCATCCAGGAGTACTGGAAGGCGCTGTTGTGGAGCGATGGCTATCAGTTTACCGGCGTGGCCATAACCCTGTGGCTGCTGATCGCATCTGTGGTGATGGGGGGATTGCTGGCAGTTGTATTGGCCATTGGCCGGGTGTCGGAAAACAAGTTTATTCGTTTTCCAGTGTGGCTGTTCACCTACATTTTCCGCGGTACGCCGCTCTATGTGCAGCTACTGGTGTTTTACTCCGGAATGTATACCCTGGAGGTGGTGAAAGGCACTCAGCTGCTCAATGATTTCTTCCGCAGCGGGCTTAACTGTACGGTGCTGGCGCTGACGCTGAATACCTGCGCCTATACTACCGAAATATTCGCCGGAGCTATCCGCGCGGTGCCGCACGGCGAGATAGAGGCGGCCAGGGCCTACGGTTTTTCACGGTTCAAACTTTATCGCTGCATTATTTTGCCATCGGCACTGCGCATTGCGCTGCCGGCCTATAGCAACGAAGTTATTTTGATGTTGCACTCGACCGCGCTGGCTTTTACCGCCACTGTGCCGGACTTACTGAAAATCGCCCGCGATATTAACTCGGCGACCTATCAGCCGTTTACCGCGTTTGGCATTGCAGCAGTGCTCTATCTCATTATCTCGTGGGTGCTGATTAGTCTGTTCCGCAAAGCGGAAAAACGCTGGACGCAGCATCTGTCACCCTCTTCGACCCATTGAGTCTATGTATGTCTGATAAATTACAGGTCATCGATCTGCACAAGCGTTACGGTGAGCACGAGGTGCTGAAGGGTGTGTCATTGACCGCCAGCGCTGGTGACGTTATTTCCATCATTGGTTCTTCCGGCTCGGGGAAGAGTACCTTTCTGCGCTGTATTAACTTCCTGGAGAAGCCCAGTGAAGGAACTATTGTGGTTAATAACCAAAATATTGGCCTGGTGCGCGATAAAGACGGTCAGCTTAAAGTGGCGGATAAAAACCAGCTGCGGCTACTGCGCACCCGTCTAACCATGGTATTTCAGCACTTTAACCTGTGGAGCCACATGACGGTGCTGGAAAACGTGATGGAAGCACCGGTACAGGTGCTGGGGTTGAGCAAAGAAGAGGCCCGCTGCCGGGCGCAAACTTACCTCGCTAAGGTAGGGATCGATGAGCGCGCCCAGGGTAAATATCCGGTGCATCTTTCCGGCGGTCAGCAGCAGCGAGTCTCTATTGCTCGGGCGCTGGCGATGGAGCCGGATGTGTTGCTGTTTGATGAGCCGACTTCGGCGCTTGATCCTGAGCTGGTGGGTGAAGTTCTGCGCATCATGCAAAAGCTGGCAGAAGAAGGAAAAACGATGGTGGTGGTGACTCATGAAATGGGGTTTGCCCGCCATGTATCCAGCCACGTTATCTTTTTGCATCAGGGCAAAATTGAAGAGCAGGGGCCACCAGAGCAGCTATTTGGCAACCCGCAAAGTCCGCGCTTGCAGCAGTTCCTTAGCGGCGCGCTTAAGTAATAGCTGCGGCAGGAGGCCGGTTCCTGCCGCCGTTATTATATTTTTCGGACGATCTCGGCCAGCGCTTTTTCCAGGTCATACCATTGAAAGTGGAATCCGCTCTCTTCCAGCCGTTTTGGCAGTGCGCGCTGCCCGCCAAGTACCAGAACCGCCGACTCCCCCATTAATGCCCGTACAGCCACCGCCGGTGTGCGTACTACCGCAGGGCGATGCAGCGCGTGGCCCAGCGCATGGCTGAACTGTTCGTTATGCACCGGGTAAGGGGAGACCATATTGAACGGGCCGCGTAGCTCGTGGTGGAGCAGCCAGACAATGGCGCTGACCATATCCTCTATATGAATCCAGGCCAGATACTGACGGCCATTGCCAAGCGGGCCGCCCAGCCCAAGACGAAATATCGGGATTAATTTCGCGAGCATCCCGCCATCAGGGGCCAGAACGGCCCCGGTTCTTAACAGGCATACCCGGGTAACATCGCTTTGCGCCTGACAGGCAATTTGCTCCCAGCGGGCGCACAGCTGGTGAGTAAATTCGTTGTGTGGCGGCTCTTCTTCTGTCACCACGACCTCACCTAAATCGCCGTAGTAACCGCAGGCGGAGCCGGAAATAAATACCGCAGGCGGGGTGGTGCTTGCCTGAAACATCTCAACCAGGCGCTCTGTCGTCTGCCAGCGGCTTTGACACAGACGCGCCTTTTGAGCAGAACTCCAGCGCTTATCGGCTATTGGTTCACCTGCGAGGTTTATCACCGCCTGAAAACCGTCCAGATTGCGGTGCTTGTCCAGACCCTGCCAGAAGGTCACATCGACTATTTCCCCGCTCTGTGCTTTGCCAATATCTCGGGTTACCACCGTAATGTTATGGCCCAGGGCCTGCAGGCGTGGGATCAGATGGCGACCTATCAGGCCGGTACCGCCCGTCAGTAAGATATTCATCTGGCCTCCTGATTCAGCAAGATATACTGAGATCTTAGCTTATAAACAGGCGTTTATTGGCGTTGCCAGCTTAGTGTCATTGATACCGAGTCGGCGTAGCGTAGCGCCGCGAGCTTATCGACTTCGACTTCGGCGCGGGTAACCCAGGGATGATCGCAGGTAATGTTGAGGATGTCCTGAGTGAGTTTTTCCAGCAAAGCAAAGCGATTATTCTCCACCAGGGCGATAACGCTTTTAGTGACGGTACGGTAATTCAGAGCGTCCGCGATATCCGCACTGTTGCGCGCCCGTTCAGCCGGATAGTGAATGGTGATATTAATAACCACATCCTGACGGTTGGCTATCTCTTCATCTTTAATTCCAATGAAAGTACGCAGGCGCAGATTTTTGATGCGGATAATGGCGTCGGACTGAGAGATCATGCAGGGTTCCCCATTGTTTTTTACGCATCATACAACAGCCGTTAACCTTATGCCGCCTGATGTATCACATCCAAAGCTTTCCTACACTTATCAATCAAATGACGCGTGACAGCGCAATCATTGTAGCTATATTGAGAGGGTGCCCCCCTAATCAGATGAGGATATTTATGCCCCTGCCACAGATTACTTTATGGAGCGATTCGAACTATCACAGCCCGTACGTTATGTCGGTATGGGTCGCATTGGCGGAGAAAGGGCTGCGTTTTGAATTAAAAACTATCGCTCTTGGCGAGGGGCAGCAAAATCAGCCGGGATGGGCCGGTTTTAATCACACCCAACGGGTGCCATTGCTTGAGGTAGGCGATTTTCAGCTGAGCGAATCCAGCGCCATCGCTGAATACCTGGAGGAGAAGTTTGCTCCGCCGGTGTGGGAGCGCTTGTATCCCTACTCGCTAGAAGAGCGTGCGCGGGCTCGTCAGGTTCAGGCGTGGCTACGGAGTGACTTACTGGCGTTGCGCAGTGAGCGGCCAACCGAGGTGATATTCAGCGGACAAAAGTTCGCACCATTATCGCCAGCGGCGCAACGCGATGCCGATAAACTGATTAGCCGTAGTGAGAGTTTGCTCAGAGAGGGATATCAGAACCTGTTTGGCGAATGGTCGATAGCGGATAGTGATTTATCATTGATGCTGATGCGTCTGGTATGTCATGACGATCCTCTGCCAGAGCGGCTGGCGGATTATGCTAATTTTCAATGGCAGCGGGCTTCGGTGCAGCGTTATGTTGCCCTTTCAAAACATCGGGGTAGCTGATAACGCGGGCGTTTCGTTATCATAGCCCTGACAAAATAAGGGAGATATGCGATGAAACTGATGATTGCTTCCGATATTCACGGTTCGCTTCCGGCTACTGAGCGGGTGCTAGAGCTGTTTGAGTCCAGCGGCGCTCGCTGGCTGATATTACTGGGCGATTTACTCTATCACGGTCCGCGTAATCCGCTGCCGGAAGGGTATCAGCCGGGGGAAGTGGCAACGCGGCTTAATAGCGTAGCAGAGCGGGTCATCGCGGTGCGCGGTAACTGCGATAGTGAAGTGGATCAGATGCTGCTTAACTTTCCGATTACCGCGCCCTGGCAGCAGGTACTGGTAGGTGAGTCCCGGCTGTTTTTAACTCATGGGCATCACTACCATCCGGCGCAGCTTCCGCCACTTTCGGCAGGCGACATTCTAGTCTTCGGCCATACTCATATACCACAGGCAAGCTGGAGCGACGAACGGATTGGATTGTTTAATCCAGGCTCAGTTTCGTTACCAAAAGGTGGCAACCCAGCGAGCTATGGGTTGCTGGATGACGATATTCTGAGCGTTCATGCGCTTGACTCTCGCGAGGAGATTGCGCGTCTGGTAATTACCCCGTAATTTAGTCACTGAAACCACAAATACGCCTTAAGAGCGTCTGGATAAAAAGGGTTCCCTGATGGTGGAGCAACGTGATTTTTCTGGTACGGAATGGGTAGATATTGTCAGTGAAGACAACGAGGTCATCGCGCAGGCTACGCGAGCACAAATGCGTGCTCAACGTCTGCGCCATCGCGCGACCTACATTGTCGTTCATGACGGCATGGGCAAAATTCTGGTGCAGCGCCGCACTGAGAATAAAGATTTTCTTCCCGGCATGCTGGATGCTACGGCAGGCGGGGTAGTGCAGGCAGAGGAAGGCATGCTGGAGTCTGCTCGTCGTGAGGCAGAAGAAGAGCTGGGGATTGCCGGCGTGCCGTTTGCGGAGCACGGGCAGTTCTATTTCGAGGATCCTAACTGTCGGGTTTGGGGCGGGCTGTTTAGCTGTGTTTCCCACGGCCCATTTGCCTTACAGGAAGAGGAAGTGAGCGAAGCGCGCTGGATGTCTCCGGAAGAGATAACCCAACGTTGCGATGAGTTCACGCCGGACTCCCTGAAAGCGCTGGCGCTCTGGATGACCCGCAACGCCGGGTATGGTTCAAGTGCCATTGCTGAAGCCGACGAAGCTTAATTGCCTATCCAGCCCGGTGTTATGGCATCGGGCTTTGTTCACCTGCCTGTCAGCTATTCAATTCCCAATCACACCTTTTTATAGCGTCACATCCCTGATGCTGATTCGCATAGATGCAGACAGTTATATGAGGTAATGACCTGGCGGGTTAAAAACAGCATGTGGTGAGCGATAAAGCCGGTGCGCAGCAGGTACGCACCGGCAGAGATTACATTTTTTCCAGTACCCTGCGTAGCAGGCGAATACGCGGCTCGATAGAGCTGGTTTCCAGATATTCGCTGGCGCTGTGGAATCCGGCCCCGGCAGGGCCAAAGCCATCCAGCGTTGGAACGCCCAGCGCCGCCGTATGATTGGCATCGCTACCGCCACCCACGGCTTTCCAGGTTATCCCGATTCCTTCATCGGTCCCGGCCTGCTCGACCAGCTTCATCAATACTTCGCTGGCGGGAGTTACCGCCATCGCCGGTTTATGGTTTATCCGGGTGAGCTGACAGGTGACGCCTTCCAAAAAGCCTTGTTCGCATAGCGCATTCAGACGTTGCTGAACGGCCTCGAAAGCGTCGTTTGAGGTGAAGCGCACGTCGATAAGCGCTTCGGCACGGTCGGCTACTACGTTCGCGACGCTACCGCCGGAGATAACGCCAACGTTGAGCGTGGTGCCAAGCTTTGGTTCAGCCAGAGCGTTGATAGCCAGCACCGCATGGGCAAGGGCGGTTATTGCGGAACGGCCTTTTTCCGGCTCGTTACCTGCGTGAGCGGCGACACCGTGGAAAGTCAAACGGTATCCGGCCATACCTTTGCGGGCGCTGACTAAGGAACCGTCGGCACGGGCTGCTTCACATACCAGAACCGCTCGTGAGCGTAGAGCCAGCTCTTCTATCCAGTGATGGGAGTGCAGGGAGCCGGTCTCTTCATCTGGATTCATTGCGACCGCAATTTTCAGGCGCTCTTTATGGGATGCAGGGAGGGAGCGAATGGCCCACAAAATGCTGAGCAGGCCGCTTTTCATATCTGAAACGCCAGGCCCGTAGACCCGGCTGTCATCCATCGACATAGGGCGCTCGGCTACGGTTCCCACTGGAAAGACGGTATCCATATGACCGACCAGTAATACATCAAACTGCTCCGCCTGCGGGCTGTTGGTCGCCAGAAGGCCCGGGCCTACCTGAGGGCCGAAATCCTGAAACTCTGTGTGCCAGCCTTCGTCACGCCACATAGCGTTCAGGGTTTCAGCGACGGCGCGCACGCCTTCGGGAGTCCCGGTGCCGCAATCCACATTGACCAGGGTGGCCAGCTCAGACAGGTAATGTTTAATATCCATAAATGATCCTCAGAGAATAATGCGCATTAACAGCATGGCGATGAAAGCATTGATAACTGAAACCCCGATCATGAGCGGAATACGACGCGCCTGAGTGCCGATAACGCCGAGAATGCGGCCAATATATTGCACCTGGGATCCCATCAAATAGATGGCCGGAGCGAGGATAGCGAGGTGCTCGCCGGTCAGGATGCCTTTATCAAACAGGCCGATAGCCACGCCAATACCGCCGCCCATCGACATCCAGCCGCCAATAAGTACCGCTGCGGCCTCACCCGGCAGCCCAAAAAGACCCATTAGCGGAGCAAACAGAATGCCAAGGCCTTTTAGCGCACCGGTGATTTCCAGAGCTTTGATGATGATAAAAGCCATGACGACGTTGGGCAGAGTGCTGGTAGTGGCGATGTTCCAGCCTTTGCGGGCTCCTGCGACGAAAATATCGGTAACAACCGGGTTAGATGCTGGCGCGCTCATGAGTTTTCTCCCTGAGTGGTCTGAGTCGCTTGAGGAGTTGTAGCGTTAGTTTCTGATTCAGCTTCGGCTTTAGCGCCTTTTGGGCTAATAGTCAGCATCAGGCGGAACAGATTGGCGCCGAAGATTTTCATAATAAAAATTACGCCGATGCAGGTACCAATCGAGGCCGGTACCGCCGCGCTTCCATCGATGCTCATCAGAGTGAACAGGATGGCCCCGGAAGAGAAAAAGTTAGTAATCATGCCACCGGCAGAAAACTGGAACATAGCGAAGACATCTTTTTCCTGTTCGCTGATTTGGCCTTCATCGGACAGATTGCGGGTGAGGGAGGCGCCAACGTCTGTGCTTTGCAGGCTGCCTATCATGGCAAGCCCGGCGGAGCCAGGCAGGCCCAGCAGCGGGCGCAGCAATGGCGTAAGCAGACGGCGGGCGGCTTTGAGCGCACCGTAATGCTCCAGCACGTTAATCATTCCCAGAGCGAACATGACGGCGGGGATAAGGCCCAGGGCGAACAGAAAACCGTCCATTGCGCCATGGCCGCCGCTACCGCGAAAGGTGCTGGTCGCGACTTTAATATCTTCGCCGTCTAATGAGGTACTGCTGACGATGCGCCCGAAAGCGCCATTGAGGGTAGTAAAGTCAAAAATTCCGTACCAATGCTGCCCACCGAGCAGGCCAGAAAAAAAGACTGCGGCAAATCCGAGAGCCAGGTAAGCACCGGGACCCACCCGGTTCTCCTGGGGGCAAGTAAGATTTTCCATCATCTGTCTCCACGTTAAAAATGATCATCCTGAGGCGAATTCATTTTCAGGATCTGAGAGACAGGAAAACTGACTGGCATCAATTTCTGTTAAAAGATGGTATTTAAGAATTAAAATTTGTGAAATGAGTCGAGTAATAGTTAATTAACTGTTTTAAACATAATGTGCTGAATGCTGCCGGGAGGTAGCAGGCAAAAAAATACCAGCGCCGGGCGCTGGTATTGGTAAGTCTGTAATCCGCCCGATAAACGGACGGATTCGCTTTCAGTGAGCCGATTACTGCTGTTGCTGGCTGGACTGAATTGCAGTCAGAGCGATGGTGTAGACGATATCGTCAACCAGCGCGCCGCGAGACAGGTCGTTAACCGGCTTACGCATGCCTTGCAGCATTGGCCCGATGGAGATCAGGTCCGCTGAACGCTGTACGGCTTTGTAAGTGGTGTTACCGGTGTTCAGGTCAGGGAAGATGAACACGGTAGCGCGACCAGCAACCGGAGAGTTTGGCGCTTTAGATTTCGCTACGTCAGCCATTACTGCGGCATCATACTGCAGTGGGCCGTCGATCATCAGGTCAGGACGTTTTTCCTGAGCCAGACGAGTTGCTTCGCGTACTTTTTCTACGTCGCTACCGGCACCAGAGTTACCAGTAGAGTAGGAAAGCATAGCTACGCGCGGCTCGATGCCGAAAGCGGTAGCGGAGTCTGCGGACTGGATAGCAATCTCAGCCAGCTGCTCAGCGGTCGGATCCGGGTTGATGGCGCAGTCGCCGTAAACGTAAACCTGCTCAGGCAGCAGCATGAAGAATACGGAAGATACCAGAGAGCTGCCTGGTGCAGTTTTGATAAGCTGCAGCGGCGGACGAATGGTGTTGGCGGTAGTGTGAACCGCGCCGGATACCAGACCGTCTACTTCGTCTTGTTCCAGCATCAGGGTACCCAGTACCACGTTATCTTCCAGCTGCTCGCGAGCAACGGCTTCGGTCATACCTTTGTTTTTACGCAGTTCCACCAGGCGTGGAACATAGCTTTCGCGTACAACGTCTGGATCGACGATTTCGATACCGGTACCCAGTTCAACACCCTGAGCCGCAGCAACGCGGTTGATTGCTTCTGGGTTGCCTAACAGCACACAAGTCGCGATGCCGCGCTGGGCGCAGATAGCAGCCGCTTTAACGGTACGTGGTTCGTCGCCTTCTGGCAGAACGATACGTTTGCCCGCTTTACGCGCCAGCTCGGTGAGCTGATAACGGAACGCAGGTGGAGACAGGCGACGGCTGCGCTCGGAAGAGGCGGTCAGGGTGTCGATCCACTCGTTGTTTACGTAGTTGGCAACGTATTCCTGCAGTTTTTCGATGCGCTCGTGGTCATCTACCGGAACTTCCAGGTTGAAGCTCTGCAGGCTCAGAGAGGTCTGCCAGGTGTTAGTTTCCACCATGAATACCGGCAGGCCGGTTGCGAATGCGCGTTCGCACAGAGCGGCGATACGTTCATCCATTTCATAGCCACCGGTCAGCAGCAGGGCACCAATCTCTACGCCGTTCATGGCGGCGAGGCAGGCAGCAACCAGCACGTCAGGACGGTCTGCGGAGGTCACCAGCAGAGAGCCTGGACGGAAGTGCTCCAGCATGTGTGGAATGCTGCGCGCGCAGAAGGTGACAGACTTCACGCGGCGGGTGTTGATATCGCCTTCGTTAACGATAGTAGCGTTCAGGTGACGAGCCATATCGATAGCGCGGGTAGCAATCAGATCGAAGCTCCATGGCACGCAGCCCAGAACCGGCAGCGGGCTGGTTTCGATCAGCTGTTTGGCGTCGATATGAACGACTTTCGCTTTGTTGGAATCGTCGAAGATTTCAGACAGGTCAGGGCGAGTGCGGCCCTGCTCATCAACCGGAGCGTTCATTTTGTTAATGATAACGCCGGTGATGTTAGTGTTTTTAGCGCCACCGAAGCTGCTGCGAGTCAGTTCGATACGCTCTTTCAGCTGCTCTGGAGTGTCGGTGCCCTGTGACATGACGAAGACGATTTCGGCATTCAGGGTTTTAGCGATTTCATAGTTCAGCGACTGGGCGAACTGATGTTTACGAGTTGGTACCAGGCCTTCGACCAGTACAACTTCTGAATCTTTGGTGCTGGCGTGGAAGTTAGCAATGATCTCTTCCATCAGCACGTCTTTCTGGTTGCTGGACAGCAGCGACTCAACGTGGCTCATGAGCATCGGCTCAGCGGTGCTGGCATTAGATGTAGCACGCACGATGGTGGTGGTCTGATCCGGAGCGCTTTCGTCGCCAGAACGCGGCTGAGCGATTGGTTTGAAGACGCTCAGACGAACGCCTTTACGTTCCATAGCGCGAACCACGCCGAGGCTGACGCTAGTCAGGCCAACGCTGGTTCCGGTAGGGATGAGCATAATAATTCGAGACACGATAAAACCTCTTTCTGTCGACTGCGCCGCCGGGCGACGCCTTACAAATGCAGCACCGCCAGCTTGCGCTGGCGGTGTTTGATTAGGCGGTCAGGCGCGAAGCATCCTGAGCGATAACCAGTTCTTCGTTGGTCGGGATAACCATGGCTGCAACGGCGCCATCTTTGTTGATGAAGCCAGCGTTGCCGAAGCGAGCGGCCAGGTTGCGTTCGTGGTCGATAGCGCAACCAATAGCGCCCAGGCGACCCAGGCTCAGCTCACGAACCATCGCGGCGTTTTCACCGATACCACCGGTGAAGACGATACCGTCCAGACGACCGTCCATCAGTGAGGTGTAAGCACCGATGTATTTAGCCAGGCGATGGCAATAAACGTTCATCGCACGATTCGCATCGTCTTTAGTGCTGTAGTTATCTTCCACATAACGGCAGTCGCTGGTAACCTCAGTCAGACCCAGCAGGCCGGACTCTTTGGTCAGCATTTTGTTGATCTGGTCAACGCTCATGCCCAGGGTGTCGTGCAGGTGGAAAATAATGGCCGGGTCGATATCACCGGAACGGGTACCCATTACCAGACCTTCCAGTGGGGTCAGACCCATGGAGGTATCAACGCATTTACCGTTGCGGATAGCGGAAACGGAACCGCCGTTGCCCAGGTGGCAGGTGATGATGTTCAGTTCATCAACCGGCTTGTTCAGCATTTTTGCTGCTTCCTGGGTTACGAAGTAGTGGCTGGTACCGTGAGCGCCGTAGCGACGGATGCCGTGATCTTTGTACAGAGAGTACGGCAGAGCATACAGGTAAGATTCTTCTGGCATAGTGGTATGGAACGCAGTGTCGAATACCGCTACGTTTTTATCTGCCAGGTTCGGGAAGGATTTCAGAGCTTCGGCAATACCGATCAGGTGTGCCGGGTTGTGCAGAGGAGCGAAAGACGATGCGTCTTTAATGCCCTGAATGACGGTGTCGTCGATTACGACGGAAGAAGTATATTTTTCACCACCATGCACGATACGGTGACCGATAGCGGTCAGCTGGGCAGAAAGCTCAGGTTTCTGTGCCAGAATTGTGTTAACAATAAAGTTGAGCGCTTCGCTGTGGGCCGCGCCGGCACCAAGAGCTGCTTCTTGTTTGCCGCCGTCAATTTTCCATTTAATACGGGCTTCCGGCAGATGGAAACATTCGGCTAAACCAGACAGGTATTCGTCACCATTGAGCGCATCGATGATAGCGAATTTCAGTGAGGAGCTACCGCAGTTAAGAACCAGTACTAACTTACTCGACATGGAAGTACCTACTATTATATGTGGCTAAAAAAACGTCATCGGTTGTCACAGCGTAGCGCAAGATGACAGAGACATTTATGATTAACGTCATAACAGTATCTGTTTTCTGAAATGACGAAGAAATACTCATGAGTTTACGCGTAATCGCGTAAAATACAGGCTTTGAGGCGCTGCCCCTGATTTGCCGGCCCGCGGATTATCCGTCTGTGGCCTTGCTTAGGGCGGCACAGAATACTCGATTGGCCCCTGTGATGACAAAATATTTTGAACGTTGTCATAAGGTGTTGTGATTTTGCAGTGATTTTTTATTTTTTGTCCAGAAAGTTGAGGTGAGCCATGGCAACGACCCCAAATGGCAGCGTTAGTCCCTTTAGTTTCTTTCGTCGTGGCCAGCATTACGCCAAATCATGGCCCCTGGAAAAGACCCTCGCGCCCGTGTTTATTGAAAACCGGCTTATTCGCGCTACGCGCTTCGCTATCCGCTTTATGCCGCCAATCGCTATCTTTACTTTGTGCTGGCAGATAGCGCTGGGCGGGCAGCTTGGCCCGGCTGTGGCCACCGCGCTGTTCGCTATCAGCCTGCCAATGCAGGGGCTGTGGTGGCTGGGTAAACGCTCGGTGACGCCGCTACCGCCTGCGGTTCTGCACTGGTTTTATGAAGTGCGCGGTAAGCTGGAAGAGGCAGGCCAGGCCCTGGCACCGCTTGAGCGTCAGCCGGATTACCAGGCACTAGCCGAAATACTTAAGCGCGCCTTTAGTCATCTCGACAAAACCTTCCTCGACGATCTGTAATAACGGCCTCACACTTAAGTATGGCATCACTACAGGTCAACCGCTTTATAGATTAGGGATCATGCTGCAGGAGAGCGCCAGACGCGCTCTTCGCCGTAAACCAGACACACATTTAGCAGATATGCTGCACAGGAGTAAAAAATGGAAATGACTCACGCCCAGCGTTTAATTCTGTCCAATCAGTACAAGATGATGACCATGCTCGACCCGGATAATGCCGAGCGTTATCGCCGTTTACAGACGATTGTTGAGCGCGGCTACGGGCTGCAAATGCGTGAACTGGATAGGGAGTTCGGTCAGTTGACCGAAGAGACCTGTCGGGAAATTATCGACATTATGGAGATGTATCACGCGCTGCATGTTTCCTGGAGTAACCTGAAAGATGCCGATGCTATAGATGAACGCCGGGTCACATTCTTAGGCTTTGATGCCGCCACCGAAGCGCGTCTGCTGGCCTATGTGCGCTTTATGGTCAATACCGAGGGGCGCTACACCCATTTTGACGCCGGGACGCATGGCTTTAATGCCCAGACGCCGATGCTGGAAAAATATCAGCGGATGCGCAAAGCCTGGCACGCCTGCCCTCGTCAGTATCATCTGAGTGCAAATGAGATAATGCAGATTATTAACGCCTGAGGAGGAATCTAACGTGAAGTGTCGGGGCATGTTATTCGATCTGGACGGAACGTTAGTTGACTCGCTGGCGGTCGTCGAACGCGCCTGGTGCCGCTGGGCTGACCGTTTCGCAATTCCTCACGACGAGTTGCTGAGCTTTATTCACGGTAAACCGGCCATTACTTCATTGCGCCACTTTATGCCGGGCCAGCCGGAAGAGGCCGTGCAGGCCGAGTTTAAACAGCTTGAGCGGCTGGAGGCCGAGGATACCGAAGGCATTACGGCACTTCCCGGCGCTTTGGCGCTATTACGCCGCCTGGACGAGCTCGGTGTGCCGTGGGGAATAGTGACATCCGGTTCGGTGCCGGTGGCCAGCGCTCGCTGTCAGGCCGCGGGGATCCCTAAGCCAAAGGTTTTTGTCACCGTTGAACAGGTTAGCCGCGGTAAGCCGTATCCCGAGCCTTATTTATTAGGCGCCGAGCGTTTAGGGTTACCAGCAGCGGATTGTCTGGTCGTCGAAGATGCAGAGGCAGGGATTGAGTCCGGACTGGCTGCGGGCTGTCGGGTGGCGGCGGTGAATGCACCGGCGCAGGCATCCGGGCTGGATAAAGTCGACCTGAGACTGCACTCTCTTAACGAGTTGTTGCTCACACCTGAGCCTGACGGCGGGGTGAGGGTGATACAAAGCGTGTGAAAACGGCAAAGCGCTGCTCCGGCAGCGCTTTTTTTATGGCATTCTGAATCTACCGTTACCCAACAAGGAATCGTTGTGAATCGTGAGCTCATCTGGGTGTTAAGCCTGCTGATGGTAGCGATAATTTTGTTCGCTACCGGCAAAGTGCGCATGGATGCCGTCGCGCTGCTAGTGATTGTCGCTTTTGTCCTTAACGGCACGCTATCGGTCAGCGAAGCGCTGGCGGGCTTTAGCGATCCGAACGTTATTTTGATTGCCGCACTGTTTATTATCGGCGACGGCCTGGTACGTACCGGGGTCGCCACTCGTTTGGGTTCATGGCTGGTGGATATGTCCGGCAGTAGTGAAACCAAAATGCTGATTCTCCTGATGCTGACCGTCGCCGGGCTGGGGGCTTTTATGAGCTCTACCGGCGTGGTGGCAATATTTATTCCCGTGGTGCTTAGCGTTTGTACCAGGATGAATACTTCGCCCTCACGGTTAATGATGCCACTGAGTTTTGCCGGGCTTATTAGCGGCATGATGACGCTGGTAGCAACTCCGCCGAACCTGGTGGTAAGTAGTGAACTCGTGCGCGAAGGACTACAGGGTTTTCAGTTCTTCAGCGTGACACCGATAGGTCTGGTGGTACTGGTGCTGGGGATCGGTTACATGCTGGTGGTGCGTTTTGCGCTGAAAGGCACTGAGGACGACGACGGCAAGCCACAGTGGAAACGGCGCACGTTCCGCGAGTTGATTAAAGAATATGGTCTGACCGGAAGAGCGCGTCGTCTGGCGATTCGCCCCGGTTCTCCGCTGGCGGGCCATCGTCTGGACGATCTCAAGCTACGCGAGCGTTACGGTGCAAACGTCATCGGTCTGGAACGCTGGCGTCGTTTTCGCCGGGTGATCGTTAACGTCCATGGTGGTACAGAATTTCGCGCACGGGACGTATTGTTGATAGATATGTCGGCGTCCGACGTGGATTTACGTGAGTTTTGTGCCACGCAAATGCTGGAGCCGATGATCCTGCGTGGCGAATATTTCTCTGACCAGGCATTAGATGTAGGGATGGCCGAGGTCGTGATGGTTCCTGAGTCAGAGATGGTCGGCAAATCGGTGCGGGAAATAGGTTTTAGGACCCGTTATGGATTAAACGTCATCGGCCTTAAACGCGGCGGTGAAGTGCTGGAAGACGATATCGTTAATGAGCCGCTTCAGCTTGGGGACATTATTCTGGTTATTGGAGACTGGCGGGTTATCGGTCAGTTGAACCAAAAGCATCGCGACTTCCTGGTACTGAATCTGCCCGCAGAGGCTATGGATGCGTCACCTGCCCACAGTCAGGCTCCTCACGCTATTTTTTGCCTGGCGCTGATGGTGGCGCTAATGCTCACCGATGAAGTGCCAAACGCCGTGGCGGCTATTATCGCCTGCCTTTTAATGGGTAAATTCCGCTGTATCGATCTGGAAGGTGCTTATAAAGCTATCCACTGGCCGAGCATTATTTTGATTGTCGGGATGATGCCGTTTGCCCTGGCATTGCAAAAAACCGGCGGGGTGGATTTGATAGTCAGCGGGCTTATGGGTCTGGGCGGCGGTTATGGCCCTTATCTGATGCTTATCTGCCTGTTTGTCCTGTGTGCCACTATTGGGTTGTTTATCTCTAATACCGCTACGGCTGTCTTGATGGCACCTATAGCACTGGCTGCCGCACGCTCGATGGAGGTTTCACCTTATCCGTTTGCCATGATGGTGGCGATGGCCGCATCGGCGGCGTTTATGACGCCGGTATCTTCACCGGTTAATACCCTGGTGATGGGGCCAGGTCATTACAGTTTCAGCGATTTTGTGAAGATAGGTGTACCGTTTACACTGATTGTCATGGTGGTCTGTGTATTACTGATTCCGGTACTATTTCCTTTCTGATAATAAAAGCCCGGCGTCAGGCCGGGCTTCGTTTTTTACAGCGTGCTATTTTGGCTAATTTCATCCAAAGACAATTCAAAGCTTGGCACGAATACCTGCATAAAATAGTCCATTTCATCGCTGCGCCGGTCGGCAAGCGTCTTCTCCAGCCGCGTTTTGGCCAGTCGAAACTCGTTATTGCCAGCCGATAACTCCTCCAGACATTTCAGATAGGCGCACAGGGCATCCGCCTGTTTTACGATGGCTTTTTCCTGCTCGCTGGCCTGTTGTTCATCAATCAGCGGTGCGAAGTCAGCCCGCAGTTCTGGCGGCAACATCTCGATGAGTTTGTGCTGGGCAATTTTCTCAATGGCTTTATATTCGTGGGCAATCTGAGGGTTGAAATATTTCACCGGCGTTGGCAGATCTCCGGTCAACACTTCGCTGGCATCGTGATAAAGCGCCAGCAGCGTAATACGCCCGGCATCCAGATTCCCGCCGTACAGACGGTTTTTGATTACCGCTAAAACGTGAGCAACCTGAGCGACCTGCAAACTGTGTTCCGACACATTCTCTGTCCGCACGTTGCGCATGAGCGGCCAGCGGTTGATTAATTTCAGGCGTGAGAGATGGGCAAAAAAATGGCTGCGGGTCATAACTGCCTCGGTAATGACAAAGAAAGACAGTGTGCGCTGACAAGGGGAGGGGAGGCAACCCCCTCCCTGAGGTATTACTGGTGATAACCGCTGAGGAAGCGGCCAAACTTGGTGATAGCCATTTCCAGCTCATCAACCCGTGGCAGGGTGACGATACGCACGTGGTCCGGGTGAGGCCAGTTAAAGGCAGTACCCTGAACCAACAGCACTTTTTCCTGAAGCAGGAAATCTAGCACCATTTTCTGGTCGTCATGCAGATTGAAGCGTTTTGGGTCGATTTTTGGGAACATATATAAAGCGCCCTGGGGCTTAACGCAGCTAACGCCCGGAATCTCGTTAATCAGCTCCCACGCACGGTTACGCTGCTCGTAAAGACGACCGCCGGGAGTGATAAACTCATTGATACTTTGGTAGCCGCCCAACGCGGTCTGGATTGCATGCTGTGCCGGAACGTTAGCGCACAGGCGCATAGAAGCCAGCATCTCCAGCCCTTCAATATAGCCTTTAGCGTGCTTCTTCGGTCCATTGATAACCATCCAGCCCTGACGGAAGCCCGCCACGCGATAGGTTTTGGATAATCCGTTAAAGGTTACCGTCAATAAATCCGGTGCCAGAGCGGCGATAGAATGGTGCTGAGCAGCATCGTAGAGGATTTTGTCGTAAATCTCGTCGGCGAAAATTATCAGATTATGCTGGCGGGCTAGTTCCACAATCTCAAGCAGCAGCTCTTTGGAGTAAACCGCCCCGGTGGGGTTATTTGGGTTAATAATAACGATACCACGGGTACGCGGGGTGATTTTGGCGCGAATATCGTCAAGATCCGGGAACCAGCCTGCGGATTCATCGCACAGATAGTGCACCGCGTTGCCCCCGGAAAGCGCGACCGCCGCAGTCCACAGCGGATAATCTGGCGCAGGAACCAGCATTTCATCGCCGGTATTTAGCAGAGCCTGCATCGCCTGGACGATAAGTTCGGAAACCCCGTTGCCGATATAGATATCCTCAACGGTCATATCCATCATGTCGCGCTGCTGATAATGCTGCATGATGGCCTTACGAGCAGAGTACAACCCTTTTGAATCGCTATATCCCTGCGCAGTGGGCAGGTTGCGAATAACGTCGACCAGAATTTCGTCGGGTGCTTCAAAGCCAAAAGGTGCCGGGTTGCCGATATTCAGTTTGAGAACTTTATTGCCTTCTTCTTCCAGGCGCTTTGCTTCTTTTAATACCGGACCACGGATGTCGTAACAGACGTTATCAAGCTTGCGGGATTTTTCAATCGGGGACATGGGTAACCTTCAGTGTTCGCGGGCTTCCTGCCATGGAAGCGCTCTGGCAACAATTTACCCCTCCGGTAGGCGGTTTTAAAGGGCTGAAGTCTGGTTCCTTATCCTGACGCTGGTTCTGTTTAGGCACGATTGTCTGGTTGGGGCTGATGAGTCAGGAAGCTATTAGTAACGTAATCGATTAACCCAAAATAATGCACTGATATTAAATTTCCCTGTAGCGGTAAATTTTGTTTTATGGCGTAAGGGCAGGGCGTAGATGTCTATTTATCCGTCAATGGGATTGTGAAAACCTAATAATTACAGTTCTCATTATTAAGATGAACTTATTGTTCGGGGCTGCGGGATTAAGTATGGAATCGGCTGCTAGTTAATGATTTGTTTATTAAATGCGGATTTCGATTTAATAAACAGGTAAACGGCACTGATAATTTTCCTTTATTTTTGAGGTCATCATCACAAACTTAAACAGCCAGATGACTGGTTAAATGCAAAATCAGCTCCAGATCAGATTAATGGCATTAAAAATTATGAAATTAGCATTTTTAGGATATGATTATTGCCCTAAATGGAAACGGGAATGAGTGTGAGGCGATGTTGCTACACCGCTACTCTTATCTTCGTTGTTATTATAGCTATATGATTTTGTTGATATTTATAATATAGATTGGTGTTTGGATATCTGGTGCGGTCTTAAAATGTGATTCTGATTCAAATTATTAATCTGAACCACTAAATGTTAATGAATTCTAATGCGCTGAACCGAAGAATAAAGCACTTAATTTTGAATTCATTTTTGTGTGACAAATTAAAGTGCGATTTTGATTAAATCTCAGACCCGTAAGGCTGATTGATTTATATCTCCACCAGGAAGATTCCATTTTTTTGATTCATTGCAGACTGACTCATTAATTACAAACTGGATATCAGAATACTAAAGATTTCGTTTTTACCCTCGACAATACACAGCATGGAACCAGGGAATCCTTTGGGTGACCCGGTAGTGAAAAAATTATGACAAACGCAAATCGTCCGATTTTAAATCTCGACCTCGATCTGCTGAGAACCTTCGTTGCAGTTGCCGATCTCAACACCTTTGCGGCTGCGGCGGCGGCCGTATGCCGGACTCAATCAGCAGTTAGCCAGCAGATGCAGCGTCTTGAGCAGTTGGTGGGCAAAGAGCTATTTGCTCGCCATGGTCGTAATAAGCTTCTGACCGAGCACGGCATACAGCTGCTGGGTTATGCGCGTAAAATTCTGCGCTTTAATGACGAAGCCTGCCATTCGTTACTGTTTAACAATCTTCAGGGCGTGCTGCACATCGGTGCTTCCGATGAGTCGGCCGATACCATTCTGCCATTCCTGCTTAACCGAATAAGTTCTGTCTATCCGCGTTTGTCGCTGGATGTGCGGGTCAAACGTAATCCTTACATGCTGGATATGCTGCATAGTCAGGAAGTTGATCTGGTCGTCACCACTTCTCAGCCGGTTGATGATGATTTTCTGGTGCTGCGTACTTCGCCAACTTTATGGTATTGCGCTGCGGATTATCATTTCCTGCCGGAGGAAGCGGTTCCACTGGTTCTGTTAGACGAGCCAAGCCCATACCGGGATATGATTATTCGCCATCTTGATGCTGCCCGTATTCCATGGCGCATCTCTTACGTTGCTTCGACTCTGGCGGCAGTTCGTGCTGCGGTTAAAGCGGGGCTGGGCATTACCGCTCGCCCGGTAGAGATGATGAGTCCGGACTTAAGAGTTTTGGGTGCCAGCGACGGTTTGCCAGCACTGCCGGAGACCCGCTATTTGCTGTGCCGGCAGGCACAATGTGACAACGAACTGGCTAACGCCGTATTTGATGCGATGACGGCTGACAGCCTGCCTTACAGTACCGTTACATCTGGTGAAAATAGTGAGACCTTACTGGCTCAGGAACCTTGCTTTAAATCCTGAGTGAGTGGTTATCCTCCATAATTTGTCTGAAATTCCCTCTGGCGGGAGAAAGTTTGTTAACCGGTGCTGATTTCGTGGCATTCAATGCTACTGGGGCAAACTTTCCTTTTAATCTATATATAATCAAAGGATTAACTGTGATTTCGCCCCCTGTGTCACCGCCTGAGGGAAATTGAGCTCTCCGGCGTTTTCGTTAACATATCCGCTCATTTGTTACTCATTTGCGGTGTGAATTAACAAAAGCGTGTCACAGATCAAGAAAATAGTGTCCTCTGGGGGGATAAAAGCGCGGCAATTCCTGCCAGAATGTTAGAGAAATTTTGATTTTCACACTTCATGGACTCGATTCAACAACGACACAACGCCTTGGTTTAGGCCGTCAGAAATGGCCGAAAGGCATGATATGTTAATGGAATGGCGTTCATGTAAATTAATGTGTGGTTACTTTTGTTAAAGTTGACAAAAGGTTATAGAAAGGAGTAAAAAACCCTATCAATATGCTGCTTTTAAAATAATAACGGTGGTTATTGTAAGGTTTTTTTGTTCCTCCCTTTGAATCGATGTGGCTTCCATCTGCCAGTAAGAGCAGAGGTCTTTGCGCCACCTTTGATGAGTAAGCAATGAGTATGTCAACATCTACTGAGGTCATCGCTCACCACTGGGCGTTTGCTGTCTTTCTTATTGTTGCCATTGGTTTATGCAGCCTGATGCTGGTAGGGGCCTGGTTTTTGGGGGGCCGCTCACATGGCCGCACCAAAAACACGCCTTATGAGTCCGGTCTGGATTCCGTTGGTTCCGCACGTTTGCGCCTGTCTGCCAAATTCTATCTGGTAGCCATGTTCTTCGTTATCTTCGACGTGGAAGCGCTTTACCTGTATGCCTGGGCAACATCTATTCGTGAGGTTGGCTGGATAGGCTTTATCGAAGCCGCCATCTTTATCTTTGTGCTGCTGGCAGGTCTTATCTATCTGGTGCGTATTGGCGCTCTGGACTGGACGCCGGCGCGCTCACGCCGCCAACACATCAATCGTCCCGACGAACACACTAATTGACATTTGCAGTAATAGCGAGGCAATAAGATGGACTATACGCTCACCCGCATAGATCCCAACGGTGAGAATGACCGTTATCCCCTGCAAAAACAGGAGATTGTTACCGATCCCCTGGAGTCGCATGTACACCGCAACGTGTATATGGGCAAGCTGGAAAATGCGATGCACGACATGGTTAACTGGGGGCGTAAAAACTCCCTGTGGCCTTATAACTTCGGTCTTTCCTGCTGCTACGTTGAGATGGTGACTTCGTTTACGGCGGTTCATGACGTGGCGCGCTTCGGCGCCGAAGTACTGCGTGCATCTCCGCGCCAGGCCGACTTTATGGTCGTTGCCGGAACCTGTTTCACCAAAATGGCCCCGGTTATTCAGCGCCTGTATGAACAGATGTTGGAACCGAAGTGGGTTATCTGCATGGGTGCCTGCGCCAACTCCGGTGGTATGTACGATATCTATTCGGTAGTGCAGGGCGTCGATAAATTCCTGCCGGTTGATGTGTATATCCCAGGCTGCCCTCCGCGCCCTGAAGCTTACATGCAGGCGCTTATGTTGTTGCAGGAGTCCATTGGTAAAGAACGCCGTCCGCTGTCGTGGGTGGTGGGTGACCAGGGCGTCTATCGTGCCAACATGCCGTCTGAGCGTGAACGTAAGCGCGGCGAGCGTATTGCCGTAACCAACTTACGGTCTCCGGACGAAGTTTAAAGACACCTGCGGGGGCGGTTCTTCGATATCACAATTACTCGCGCGAAACCCTCCCGACCATCAGATGACCATTAGCATGGTGAACAAATATGACCGATTTAACCGCGCAGGAAGCCTTGCAGCCAGTATGGCAAACCCGAGATCATTTGGATGATCCGGTTATCGGCGAACTGCGTAACCGTTTTGGCCCGGACGCATTTACCGTCCAGGCTACCCGCACCGGTATGCCGGTGGTTTGGGTAAAAAGAGAGCAACTACTGGAAGTTGGGGATTTTCTCCAAAAACTCCCAAAACCTTACGTCATGCTATTCGACTTGCACGGGGTCGATGAGCGTCTGCGTACTTACCGCGAAGGCCTGCCTGCCGCGGATTTTTCCGTTTTCTATCACCTGATCTCCATCGATCGCAACCGCGATATCATGCTGAAGGTGGCGCTTTCGGAAAACGATCTGAATGTCCCGAGCTTCATCAAACTGTTCCCAAATGCCAACTGGTATGAGCGTGAAACCTGGGAGATGTTCGGTATCACCTTTACCGGCCACCCGCATCTGACCCGTATTCTGATGCCGCCAACCTGGGAAGGTCACCCGCTGCGTAAAGACTACCCGGCGCGTGCGACTGAGTTTGACCCATTTGAGCTGACTAAACAGAAGCAAGACCTCGAGATGGAGGCGCTGACCTTTAAGCCCGAAGATTGGGGCATGCAGCGCAGCACCGATAACGAGGACTTTATGTTCCTCAACCTCGGCCCAAACCATCCGTCTTCTCACGGTGCTTTCCGCATTATTCTGCAGCTGGACGGTGAAGAGATTGTCGACTGCGTTCCAGATATCGGTTACCACCACCGCGGCGCGGAAAAAATGGGGGAGCGCCAGTCCTGGCACAGCTATATCCCTTATACCGATCGTATCGAATATCTGGGCGGTTGCGTTAACGAGATGCCATATGTGCTGGCGGTTGAGAAGCTGGCGGGGATTGTGGTGCCGGATCGCGTTAACGTTATTCGCGTAATGCTCTCCGAGCTGTTCCGCATCAACAGCCATCTGCTGTACATCTCTACCTTTATCCAGGACGTGGGCGCGATGACGCCGGTCTTCTTCGCGTTTACTGACCGCCAGAAAGTCTATGACGTGGTAGAAGCTATCACCGGTTTCCGTATGCACCCGGCCTGGTTCCGAATCGGCGGCGTAGCGCATGACCTGCCGCGCGGCTGGGATCGCCTGCTGCGTGATTTCCTCGACTGGATGCCGAAACGCCTGGCCGAGTACGAAAAAGCGGCACTGCGCAACACCATTCTTAAAGGCCGTTCTGAAGGCGTTGCGGCCTACGGCGCTAAAGAAGCGCTGGCCTGGGGCACCACCGGTGCCGCTCTGCGCGCCACCGGTATCGGCTTCGACGTGCGTAAATGGCGTCCATATTCAGGCTACGAAAACTTTGATTTTGAAGTGCCAACCGGCGGCGGCGTAAGCGACTGCTACACCCGTCTGATGCTCAAAGTTGAAGAGCTGCGTCAGAGCCTGCGCATTCTTGAGCAGTGCCTGAACAATATGCCGGAAGGGCCATTCAAGGCCGACCACCCGCTGACAACGCCGCCGCCAAAAGAGCGTACGTTGCAGCACATTGAGACCCTTATCACTCACTTCCTGCAGGTTTCCTGGGGCCCGGTCATGCCGGCCAACGAATCCTTCCAGATGGTAGAAGCGACTAAAGGGATTAACAGTTACTACCTGACCAGCGACGGCAGCACCATGAGCTACCGTACCCGCGTACGTACCCCGAGTTATGCGCACTTGCAGCAGATTCCATCGGTTATTCGCGGCAGCCTGGTTTCAGACCTTATCGTCTATCTGGGTAGTATCGATTTCGTAATGTCTGATGTGGATCGCTAATTATGCAAGAAAACCAACAACCACAGGCCGAGGCCTTTGAGCTGACTGCAGAAGAGCGTGAGGCGATCGAGCACGAGAAGCACCACTACGAAGATCCGCGTGCCGCGTCGATCGAAGCGTTAAAGCTGGTGCAGAAAAACCGTGGCTGGGTACCGGATGGTGCGATCGTAGCGATCGCCGATGTATTAGGGATCCCAGATAGCGACGTTGAAGGCGTTGCCACTTTTTATAGCCAGATCTTCCGCAAGCCGGTTGGCCGCCATGTCATTCGTTACTGCGATAGCGTGGTTTGCCATATCACCGGTTATCAGGGCATTCAGTCGGCAATTGAAAAGCATCTGCAAATCAAGCCGGGTGAAACCACCTTTGACGGTCGTTTTACTCTGCTGCCGACCTGTTGCCTTGGTAACTGTGACAAGGGGCCGACCATGATGATTGATGAGGATACTCACAGCCATCTGGAGCCGGAGGCGATTGCGGAACTACTGGAGCAGTATAAATGAAGACAATTATTCGTACTGCCGAGACTCACCCGCTAACCTGGCGACTGCGCGATGATAAGCAGCCAGTGTGGCTGGATGAGTATCGTAGCAAACAAGGCTACGAGGGGGCCAAAAAGGCGCTGACCGGTATGTCCCCTGACGAAGTGGTCAATCTGGTTAAAGACGCCGGTCTTAAAGGCCGCGGCGGCGCGGGCTTCTCCACGGGATTGAAGTGGAGCCTGATGCCAAAAGACGAGTCCATGAACCTGCGCTACGTACTGTGTAACGCAGATGAAATGGAGCCGGGCACCTATAAAGACCGACTGCTGATGGAGCAGGAGCCACACCTGCTTATCGAAGGCATGCTGATTGCCAGCTTTGCGCTGAAAGCGTATCGCGGTTACATCTTCCTGCGCGGTGAATATATCGAAGCGGCGGTGCATCTGCGCCGTGCTATTGAGGAGGCCAAAGCGGCAGGGCTGCTGGGTGAAAACATCCTCGGCACAGGCCATAACTTTGAGCTGTTTGTTCACACCGGTGCTGGTCGCTACATATGTGGTGAAGAGACTGCATTGATTAACTCGCTGGAAGGCCGCCGCGCCAACCCGCGCTCCAAGCCGCCATTCCCGGCTTCTGCCGGGGTCTGGGGTAAACCTACCTGCGTGAACAACGTAGAAACCCTGTGTAACGTGCCGGCTATTCTGAATAACGGTGTTGAGTGGTATCAGGGCATTTCTGACAGCAAAGATGCAGGCACTAAGCTGATGGGCTTCTCTGGGCGGGTGAAAAATCCGGGCCTGTGGGAGCTGCCGTTTGGCATTACCGCGCGCGAAATTCTTGAAGATTACGCCGGTGGTATGCGCGATGGCCTGAAGTTTAAGGCATGGCAGCCGGGCGGAGCGGGTACCGACTTTTTGACCGAATCTCACCTCGATTTGCCGATGGATTTTGAAAGCATCGGTAAAGCCGGGAGCCGTCTGGGTACCGCGCTGGCGATGGCCGTCGACCATGAAATCAATATGGTGTCGCTGGTTCGCAATCTGGAAGAGTTTTTCGCCCGCGAGTCCTGCGGCTGGTGTACGCCGTGCCGCGATGGATTGCCGTGGAGTGTCAAACTGTTGCGCGCTCTTGAGCGTGGCGAAGGACAGCCGGGTGATATCGAAACTCTGGAGCAGCTGTGCCGCTTCCTGGGGCCGGGCAAAACCTTCTGCGCCCACGCGCCGGGTGCCGTAGAGCCGCTGCAAAGCGCCATCAAATATTTCCGCGACGAGTTTGAAGCAGGCATCAAGCAGGATGTTAACAATCTGCACGCTATTAAAGGCATACAGCCAAACCTGCTGAAATCGCGCTGGTGATTTTTCCGCCCTTTGAGCAATGGGCGATGGACGTATACGCAACGGTCATTAAAGACCGGGACGTATAAAGAATTTTTGATTAATGCGCGGTTAACCCCGCGCTCATGGGAAGCATGCTGACTATGGCTACGATTCATGTAGACGGCAAAGAATATGAGGTGAACGGGGCGGACAACCTGTTGCAGGCTTGTCTTTCCCTTGGCCTTGATATTCCTTACTTTTGCTGGCATCCGGCACTGGGAAGTGTGGGTGCATGCCGCCAGTGTGCGGTGAAGCAATATCAGAACGCAGAAGATACGCGCGGCCGCCTTGTGATGTCTTGTATGACCCCGGCATCCGATGGCACTTTCATCTCTATTGATGACGCTGAAGCTAAAGATTTCCGCGAAAGCGTGGTGGAGTGGTTGATGACTAACCACCCTCATGACTGTCCGGTCTGTGAAGAGGGCGGTAACTGCCATCTTCAGGATATGACAGTGATGACCGGCCACAGCTTCCGCCGCTATCGCTTTACTAAGCGTACTCACCGCAATCAGGATTTGGGGCCGTTCATCTCTCACGAAATGAACCGCTGCATCGCCTGCTATCGCTGTGTTCGTTATTACAAAGATTACGCCGATGGCACCGATCTTGGTGTATACGGTGCGCATGACAACGTCTACTTCGGACGCGTAGAAGACGGCACCTTGCAGAGCGAGTTTTCCGGTAACCTGGTTGAAGTTTGCCCGACCGGGGTGTTTACCGATAAAACTCACTCCGAGCGTTATAACCGTAAGTGGGATATGCAGTTTGCACCCAGCATCTGCCAGCAGTGCAGCATCGGCTGTAACATCAGCCCGGGTGAGCGCTATGGTGAGCTGCGTCGTATTGAAAACCGCTATAACGGCAGCGTTAACCACTATTTCCTGTGTGACCGCGGTCGCTTCGGTTACGGCTATGTCAATCGCAAAGACCGTCCGCGCCAGCCGGTGCAGCGTCGCGGTGACGACTTTATCTCCGTCAATGCTGAGCAGGCGATGCAGCAGGCTGCGGACATTCTGCGCCAGTCGAAGAAAGTTATCGGGATTGGCTCTTCGCGCGCCAGCGTTGAGAGTAACTTTGCGCTGCGGGATTTAGTCGGCGCGGAGAATTTCTATACCGGTAACGGTGCCGGTGAGCAGGCTCGTCTGGATCTGATGGTGAGCATCCTGCGCGATAGCGGTATCTATACCCCTTCGCTGCGTGAAATTGAATCTTACGATGCGGTTCTGGTTCTGGGTGAAGACATTACACAGACCGGCGCACGCGTCGCGCTGTCGGTGCGTCAGGCCGTTAAGGGTAAAGCTCGTGAAATGGCTGCGGCGCAGAAAGTTGCCGATTGGCAGATTGCGGCCATCCTCAACATTGGCCAGCACGCTAAGCACCCGCTTTTTGTGACCAACGTCGATAACACCCGCATGGATGATATCGCGGCGTGGACATACCGCGCTCCGGTAGAAGACCAGGCGCGCCTGGGCTTTGCTATCGCACATGCCCTGGATAATGGCGCTCCGGCGGTAGGCGATTTGCCTGCTGAGCTGCAAAACAAGGTCGATATTATTGTTTCAGCGCTTTCCGGTGCTAAAAAACCGCTAATTATCTCCGGCACCAACGCCGGGAGCGACGCCATGATTCAGGCCGCAGCCAACGTGGCTAAGGCCTTGAAGGGGCGTGGCTCTGACGTGGGTATCACTCTGGTTGCCCGTGCGGTTAACAGCGTCGGCCTGGGGATGATGAGCGGCGGTACGCTGGATGCGGCGCTCGATGAGCTGGAAAGCGGCTCCGCCGATGCGGTTATCGTGCTGGAAAACGATCTGCACCGCCACGCCTCTGCGGCTCGGGTTGATGCGGCGCTGAGTAAAGCTCCGCTGGTAATGGTTATCGACCATCAACACACTGCCATTATGGATAAGGCGCACCTGGTGCTGCCGGCGGCGAGCTTCGCTGAAAGCGACGGTACGGTTATCAATAATGAAGGGCGCGCACAGCGTTTCTTCCAGGTTTATGACCCGGCCTACTATCACGATGATTACGTCATGCTGGAAAGCTGGCGCTGGTTGCACTCGCTGAAGAGCACGCTGGCCAGCCGCCAGGTGGACTGGACTCAGCTCGATCACGCCATTGATGATTGCATTAAGGCGTTACCGCAGCTGGCAGGTATCAAAGACGCTGCGCCGGATGCCAGCTTCCGTATTCGCGGTCAGAAACTGGCTCGTGAGCCGCATCGTTACAGCGGTCGTACCGCTATGCGCGCCAATATCAGCGTGCATGAGCCGCGTCAGCCGCAGGATAAAGACACCATGTTCGCCTTCTCGATGGAAGGTAACAACCAGCCAGACGCACCGCGTTCGCAAATTCCATTTGCCTGGGCTCCGGGCTGGAACTCCCCGCAGGCGTGGAATAAGTTCCAGGACGAAGTGGGCGGCAAGCTGCGCCACGGTGATCCGGGCGTGCGTCTGTTCGACGGGCAGGGGAGTGGCCTTGGCTACTTTACCGATGTGCCGGCGGCTTTCCGCGCAACCGAAGGTCAGTGGCAGGTGGCGCCGTACTACCACTTGTTTGGCAGCGACGAGATGTCTCAGCGCTCGCCGGTCTTCCAGCAGCGTATGCCGCAGGCCAGTCTGCGTCTTAACCCGAGCGATGCCGCAAAGCTTGGCATCAACGCGGGTTCTCAGGTCAGCTTCACCTGGCAGGGGCATACCGTAAGCCTGCCGCTGGTGCTGTCTGAAGGGCTGACGCCGGGTCAGGTCGGTCTGCCGATGGGCATGCCGGGCATCGCGCCGGTGCTGGCGGGAGCGCATTTGGATAACTTGCAGGAGGCAGCGCAATGAGCTGGTTAACACCAGAGGTGATTGAAATACTCCTGAGCATCGTTAAGGCAGTGGTCATCCTGCTTGTAGTGGTGACTTGCGGTGCCTTCATGAGCTTCGGCGAACGTCGTCTGCTGGGCCTGTTCCAGAACCGTTACGGGCCTAACCGCGTCGGCTGGGGGGGATCTCTCCAGCTGGTTGCCGATATGATCAAAATGTTCTTCAAAGAGGACTGGATCCCGCGTTTTTCTGACCGGGTCATCTTTACTCTGGCACCGGTAATCGCCTTTACCTCGCTGCTGCTGGCCTTTGCAATTGTGCCGGTGAGTCCGAGCTGGGTGGTTGCCGACCTGAACATCGGCATTCTGTTCTTCCTGATGATGGCAGGTCTGGCGGTATACGCCGTACTGTTCGCCGGCTGGTCGAGTAACAACAAATACTCGCTGCTGGGGGCGATGCGCGCATCGGCTCAGACTCTGAGTTATGAAGTGTTCCTGGGGCTGGCGCTAATGGGCGTTGTGGCTCAGGCCGGTTCATTCAACATGACCGATATCGTTAATAACCAGGCGCATTTGTGGAACGTCGTTCCTCAGTTCTTCGGCTTCCTGACCTTTGCGATAGCGGGCGTCGCGGTGTGTCACCGCCACCCGTTTGACCAGCCGGAAGCGGAGCAGGAACTGGCCGATGGTTATCACATCGAATATTCCGGCATGAAGTTCGGTCTGTTCTTCGTGGGTGAATATATCGGTATCGTCACCGTATCAGCGCTTATCGTGACGCTGTTCTTTGGTGGCTGGAATGGCCCATGGTTACCACCATTCATCTGGTTTGCGCTGAAAACCGCATTCTTCATGATGATGTTCATTTTGATTCGCGCCTCGTTACCGCGTCCGCGTTATGACCAGGTGATGTCTTTCGGCTGGAAAGTGTGCCTGCCGCTGACGCTTATCAACTTGCTGGTGACCGCTGCGGTCATTCTTTTCCAGGCACCATAAGGGGTGAATAAACCATGACATTGAAAGAGTTAGTGGTTGGTTTCGGCACCCAGGTACGCAGTATCTGGATGATAGGCATGCATGCCTTCGCTAAGCGCGAAACCCAGATGTATCCGGAAGAGCCGGTATATCTGCCGCCACGTTATCGCGGACGTATTGTCCTGACCCGCGACCCGGACGGCGAAGAGCGCTGTGTTGCCTGCAACCTGTGCGCAGTTGCCTGCCCGGTAGGCTGTATCTCTCTGCAAAAAGCCGAGATGAAAGACGGTCGCTGGTATCCGGAATTTTTCCGCATCAACTTCTCACGCTGCATCTTCTGCGGTCTGTGTGAAGAGGCGTGCCCGACCACGGCGATTCAGCTGACCCCGGATTTCGAAATGGGTGAGTTTAAGCGTCAGGATCTGGTGTATGAGAAAGAGGACCTGCTGATCTCCGGGCCTGGTAAATATCCGGAATATAACTTCTACCGGATGGCGGGCATGGCAATCGACGGGAAAGATAAGGGCGAGGCGGAAAACGAGGCCAAACCTATCGACGTCAAAGGCCTGTTGCCATAAGGAGCCGGGAATGGAATTCGCTTTTTATATCTGTGCCATTGTTGCCGTGCTAACCACCCTGCGGGTTATCACGCACACCAACCCGGTACATGCGCTGCTTTACCTTATCGTATCGCTGCTGGCTATCTCTGGGGTGTTTTTCTCGCTCGGCGCTTACTTCGCCGGTGCGCTGGAAATCATCGTATATGCCGGGGCCATCATGGTGCTGTTCGTGTTTGTGGTGATGATGCTGAACCTTGGCAACACCGTTATCGAACAGGAACGTAACTGGCTGAAACCTTCGGTCTGGATTGGTCCGGGCCTGGTTTCAGCGGTGCTGCTGGCGGTGGTGATTTACGCCATCCTGCAGGTTAACGATCAGGGCATCGATGGTAATGCTATCGACGCGAAACAGGTCGGCATCGCGCTGTTTGGCCCTTACGTTCTGGCCGTTGAGCTGGCATCGATGCTGCTGCTGGCGGGCCTGGTGGTGGCGTTTCATATTGGCCGCGAAGACCGCCAGGGCGACCTGCTGTCTAACCGCGCCGGTGATAGCGCGAAAAGAAAAACGGAGGAGCACGCATGATCCCGTTACAACATGGACTGATTCTGGCCGCCGTGCTGTTTACCCTCGGCTTAACGGGTCTCATCATCCGTCGCAACCTGCTTTTCATGCTGATTAGCCTGGAGATTATGATCAACGCCGCGGCGCTGGCGCTGATTGTTAGCGGAAGCTACTGGGGCCAGGCCGATGGTCAGGTGATGTATATCCTGGCGATAAGCCTTGCGGCTGCGGAAGCCAGTATTGGCCTGGCGCTGCTGTTGCAGCTCCATCGTCGCCGCCAGAATCTGAATATCGATTCAGTAAGTGAGATGCGTGGATGAATCTTCTCTGGTTAACTATATTTCTGCCATTGATTGGCTTTCTGCTGCTGGCTTTCTCCCGCGGGCGCTGGTCTGAAAACCTGTCGGCGACTATCGGCGTTGGTTCGATTGGTCTGGCGGCGGTCGTCACCGCGTTTGCTGGGGTTGAGTTTTTAGGCGGCTCGCGCCAGCCCTTTACTCAGCCGCTGTGGACGTGGATGGCGGTGGGCGATTTTAATATCGGCTTCAACCTGGTGCTGGACGGCCTGTCGCTGACAATGCTGTCGGTTGTTACCGGCGTTGGCTTCCTTATCCATATGTTCGCGTCATGGTATATGCGGGGAGAAGAGGGCTACTCACGCTTTTTCGCCTATACCAACCTGTTTATCGCCAGCATGGTGATTCTGGTTCTGGCGGATAACCTGCTGCTGATGTATCTCGGCTGGGAAGGGGTAGGGCTGTGTTCGTATCTGCTGATTGGTTTCTACTATACCGATCCGAAAAACGGTGCTGCGGCTATCAAAGCTTTCGTGGTAACCCGCGTTGGTGACGTTTTCCTCGCTTTTGCGCTGTTCATTCTCTACAACGAGCTGGGCACGCTGAACTTCCGCGAGATGGTTGAGCTGGCACCAGAGCATTTTGCCAACGGCAACACTATGTTGCAGTGGGCAACGCTGATGCTGCTGGGCGGTGCGGTTGGTAAATCGGCACAGCTGCCATTGCAGACCTGGCTTGCAGATGCGATGGCGGGCCCTACGCCGGTCTCCGCGCTTATTCACGCCGCAACCATGGTCACCGCAGGTGTCTACCTGATTGCCCGTACCCACGGTCTGTTCCTGATGACGCCGGAAGTGCTGCATCTGGTCGGCATCGTTGGGGCTATCACGCTGGTTCTGGCAGGCTTCGCCGCGCTGGTGCAGACAGATATCAAGCGCGTACTGGCTTACTCAACCATGAGTCAGATTGGCTACATGTTCCTGGCGCTGGGTGTTCAGGCCTGGGACGCGGCTATCTTCCATCTGATGACCCACGCGTTCTTTAAAGCGTTGCTGTTCCTGGCATCTGGCTCAGTTATCCTGGCCTGCCACCACGAGCAAAACATCTTTAAGATGGGCGGTCTGCGTAAGACTATCCCGCTGACCTACGCCTGCTTCCTGGTTGGTGGCGCGGCGCTGGCTGCTCTGCCGGTTATCACCGCAGGTTTCTACAGTAAAGATGAGATCCTCTGGGGGGCTGCGGCCGGTGGTCATAACGTACTGATGCTGGCAGGTCTGGCCGGGGCGTTCCTGACTTCTATCTATACCTTCAGAATGATTTTCATCGTGTTCCATGGCAAAGAGCAGATCCAGGCTCATGCGCCGCGCGGTATCACCCATCATCTGCCGCTGGTTATCCTGCTTATCCTGTCGACTTTTGTCGGGGCGCTGATTACGCCTCCGCTGGCGGGCGTCTTGCCGGAAAATACTTTCGGTCACGACGGCAAAATGGCGCTGGAAATTACCTCGGGAGTCGTTGCGATTGTCGGCATCCTTATCGCCGCATGGCTGTGGCTGGGCCAGCGTACTCTGGTGACCGCCGTGTCCCGCAGTGCGCTGGGCCGTGTGCTGACCACCTGGTGGTACAACGCCTGGGGCTTCGACTGGCTGTATGACAAGGTATTCGTCAAACCTTATCTGGGCATCGCATGGCTGTTGAAACGCGATCCGCTAAATGCCCTGATGAACATTCCGGCAATTATTTCGCGCTTTGCGGGCAAAGGCCTGGTGATGAGCGAAAACGGTCAGTTGCGTTGGTATGTGGGTTCGATGGGTATCGGTGCCGTCGTGGTGCTGGCGCTGCTGCTGGTACTGCGTTAAGGATTTTGGGGAGAGAATGACTCTCCCCATGAGTAATATTTTGCGGGTTTCCTGTTCGTGCGGCGTTATCGGCGAAAACAGTTTGCAGACGGCTAGCGCATAGCAACCAGAGCGTACTCAGGTACGCGAGGATTGTGAGCACTGCCCGAATGCGAAATGGTGAGTGAGATAGCCGCCTGACAAATTAATAAGGAAGAATTATTGCCATGTTACTACCCTGGCTAATACTCATCCCCTTCATCGGTGGATTCCTGTGCTGGCAAACCGAACGCTTCGGCGTCAAGGTGCCGCGCTGGATTGCGCTGATTACTATGGGACTGACGCTGGCGCTGTCGCTCCAGCTGTGGCTGCAAGGCGGATATTCGTTAACTCAGGCCGCCGGGATCCCTCAGTGGCAGTCTGAATTTAAACTCGACTGGATCCCGCGCTTTGGTATCTCTATTCACCTGGCGCTGGATGGCCTGTCGCTGCTGATGGTGGTGCTGACCTCACTGCTCGGTCTGCTGGCGGTACTTTGCTCGTGGAAAGAGATTGAGAAATATGTCGGCTTCTTCCATCTAAACCTGCTGTGGATTCTGGGCGGTGTTATCGGGGTGTTCCTGTCCATCGACCTGTTCCTGTTCTTCTTCTTCTGGGAGATGATGCTGGTTCCGATGTACTTCCTGATTGCGCTGTGGGGCCACAAGGCGTCAGACGGTAAAACGCGTATCAGCGCCGCGACTAAGTTCTTCATCTACACGCAGGCCAGCGGTCTGGTGATGCTGGTGGCAATCCTTGGTCTGGCATTTGTGCATTACAACGCGACCGGGGTCTGGACTTTCGACTATAACGAGCTGCTGCATACCCCAATGTCGCACGGCATTGAATATCTGCTGATGCTTGGCTTCTTCATCGCTTTCGCGGTGAAAATGCCGGTGGTACCACTGCATGGCTGGTTGCCGGATGCTCACTCTCAGGCTCCAACCGCAGGTTCCGTTGACCTTGCTGGTATTTTGCTGAAAACCGCAGCTTACGGTCTGCTGCGCTTCTCGCTGCCGCTGTTCCCGAACGCCTCGGCAGAATTCGCGCCGATTGCGATGTGGCTGGGTGTGATTGGTATTTTCTACGGCGCGTGGATGGCCTTTACCCAGTACGACATTAAACGTCTGATTGCTTACACCTCCGTTTCTCACATGGGCTTCGTGCTGATTGCTATCTACACCGGCAGCCAGCTGGCGTACCAGGGGGCGGTGATTCAGATGATTGCTCACGGCCTGTCGGCTGCGGGTCTGTTTATTCTGTGCGGTCAGCTGTATGAGCGCCTGCATACTCGCGATATGCGCCTGATGGGCGGACTGTGGGCCAAAATTAAATGGCTGCCAGCCCTGTCGCTGTTCTTTGCCGTGGCAACCCTCGGGATGCCGGGTACCGGTAACTTTGTCGGCGAATTTATGATTTTGTTCGGCAGCTTTAGCGTGGTTCCGGTTATTACGGTTATCTCTACCTTCGGGCTGGTGTTTGCTTCGGTCTACTCGCTGGTGATGCTACAACGCGCTTACTTCGGTAAGCCGAAAAGCGAAGCGAGTAACAGGACGCTGCCGGGCTTATCGCTGCGCGAACTGTTTATCATTCTGTTGCTGGTGGTGTTGCTGGTGCTGCTGGGCTTCTATCCGCAGCCAATTCTGGATACATCGCATGGTGCGATGAGCAACATTCAGCAGTGGTTTACCAGTTCAATTTCAACTACAAGGCCGTAATTCGCCATGACAATAACTCCACAACAACTGATTGCGCTGCTGCCGCTGCTGATCGTCGGATTGACGGTGGTGGTTGTGATGCTCTCCATTGCGTGGCGACGCAACCATTTTCTTAATGCCACGCTTTCGGTAATCGGCCTTAACGCCGCTCTGCTGTCACTTTGGTTCGTCGGCCAGGCCGGTGCGATGGACGTCACGCCGCTGATGCGGGTTGATGGTTTTGCCATGCTCTACACCGGGCTGGTACTGTTGGCGAGCCTCGCCACCTGTACCTTTGCCTACCCGTGGCTGCAGGGCTATACCGACAACCAGGAAGAGTTCTATCTGCTGGTGCTGATTGCCGCCCTGGGCGGTATTCTGCTGGCGAATGCTAACCATATGGCAGCGCTGTTCCTTGGTATTGAGCTTATCTCGCTGCCGCTGTTTGGCCTGGTGGGCTATGCCTTCCGTCAGAAGCGCTCGCTGGAAGCCAGTATTAAGTACACCATATTGTCTGCCGCCGCTTCGTCGTTCCTGTTATTCGGTATTGCGCTGGTCTACGCGCAGACCGGTAACCTTGGCTTTGCCAGCATCGGCAAGGCGCTGGGGGATGGCATGCTGCATGAGCCTCTGCTGCTGGTGGGCTTTGGCCTGATGATTGTTGGCCTGGGCTTTAAACTGTCGCTGGTGCCGTTCCATCTTTGGACTCCGGACGTTTACCAGGGGGCACCGGCACCGGTCTCCACCTTCCTGGCTACCGCCAGTAAAATCGCCATCTTCAGTGTCGTGATGCGTCTGTTCCTGTACGCGCCGATTGGCGACAGCGAAGCGGTGCGGGTGGTTCTGGGGATTATCGCCTTTGCCTCCATTATTTTCGGCAACCTGATGGCGCTGAGCCAGAGTAATATCAAGCGTCTGCTTGGTTACTCCTCTATCGCACACTTGGGCTATCTGCTGGTGGCGCTAATTGCCCTGAAAAATGGCGCGATGTCGATGGAAACTGTCGGTGTTTACCTGGCCGGTTATCTGTTTGCCAGCCTCGGCGCTTTCGGCGTTGTCAGCCTGATGTCCAGCCCATACAGCGGCCCGGATGCAGAGTCACTGTTCTCTTATCGCGGTCTGTTCTGGCATCGTCCGGTTCTGTCGGCGGTGATGACCGTGATGATGCTGTCACTGGCGGGGATCCCGATGACGCTAGGCTTTATCGGTAAATTCTATGTGCTGGCAGTGGGTGTAGATTCACACCTGTGGTGGCTGACCGGTGCGGTGGTCGTGGGCAGTGCGATTGGTCTCTACTACTATCTGCGTGTGATGGTAAGCCTGTACCTCTCTTCTCCGCAGCAATATACCCGCGATACCCCATCTAACTGGGCGTATACGGCGGGCGGCGTGGTGGTGCTTATCTCTGCGTTGCTGGTTCTGGTGCTTGGCGTATGGCCACAGCCGCTTATCAGCATTGTGCAGCTGGCGCAGCCTCTGCTGTAATTAAGCCGTTAAGCTTAAAAACCGTCGCATCTGCGGCGGTTTTTTTATGTCTGTGAATCAGCAGCGAAACACCGAGAAGTCATGAGCCAGTTCAGTAGCCGGGAAGATTTCCCGGCACTCCGCCAGCAAATGTTCACTACCAGTACTATCGTACCGGGAGCTTAGGTGGGTAATTATCAGGCGCTTGACCCCCGCGTCGCGGGCCAGGGATGCGGTTTGTGAGGAGGTACAGTGGCCACGGCTATTGGCTCGTTCCGTCATGGAGCGATCGAGGGTAGCTTCGTGCACCATTAAATCTGCGTCCCGGGCGAGGATAAGTGCCTCCGGCGTAGGGGCGGTATCGCCGAAAATCGCCACAATTTTTCCCGGCTGGCTCGGGCTAAGATAGTCGCGGCCATCAATTATCCGGCCATCTTCCAGAGTAATCACTTCTCCACGCTTCAAAGTTTGGTAGAGCGGGCCGGGCGGCACGCCCGCTGCGCGCAGGGCATCGGCATCCAGAGCTCCGGGGCGTGGGCTTTGTTCTATACGGTAACCAAAGCAGGTCACCGGATGATTAAGCTCAACTGCGCTAATAGTAAACATCGGTAACTGGCAGACAATACCGGCCTCAATTTCTACTATTTCCAGCGGATAGCCAGTCCAGGAGCCGCTGAGTCGCAAAGTAACTTCAATAAACTCGCGAATCCCGGGCGGGCCATAGACCGTGAGGGGAGCCACTATTCCCGACATCGAGCGGCTGCACAGTAACCCAGGCAGGCCAAATATGTGGTCGCCGTGCAGATGGGTAATAAAAATACGCGATATCTTTCCCGGATGGAAACGGCTTTTCAGCATCTGATGCTGGGTAGCTTCACCACAGTCGAACAGCCAGTATTCGCCACTCTCCGCCTCGGGTGAAACCACCAAAGCGGAAACGTTGCGCGGAATTGTCGGTACACCTGCCGACGTGCCTAAAAAAGTGAGTTCCATAGGTTTACCTTACCCTGCTAAGGACGCGTTCCATGATGTTTTAGCCGCCATGTATGACGTTAACCCGGCCATAAAATATCGGGATGCGTTGTGAATCTCCTGACTAATCAGGCATATTTATCTTTACCGCCTCAGAGAGAGTATATACCTGGCAACCACAGACACGGAGCTTCTATGATTTGGCAAGATCTGCACCATTCTGAACTTGATGTGGCTTCACTTTACGCTTTGTTACAGTTACGCAGCCAGGTATTTGTGGTTGAGCAAACATGCATTTATCAGGATGTGGATGGGGAAGATTTGCGCGGCAAGAACCGTCATCTGCTGGGCTGGGAGGCTGGGAATCTAACGGCATACGCCCGGATACTGGCCGAGGGGCAACAGCCTGGGCAGGTTGCCATTGGCCGGGTGATTGTTGCACCGCAGGCGCGTGGGCAGGGTGCAGGTTACCCATTAATGCAGCAAGCCCTGGCGGCGTGTGAACGTCACTGGCCGGGCTATACGCAAATTATCAGCGCTCAGGCACATCTACAGGGCTTCTACCGCCGTCTGGGGTTCGTGGCTGAGGGTGAAGTTTATGATGAAGATGGTATCCCTCATATTACGATGCTGCGGCCCGCAGGTGGGCAGGCAGGGGCGTGAGTGTCTATATTTAACTCTGGACATGAAAAAGGAGGCGCTTATGCCACAGCATCGATATACGCCATATCCGGATGAAGATCTGGAACTACTTAGCGATACTCTCGAAGAGGTGCTCAGCTCCTCAGGAGATCCCGCCGACCAGCAATATCTTGCGTTAAAAGCACGAGCCAGCGTGGCGCTGGATGATGTGCGCGCCCGTTTAAGCCAGGCAAGCGATGCGAGTTATTATCGGGCGCGCCAGGCGGTAAGTCGTGCCGATGATTATGTTCGTGAGCGCCCGTGGAAAGGCATTGGTATTGGCGCTGCCGCTGGCCTGGTGCTTGGATTACTGATTTCCCGTCGCTAAGTTGTGGGGAAGCTCTAAAATCTTACCCAAGGGTAGGATTTTTTTTTATCGGGTATAGCACGTATAATTTAGGTTTTTCAGGGATGGCGAGGTTCATGTGTATTCTTTAACCGCCGGGTTACAGCAACTGGTGCGTCAACTTGACGGGGAGTTCCCCGCAGCCCCAGGTCTTCAGGTGCTGTCAGTTTCCCTAACCTATACCACGCCAGACCAGCAGTTGAGCTGGCTGGCATCTCAGGCCCAGTGGCCGCAGTTTTTCTGGCAGCAACGCGATGATAAAGAGGCGCTGGCCGCGTTGGGCAGCGTGATGAGCTTTACCAGCTTAAGCGAGGGCCAATCTTTTCTGCAAACGCCGCCGGCTCGTGAACTGGCGCTTAAAATCTGCGGGTTGAATGCGTTTGACCCGGCTCGCGGAGCGCTATTTTTACCCCGCTTGTTGTGGCAGGTCATCGACAATCAGGTGAGCCTGCACCTGACGCTGCACAGTCACCATTCCCTGGCCGCAGATGCCGCCGAAGCCATGGCGTTTATTAAAAATCTGGCAGAGCCGCAGTCTTTGGCATGGCAGCCGCAGGAGCTAAGTCGCCAACAACATATCCCCGATGCCGGGCGCTGGCAGCAGCTTATCGGTCAGGCGCTAAACGCTATTGATAACGGCGAGCTTGATAAAGTAGTGCTGGCACGGGCGAGCGATCTCTATTTCCCTGAACCGGTGCATGCAGCCAGTTTTCTGGCCGCAAGCCAGCGCGTTAATTTGCGCTGCTATCACTTTTATATGGGTTTTAATGAAAGCGAGGCCTTTATCGGCTCCAGCCCGGAGCGGCTGTGGCGGCGTCGGGGCCTGGAATTACGTACCGAAGCGCTTGCGGGCACCGTTGCCAATTCACCGGATGATGCTGAGGCCAGCCGCTTAGGGCTGTGGCTGATGCAAGACGATAAAAACCAGCGCGAAAATATGCTGGTGGTAGAGGACATTCGGCAGCGGCTGACCCGGACAGTTAACAGTCTCGATATCTTGCCGCCGCAGGTGGTCAGGCTGCGCAAAGTGCAGCATTTACGCCGCTGTATCTGGAGTACGCTTAACGGCGCCGACGATTACCAGTGCCTTAACCTGTTACAGCCGACCGCAGCGGTGGCCGGGTTACCACGCCAGGCTGCGCTGGCGTTTATCGCCCAAAATGAGCCATTTACCCGCGAGTGGTACGCTGGCTCCGCGGGCTATCTTTCGCTCAAAAATAGCGAGTTTTGCGTGGCGCTACGTTCCGCCGCGATAAACGAAAACCGGGTGCGGTTGTACGCCGGAGCCGGGATTGTCACCGGCTCTGATCCGGTGCTGGAATGGCAGGAAATAGAGAACAAAGCCGCCGGGCTGCGCACCTTGCTGTGCAAAGGCACGGAGTGATACCCCCTTTTTTGGCGATGCACGTCAAAGTAACCGCTTTGGGACACACTATAATAAATCGCCACTTAGAAATCGGATAACCGTATGTCGATAAGCACTTTTAACCGCCGCTGGGCAACCGTCATTCTCGAAGCGCTGACGCGTCACGGAGTACGGCATGTCTGTATCGCGCCCGGCTCGCGCTCCACTCCACTGACCCTGGGCGCTGCCGCTAATCGTAGCTTTATCTGCCATACGCATTTTGACGAGCGCGGGTTAGGGCATCTTGCCCTAGGCCTGGCTAAGGCTCGCCGCGAGCCGGTGGCGATTATTGTCACTTCTGGCACCGCCGTAGCCAATCTTTATCCGGCGATTATCGAAGCCGGGCTGACCGGCGAAAAGCTGGTGGTACTCACCGCCGACCGTCCTCCAGAGCTTATCGACTGCGGCGCAAACCAGGCGATTCGCCAGCAAAATATATTTGCCTCCCATCCGTCCGAGACTCTCTCTTTACCGCGTCCAACCCGCGATATTCCGGCCCGCTGGCTGGTTTCTACAATTGACAGTGCAATGGCACAGTTAAGCGGCGGCGCGCTGCATATTAACTGCCCGTTTGCCGAACCGTTGTATGGCGAGATGGATGATAGCGCGCTCGACTGGCAGCAGGCTTTGGGCGACTGGTGGCAAAGCGCGAAAACCTGGCTGCATTACCCTAATGAGCGGGGAGTGGATAAACAGCCGGATTGGTTCTTCTGGCGACAAAAACGCGGCGTCATTATTGCCGGACGTATGTCGGCTGAGGCAGGAGCCAGGCTAGCGGCATGGGCGGATATGCTTGGCTGGCCGCTGATTGGCGATGTTTTGTCGCAGACCGGGCAGCCGCTGCCTTGCGCTGATTTATGGCTCAGCCATCCGCAGGCAATGGCCGCGCTGGAGCAGGCACAGATTGTGGTGCAGTTTGGTTCCAGCCTTACCGGTAAGCGCCTATTGCAGTGGCAGAACAATGCCCGTCCGGAAAGCTGGTGGCTGATTGATGAGCTTCCAGGCCAGCTCGATCCGGCCTGGCATCGAGGTCGTCGGCTGGTGGCAGATATTGTCAGCTGGCTGGAGCTGCATCCGGCGGAAAAACGTACGCCGTGGGCGCCTGAATTAAATACTCTGGCTACCGCTGCCCGCCGGGCCGTACGAGCACGTTGTGAACCCTGGGGCGAGGCCCAGGTTGCCAGCCGTTTGCCGGAATTACTGCCGGATCAGGGGCAGTTATTTATTGGCAATAGCCTTGCTGTTCGCCTGGTGGACGCGTTTGCCCAGCTACCGGCCGGATATCCGGTTTACAGCAATCGCGGTGCCAGCGGTATCGATGGCTTGATAAGCACCGCAGCCGGTGTACAGCGCGCCACCGCCCGGCCGACCCTGGCGATGGTGGGCGATCTTTCCGCGCTTTACGATTTAAATAGCCTGGCGTTATTGCGACGGGTTTCCGCACCATTGGTGCTGATTATTATTAATAATAACGGCGGGCAGATATTCTCTCTGCTACCGACGCCTGCCAGCGAGCGCGAGCAGTTCTATCTGATGCCGCAGGACGTGGAGTTCAGCGCGGCGGCGCAGATGTTTGGACTGGGCTATGCCCGTCCAGCTGACTGGGATAGCCTTAAAACTGCCGTTACGGATGCCTTCAGGCAGCAGGGCGCAACCATTATTGAGCTGACCGTTGCGCCTGATGAGGGTGCGCAGACGCTGCAGCGCCTGGTTGCCGAGGTTAGCCACCTGTGACATTACAGGTACAGGTTCGCAATGATGCCCGACGTGAAGGCCCGTGGCTGGTCTGGCTGCACGGTTTCCTTGGCAGCCACGCCGAATGGCAGGATATTGCCGAGAATTTCCCCGAATGGCCGCAGCTATTTATCGACCTGCCGGGACACGGCGGCGCGCCAGCGCCGCAATTTAATGGTTTTAAAGCGCTGAGCGAGCAGCTGTCTGAAATCCTGAACCATTACCAAATCACTGATTACTGGCTAGTGGGTTACTCTCTGGGCGGTCGTCTGGCAATGTATCACGCCTGCCACGCCAGTCGTCCCCCCTGTGGGCTGGTTATTGAGGGGGGAAATCCTGGCCTTGAGAATAGTGAACAACGCGTCGCCCGGCTGGCCCACGATGAGCGCTGGGCGCAACGTTTCGAATCTGAAGCGTTAGAACAGGTGCTGGATGACTGGTATCAGCAGCCGGTTTTTGCCCATCTTAACGCTACTCAACGTCACGCTTTGGTGCGGTTACGCGCCAAAGGTGATAGCCAGGCACTGGCGCAGATGCTGCGCGCCACATCTTTAGGACTCCAGCCCGACTTGCGGCCATTGCTGGCCGGGTTGAGCCTGCCTTTTTATTACTTTTACGGTGCCCGGGATACCAAATTCGCTGCTCTGGCTGCGGGTCTTCCGGCACTTTCCGTTGCCATTCCAGCCGCCGGCCATAACGCCCATCGGGAAAACCCTATGGCGTTTAGCGAACGGCTTCTGGAGATATTGCATCACTCTGATAAGGAACAACCATGATCTATCCTGATGAACAAATGCTTTATGCCCCGGTCGAGTGGCAGGACTGCTCCGAAGGCTTTACCGATATTCGCTACCACAAATCTAGCGACGGTATGGCTAAAATCACCATCAACCGCCCGCAGGTGCGTAACGCTTTCCGTCCTCTGACCGTTAAAGAGATGCTCAGTGCGCTGGCTGACGCCCGCTATGACGACAATATCGGGGTTATCATTCTGACAGGTGAAGGTGAAAAGGCCTTCTGCTCCGGCGGCGACCAGAAAGTCCGCGGCGACTACGGCGGCTACAAAGACGATAGCGGTATGCATCACCTTAACGTGCTGGATTTCCAGCGCCAGATCCGCACCTGTCCGAAACCTGTCGTGGCGATGGTGGCCGGTTACTCTATCGGCGGTGGACACGTGCTGCACATGATGTGTGATCTGACCATTGCGGCCGATAACGCTATCTTTGGCCAGACCGGGCCAAAAGTCGGCTCTTTCGACGGCGGCTGGGGTGCCTCTTATATGGCGCGCATCGTGGGTCAGAAAAAAGCGCGCGAAATCTGGTTCCTGTGCCGTCAGTATGACGCAAAAGCGGCTCTGGATATGGGCCTGGTTAACACCGTGGTACCGCTGGCTGACCTGGAAAAAGAGACCGTTCGCTGGTGCCGCGAAATGCTGCAAAATAGCCCAATGGCACTACGCTGCCTGAAAGCGGCGCTCAACGCTGACTGCGACGGCCAGGCCGGTTTGCAGGAACTGGCTGGCAACGCCACGATGCTGTTCTACATGACCGAAGAAGGTCAGGAAGGCCGCAATGCCTTCAACGAGAAGCGTCAGCCTGATTTCGGCAAATTCAAACGGAACCCGTAATGCGCAGCGCCCAGGTTTATCGTTATCAGATCCCAATGGATGCCGGTGTTGTGCTGCGCGACCGGCGACTGAAAACCCGTGAAGGCCTGATTTTACAGCTCACCGCTGATGGCGTTACCGGTTATGGCGAGATTGCGCCGCTTCCGGGATTTAGCCTGGAGAGTCTGGAACAGGCCGAAAGCGAGCTGCGTGCCTGGGCTGCCGCCTGGCAGCTTGACCCGCAAGTTGCTCTGCCTGAACTGCCCGCGGTGGCTTTTGGCGTGAGCTGCGCTTTAGCCGAGCTGGACGGTACATTGCCAGATACCGCCGACTATCGGGTCGCCCCCCTGTGCAGTGGCGACCCGGACGAGCTTTTCGCCGTTCTGGACGCTATTCCCGGTGACAAAGTGGCAAAGGTGAAGGTTGGGCTTTATGAGGCAATCCGTGACGGAATGATTGTCACGCTGCTATTAGAAGCTTTACCGGAGCTGCGCCTGCGACTGGATGCCAACCGCAGCTGGACGCCTGAAAAGGCGCGCCAGTTCGCCCGCTATGTGGCTCCCGAGCTGCGTTCACGCATCGACTTTTTCGAAGAGCCATGCCGTACGCCTCAAGACTCTCTGGCATTTGCCCAGGAGACCGGCATTGCGCTGGCCTGGGATGAGACTCTGCGCGAGCCAGGTTTTACTCTCAAACGCGAACCGGCACTGGCGGCTATTGTTATAAAGCCGACATTAACCGGCAGCCTCGAACGAGTGCGTGCTCAGGTGGAGGCGGCTCATAAACTGGGATTACGGGTCGTTATCTCATCGGCTATTGAGTCAAGTCTTGGCCTGACGCAGCTGGCGCGGATTGCTGCATGGCTGACGCCGGACACCGTGCCGGGGCTGGATACGCTCTCACTGATGCAGGCTCAGCTACTGCGTCGCTGGCCGGGGAGTGATTTACCGTGCCTGGAGCGGGATAGTTTGGTTGCGATATGAATACATTTCAGGACTGGCCGTGGCGGCACTGGTTGCACCAGAGGCCGGACGCAACGGCCATCATTTTTGACCAGCGTCCGTTAAGCTGGCGCGAACTAACAGACCGAATTGATGCGCTGGCGGGTGGTTTTGCCCGCCAGGGCGTTAAGGCGGGTGATGGGGTAGCGCTGCGGGCGCGTAATGGCGAATCCGTGGTACTGGCCTGGCTGGCGTTGCTGCAATGCGGCGCCCGCGTGTTGCCGCTTAATCCTCAGTTGCCAGATACGTTGCTGGCGGAGCTGCTGCCAGGCCTCGATATACGTTTCGCTCTGGCTTTAGAGGGCGCGGCTGCGGTTGACGGGCTACCGGCGCTGATTCTGAGTGACGATATTCCTGCGGCGGTGGAATGGCAGGGGGAGCGACTGGTTTCCATGACGCTGACCTCCGGCTCTACCGGGTTGCCGAAAGCCGCAGTACACCAGGCTGAGGCTCATCTGATGAGTGCAGCAGGGGTATTGAGCCTGATGACGCTGGAGCCAGATGACCGCTATCTGCTGTCACTGCCGCTGTTTCACGTCTCCGGGCAAGGCATTTTTTGGCGTTGGCTGCTACGTGGGTCAGCATTGGTGGTGCGAGATATGCACCCGCTCGAGCAGGCTTTAGCAGGATGTACCCACGCTTCGCTGGTACCTACCCAGCTGTGGCGTCTGCTGGAGCAACCCCAGGCTGTGAGTCTTAAAGCCGTACTGCTGGGTGGATCTGCGATCCCCGTATCACTCACCGATGCCGCCGCCCAGCGGGGGATTCACTGCTATTGCGGGTATGGCCTGACCGAGTTGGCCTCCACGGTGTGCGCTAAAGTCGCCGATGGAGAGGCCGACGTGGGCTCGGCATTGCCGGGTCGTGAGGTCAAAATCGTTAATGAAGAGGTGTGGATCCGTGCATCCAGTATGGCCAGTGGTTACTGGCGGAATGGCGGGCTACAGCGATTTACCGATGAGCAGGGCTGGTTTGCTACCCGGGATCGCGGCGTTATTACCGAAGGTAAACTGACTATTCTGGGCCGCCTTGATAATCAGTTTTTCAGCGGCGGCGAGGGTATTCAGCCGGAGGCGCTGGAGCGCATTATTGCCCAGCATCCCTGTGTACAGCAGGTATTTATCGTGCCGCGCGACGATGCGGAGTTTGGTCAGCGCCCGGTGGCGGTGGTGGAATGCGATGGCGAGCCGGATACTCAGGCGCTTGGTGCCTGGGTTCAGGATAGGCTGGCTCGTTTCCAGCAGCCGGTCGCCTGGCTTAAACTGCCAGAACACCTTCGCCAGGGCGGGATAAAGATCTCCCGCAAGGCGCTGCTCGACTGGGTTAACGGTCGGCTTTAGCAGTAACTGGCGCAGGGACGCGCCGCTTTATGCCAGTAATCCACGAGCCTTTAGGGTTGCGCGGGTGGCAACATTCAGGTCGTAGCGGGGTAAGTCTTGCGGCTCGACCCAGGCAAATTCCTCAAATTCCTCATTGATAACGACATCGCGGCTGCTGCTGCGGCAGTCAAAAATCAGATACACCATGTACAACGTTTCGGTGCTGCCATCGGCATAGGTTTTGGTACGAATATCATCGCTGAAGGTAAAGGGGGTAATGCTCTCAAGCGTTATTCTATCGCCCAGTTCTTCGCGAACTTCGCGTTTCAGCGCTTCCTCTAGCCGCTCTCCCGGCTCCACGCCGCCGCCAGAAAGCGCCCACTGGCCGGGAAATACTCCCCGGTTTTTAGGCATCTTGCACAGCAAAATAGCGCCCTGATTTTCAATGATTGGACAGACAATAATACGCTGGCGCATATTCACTCCTTGTGATGACGGGAAGAGCTGCCAGTGTAATTGTTATTGCTGAGTAGCCAAAGTGCGGGTGTAAAAAAACCAGCCGACCAGCGGCTGGTTAGATAGCTTTAAGCCGGGAGATTATTTTGCGGCTTTTAGCGCTTCCAGAGCGGCGGCAACGCCCGCACCGTATTCTGGGTGTACCTGATTGAACAGAGCAATCTGACGTTCCTGAATAAAGTCAGGGATCTGCACCAGTTCACCGGCAATACGCTGGAACATACGCTGATGCTCTTCTTTGCTCAGCAGCAAGAACAGGGCGCGCGGCTGGCTAAAGTAGTTATCATCGTCTTCGCGGTAGTTCCAGTGGTCGGCGGCGCCGTCCAGCGCCAGCGGCGGCTCGCTGAAGTCGCGCTGCTCCTGGAACTGGCCGAAGCTGTTTGGTTCATAGGTCGCGCCATTGCCGCTGTTGCCATCTACGCGCATCGCGCCGTCGCGATGGTAGTTATGGAACGGGCAGCGCGGGGCGTTAACAGGAATCTGATGATGGTTGACACCCAGACGGTAGCGGTGAGCATCGCCGTAAGAGAACAGGCGGCCTTGCAACATGCGGTCTGGTGAGAAGCCGATACCCGGAACGATATTAGCCGGAGACATCGCAACCTGCTCAACTTCAGAGAAATAGTTTTGTGGGTTACGGTTCAGCTCATATTCGCCCACTTCAATCAGCGGATAGTCAGCATGTGGCCAGACTTTAGTCAAATCGAACGGATGATAAGGCACTTTCATCGCATCGGCTTCTGGCATGACCTGAATGTAGAATTTCCAACGAGGGAAATCACCGCGCTCGATAGCATCGTACAGATCGCGCTGGGAGCTTTCGCGGTCGGAGCCAATGAGCTGCGCTGCTTCATCATCCATCAGGTTCGCGATCCCCTGCTGGGTTTTCATGTGGAATTTAACCCAGAAGCGTTCGTTATTAGCGTTGATAAAGCTATAGGTATGGCTGCCGAAACCGTGGATATTGCGGTATCCACGCGGCAGGCCGCGATCGCTAAAGTCGATAGTTAGCTGGTGCAGTGACTCAGGCAGCTGGGAGAAAAAGTCCCATTTGTAGGTGGCGTTGCGCAGGTTGGTGCGCGGGTCGCGTTTTACTACGTGGTTGAGATCCGGGAATTTCAGCGGGTCGCGGAAATAGAACACCGGGGTATTGTTCCCCACCAGATCCCAGTTACCTTCTTCGGTATAGAATTTGATTGCGAAGCCGCGAATATCGCGCTCGGCATCGGCAGCACCGCGCTCACCGGCAACGGTGGAGAAGCGGATAAACAGGTCGGTTTTCTTGCCCACTTCGGAGAAGATTTTAGCGCGAGTATAGCGGCTGATATCCTGGGTTACGGTAAAGGTGCCATATGCGCCGGAACCTTTGGCGTGCATACGACGCTCAGGAATAACTTCACGGTCAAAGTGCGCCAGCTTTTCGAGGAACCAGACATCCTGAAGCAGCATCGGGCCGCGCGGGCCAGCGGTCAGGGAGTCGTTATTGTTCGCAACCGGTGCCCCTGAACCGGTGGTTAATCCTTTCTTTTCCATTTTGATCTCCTGTAACGACTGAGAAAAAATTCGTCGAAAATAGTTAATAAACAGTTAAATTGCACAAATCAGACTACGAGATAATGTTGGGTGTAATATTGATCGCGAACAATCAGTTCTTTTCTATTACAGCCATACCCAATGCCTTTTCACACAGAGTGATAAGAGCAAACTAGCGGTACTTTTATTGACCTAATAAATAGGTTGCCCGAGGTTAAAATGACTCTGGTGCGTCTAAGACAGGAGAATCCATGTTAAGCGTTGAGATGCTTTCCACCGGCGATGAGGTGTTATACGGCCAGATAGTGGATACCAATGCCGCCTGGCTGGCGGATTATCTATTTACCCACGGGCTGTTAATGACTCGACGCAATACGGTCGGCGATAACCTGGAGCAACTTATTGCCATTCTCCAGGAGCGCAGCCAGCATGCGGATGTATTGATTGTGAATGGGGGGCTTGGCCCGACCAGCGATGATTTGAGCGCTGAAGCGGCCGCCAAAGCCGCAGGTGATACCCTGAGCGAACATCCGGAATGGCTTGAGCGAATGGAGCGCTATTTTGCCGATCGCGGGCGGGTGATGGCCCCGGCAAACCGTAAACAGGCCTGTATTCCCACTCACAGTGAGCTGGTTGATAATCCGGTCGGTACCGCCTGCGGTTTTATGATGCGCCTGAATCGCTGCCTGATGTTTTTTACTCCCGGCGTCCCGTCAGAATTTCGGGAGATGGTGAGTGGGCAGATAATGCCGCGCCTACAGCAGGAAGGGTTGCTAAGCGGCGAACAGCTCTGTCTGCGAATGACCACCTTTGGTCGCTCCGAAAGTGAACTTGCTCAGCAGCTGGATGATCTAAGCCTGCCACAGGGCATTGCGCTGGGTTATCGCTCTTCTATGCCGATTATTGAGCTGAAGCTTACCGGTCCGGCTAGCCTGCGCCCGCAGATGGATGCGGCATGGCAGGAAGTAAGGCGAGTGGCGGGGGAAAGCGCCTTATATGAAGGTATAGAGCCGCTGGCGTCCCGTTTGCGATCGCAAATAGCCGGGCGCGGATGGAGTATCGTCACTAGCGAGCGATTTACCGGCGGATTGTTGGCCGATGCTTTTAACCAGCAGGCGGGGCCGCTGGTTTATGGGGAGGTTCTCCCAGAACTGTCTGGCGGGGAGAGCGAGCCGCTTGAGGCGTTACTAACCCGAGCACAGACTTTGCAACAGGCGCACGGTGCGGATTTAGCGCTGGTAAGCGGATCGCTGCAAAACGGTCGTATCGGTTTCGCGCTGGCGACGCCAGACCGGGGGTATGCCCAGTTAGCGGCATTTGGAATTAGTCACCATGGCCATACGACACAACAGCAGGTGGCGTTGCTCCAGGCGCAGAATTTGCTGCGTTGTTGGTTTAATGGCTGGAGTCTTTCCAGTAGCCGCGGCTGGGTGACTATTGAGCAGGCGATTAACCTGCCATAGGAAGACTTAGTTATTGCACAGGTAGCGCAAACTGCCTGTGCTGTATATTAAAAAACGCCTGATATTATCCCTAAAATATAATTTAATTACGGCTGTTGCAGCATATTAAGAGTATTCATTCGGCTGAATAGGTTTACCTGTTACGTGATTTTGATAGTATTGAAGGGATCCAGGTTGTATAGGGGATTTAATCTTCAATATAAATATCCCTTGTTAGAGGTATTTAAATAGTGTTGCTTACACTTGATGCTTTATTCAGGCAGCGAGCTTTCTATTGACTTTAACGAAGTCACTACTTGTCCCCAGTATTGTTTTTTATATTCTATGTTGCAAAGAAAGACTTCCCTGCGGTTAAACGAAGTGCATTTAGCCACTGAATAAAAGACTCTCCACACCAGTAAGGATATTTTAATAATGGAAATAAATAATTATAAACTCCCGGAAGGTATATCTTTAACGCTGCATAAACCTGACGGCGGCGATAATTTACCGGCAGTTATTCTGTGCCATGGTTTTTGCGGTATTAAAGAGATTCTGTTACCCGCTTTTGCGCAGGCCTTTGCCAAAGCAGGCTTCGCAGCTATTACCTTTGATTACCGTGGATTTGGCGATAGCGAAGGTGAACGCGGGCGTCTGGTTCCGGCCATGCAAATAGAAGATATTCTTACCGTGGTGGAGTGGGCTAAATCCCAGGCTGAAATCGATAGTAGTCGCATAGCACTTTGGGGAACGTCGTTTGGCGGGTGTCATGTATTTGAGGCCGCGGCCATATGTTCTGACATTAAAGGTGTTATTAGCCAGTTGGCATTTGCCGATGGTGAGGAGCTGGTGACCGGAAATATGACTGCTGAGGAAAAGACAGGATTTATTAGCACGCTTAATAAAATGGCCGATAAAAAACAGGCGACCGGTAAAGAGATGATGGTGGCAATCACTAAAGTGCTCAGTGATGAAGAGTCGAAAACCTTCTTCGAAATGAATAAGGTTCGCTATCCGCAAATGGATATCAAAATTCCCTTTTTAACCGTTCGTGAAACATTGCTCTATAAACCTGCCGCCAGCGCACGGCAAGTGACCTGCCCGGTGCTGGTAGTGATTGCCGGGAGCGATAGCGTAAATCCGCCAGAGCAGGGGCGGGCGCTGTTTGATGCCGTAGCCGCGGAAAATAAGCAATTGTATGTGGAAGAGCAGGCGCGCCATTACGATATGTATAGCGGGCAGCATTTCGATAATGTTATCCGGGTACAAATTGACTGGCTGCATACCTGGCTTTAGTCCACGTCAGGCCGAATGTATTGGAGTATAAAAAAGCCGCAATTTGATTGCGGTTTTTTTATAGGTGCAATCCGTACCGAACATGACATGAGTCAGCGGGGTAATAACGCTACGTTGCGCATGGTTGAATGTGAGCGTATTCGAAAGTTATGTGTCGTTTTATGGTGATTAAATTAAGTAAATGTGTTCGTTTGTAATAAATGTGTAATATTTTGTGCGCTAATTCACAGTCATAATGGCACTGAATGTTTACTATCGCGCTCGAAAAGGAAAGTGATGGTCAACACCGTATTTATGGCGGGGGCGATTCCCAAAGCCAGGAGATTGTGGTCATGTTAAGTATTTTTAAGCCCGCTGCGCATCAGGCGCGGTTATCGGAAGATAAAATCGATCCCACCTATCGCCGCCTGCGCTGGCAAATATTTATGGGGATCTTCTTTGGTTATGCCGCTTACTACCTGGTAAGGAAGAACTTTGCTCTGGCAATGCCTTATCTGGTGGAACAAGGATTCTCGCGCGGCGATCTCGGGTTTGCGCTTTCCGGCATCTCCATCGCCTATGGTTTTTCTAAATTCATTATGGGGTCGGTATCTGACCGCTCTAACCCTCGGATCTTTTTGCCCGCAGGTCTTATCCTTGCGGCATTAGTGATGCTGTTTATGGGATTTGTGCCGTGGGCGACATCGAGCATTATGGTGATGTTCGTGCTGCTGTTTCTGTGCGGCTGGTTCCAGGGAATGGGTTGGCCGCCGTGTGGCCGTACCATGGTTCACTGGTGGTCGCAGAAAGAGCGAGGCGGGATCGTCTCTGTCTGGAACTGTGCCCATAACGTTGGCGGCGGTATTCCTCCATTACTGTTCCTGCTGGGAATGGCCTGGTTTAATGACTGGCATGCGGCGCTGTATATGCCAGCCTTCGCGGCTATTATTGTGGCGATTTTTGCTTTCGCTCTCATGCGCGATACCCCTCAGTCATGCGGGCTGCCGCCGATTGAAGAATATAAAAATGATTATCCCGATGACTACAACGAAGCCCATGAAGAAGAGCTGACGGCGAAGCAAATCTTCATGCAGTATGTATTGCCAAACCGTCTGCTGTGGTACATCGCCATTGCCAACGTATTTGTTTATCTGCTGCGTTACGGCATTCTGGACTGGTCGCCAACCTATCTGAAAGAAGTGAAGCATTTCGCGCTGGATAAATCTTCCTGGGCCTATTTCTTTTACGAATACGCGGGAATTCCGGGCACACTGCTGTGCGGCTGGATGTCGGATAAAGTTTTCCGCGGCAATCGCGGCGCTACCGGCGTATTCTTCATGACCTTAGTGACAATCGCGACCATTGTTTACTGGCTAAACCCACCGGGAAATCCATCGGTAGACATGGCCTGTATGATAGTCATCGGTTTCCTGATTTACGGCCCGGTTATGCTCATTGGCCTCCATGCGCTGGAGCTGGCGCCTAAAAAGGCGGCGGGAACGGCGGCAGGCTTTACCGGTTTGTTTGGTTATCTTGGCGGTTCGGTCGCGGCCAGTGCCATTGTCGGTTATACGGTCGACTTCTTCGGCTGGGACGGCGGGTTTATGGTCATGATTGGCGGTAGTATCGCGGCGGTGATTTTACTGCTGGTGGTGATGGTTGGTGAACATCGTCATCACAAGGCTAATCTGGCACGTAAATCATAATCGTGTCATTAAAAAATAATCATGCCCGCCTTAATAACGGCGGGCTTTTTTATATCTGATAATTGCGGCTAAATGGTGTATCAGTAGCGCTGGTTTACCGAGGCAATAAATCGGGCCAGCGCCTGGTTTTGGTTCCATTTACCATAGATAAGCTTAATCTCAGATGTCAGAGCCGGTGGCGTGAGCTCCCGGTAGCAAACATCAGGAAGGCTGACGCATGTTTTCAGTGCCGCAGGAACCAGTGCCACACCTTCCTGTTGATTATCTTTCGCTCATTCATGTATGAAACGTGAGCATCGTTGCGTTACATAAAAATCCGCTTTAGTTCAAATATTCACCATTTGAAATTATCTCCATTGTGTTGATGTATTGCTGAAGGTTGGTAGCTGTAACATGATGAGTATAACGTTTTAGTAGAACGTTATACTTATAACAGCAACGACGTTGTGCACAGGGTTCGGGGGATAAGATGAAACTGGTTACCGGGTGGGTGAAGTCACTTGCCAAGCTTTCTATGATAGGTCGGGCGCTGATGCTGCCCATTTCTTTACTACCGGCGGCAGGTTTGCTGCTGGCGTTTGGTGATAAATTCCATTTGCCGCTAATGATGAACGCCGGTGGGGTTATCTTTGATAACCTGCCGCTACTGTTTGCCATCGGTTCGGCGGTGGGGCTGACTTCAGAGTCCGGTATTGCGGCACTTTCTGCTGCGGTATCGGTATTTGTTACTAACATCACCATCAGTACGGTGCTTCATATCACCCCGGAAATGGCCACGGCTGGCGGTAAATACGCTATGATAGTGGGCATACCCTCTCTGCAAATGGGCGTCTTCGGCGGGCTTATTTGCGGTATTCTCGCGGCCTGGTGCTATAACCGCTTCCATACCCTACAGCTTCCAGAGTGGCTAGGCTTTTTCTCCGGTAAGCGCTTTGTCGCCATCGCTACCGCGCTGCTCTCATTTGTGCTCGGCCTGGTTCTGCCTTATATCTGGCAGCACGTCCAGAACGGTATTGATGCGCTGTCGGTTGTGATTAACGGCGATAATCAGGCCGCTTCAACCTTTATTTTTGGTCTGGTGGAGCGTGCGCTGATTCCGCTTGGCCTGCATCATATTTGGTATCCGTCTTTCTGGTATTCGTTTGGCGATTACACGACGCAGGGCGGCCAGATGATCCACGGCGACCAGACAATCTGGTTCAAAATGCTGGAAGAAGGGGTTAAATCCTTTAGCACCGACAGTTACCACAATGCCGGTAAATTTATGCAGGGTGAATTCCCATTGATGCTGTTTGCGCTGCCGGCAGCCTGCCTTGCTATGTATCACGAAGCGCCGACTCGCAATAAAAAAATTGCCTCCGGTATTCTGTTCTCGGCGGCACTGACCTGCTTCCTCACCGGCATAACCGAACCGGTTGAATTCACCTTTATCTTCGTTGCTCCGATACTGTATGTATTTAACGCGCTGATGGCCGGGCTTTCCTATATGTGTATGTATCTGCTGCATGCCCATATCGCCAAATCGTTCTCAGCCGGATTAATTGACTATATTTCCTTCGGGATTCTGCCTTCGATGAACGGCTATCAGACTAATTATCTCAATGCGGTAATTGTCGGAGTGCCGATGGCGGTTATCTACTATTGTGTATTCCGTTACGTTATTCGCCGTTTCGATGTGAAAACGCCGGGTCGGACTGATAGTGTGTCCACGGTGGAAAGTAAAACCGATGCTGAACTGGCTGACGATATTCTGGTGCTGGTTGGCGGGCGCGAGAATTTAAGCTCAACCGGGGCCTGTATCACTCGCTTACGTCTGGAAGTAAAAGACAGCAGTCTGGTGGATAAAGAAGGATTGAATGCGCTCGGCGCGCGCGGGGTAGTTTTTGTGGGCGACAGAGGTATTCAGGTGATCCTCGGCTCCAGGGCGCAGTTTATCGCCTCGGAAATGGGCTCGGGCGCACCGGCATAATAGATAGCGTACGACTGCCCGCCTCACGGTGGGCCATTCAGGGAGTGATATGAAAAAAGTCAGCATTATTGACGTTGCGCGCGAGGCCGGAGTGTCGGTTTCAACCGTTTCGCTGGTTTTGCGTCAGAAGGGAAAAATCTCCGCTCCCACCATCGCGCGGGTGCAGGAGGTTATTGCACGTCTGGGCTACGTTCATAATGTGACCGCCGCTAACCTGAGGGCCAGCACCTCCAATCTTATTGGGCTGATTGTCGAAGATTTCAGCGACAGTTTCACCGTAAAAGTGGCTGCCAGCGTAGTGGATGCTCTGGAGTTGCAGGGGATGATGGTGTTTGTCACCCGCATTACCGACACCAGCGCCCAGCTTGCCTCACGTCTGTTGGCGTTACAGCGTCAGGGGGTCGCTGGCGTGCTTTATCTGTCAGCCAGCAGCAGGCAGGAGGCTTTACCCGCAGAGCTTTATCAACTGACGTTGCCGCTGGTGGTTATCAGTCAGTCACCCAAAGAAGGGCGGGTAAACCGGGTGGAGCGCGATAACTATCAGGCGGCGGTGACGGCGACACGTTATCTTATCGACCGCGGCCACCGCCAGATAGCTTATATCGGTGGCGAAGAGGATTGCCTGATGCGCCGCCAGCGGCTGGCCGGGGTACGCTGGGCATTAAACCAGGCGGGGCTTACTGCTCAAACGCGATTAATGCCTGCCTGTAGCGCCGATACTGCGGCGGCGGCCTCGGCGGTGCGCCATCTTCTGGCTCATCAGGCCGGGGTTAGCGCGCTGCTATGCCATTCGGCTCACGTAGTTATTGGTGCTTATAGCGCACTGCGAACGATGGGACGGACGGTGGGGAAGGATATCTTTCTGACTTCGCAAACGTCAGTTCTGGGGTTCGAAGAGATGCTCCAGGTGAATCTGACTTCACCATCACTTACCTGGGTTTCACCCGATAGCGAAGAAATTGGCCGTCAGGCGGCAAGCTTATTACTGCGTCTGACTGAGGAATCAGGGCCGGTGCAGCAAATTACGCTGACCGGCTACCTGATGGCGGGTGAGTCGGCCTGATCAAGTATCAGACCGATTATCGCGTGCGCCCGGGTTCCTGCTCATTTTCTCGGGTCAGCCACCATGCCGCCAGAATAGGAAGGGCGGTGGCCAGCATGACCAGCAGAGCTACAACGTTGGTGACCGGGACATCTCGCGGCCGGCCCAGCTGATTAAGCAACCACAGCGGCAGGGTGCGCTCATGCCCGGCGGTGAAGGTAGTGACAATGATTTCATCAAATGACAGGGCAAAAGCGAGCATGCCTCCCGCCAGCAGTGCTGACCCGAGATTCGGCAGCACGACATAACGAAAGGTTTGCCAGCCGCTGGCCCCTAAATCCATCGATGCCTCCACCAGACTCCATGAAGTACGCCGAAAACGGGCAACCACGTTATTGAACACCACCACTACGCAAAACGTCGCATGGCCGATAACAATGGTCAAAAAACCGGGTTCCAGTTCGAGTGACTTAAACGCCGTTAACAGCGCCAGGCCGGTGATAATCCCCGGAAGTGCGATCGGCAGTAATAACAGAAGTGAAACCGCATTTTTGCCGAAAAACTCGCTGCGCCATAGCGCTGCGGCCGCCATGGTGCCCAACACGAGCGCGATGCCGGTTGCCAGTGCGGCAATTTTAAGTGACAAAATTAACGCGTCCAGAATATCGTCACGCGCCATCATCACGCTAAACCAGCGCAGCGTTAGTCCCTGCGGCGGAAAGCTGAATGCCGCATCTTCGGTATTAAAGGCGTAAAGGGCGATAATTAGCAGCGGGAAGTGCAGAAAGATAACTCCGCCCCAGGTGGCAATTTTAAGTAACCACGGTGCGCTATCAGAGTGCATCGAATGCTCCCAGGCGTTTGACAAACGCCAGCCATAAAGAGATAAGCACGATGGGCACCAGCGTAAATGCGGCTGCCATCGGCATATTGCCAATCGCTCCCTGCTGTGAATAAACCATGTTGCCGATAAAGTAGCCCGGCGGCCCTACCAGCTGCGGTACGATAAAATCACCCATGGTCAGAGAGAATGTGAAGATAGAGCCTGCGGCAATTCCGGGTATCGCCAGCGGGAGTACCACGTGACGCAGGGTTTGACCCGGACGGGCACCGAGATCGGCGGAAGCCTGAAGCAGTGATGATGGCAGCCGTTCAAGCGCCGCCTGTACCGGCAGGATCATAAACGGCAGCCAGATATAGACGAACACCAAAAAGCGCCCAAGCCCTGAAGTCGACAGCGTATTACCGCCAATACCCGGCAGGGTTAATATCTGATTTAACAGCCCCTCAAGCCCCATATGCCCTAAAAACCATTGGGCCACCCCATCTTTAGCCAGTAATAGCGTCCAGGCATAAGCCTTTACGATGTAGCTGGCCCACATTGGCAGCATCACCGCAATATAGAAAAAGGCTTTCCATTTACCGGTGGCATAGCGCGCCATGTACCAGGCCATGGGAAAAGCCAGTAGCGCACAGGCGATGGTAACCGCAATGGCCATTGTTACCGTACGGATGATGATGTCGTAGTTAGCAGGGTTAAAGAGTGCTTTCAGGTTTGTTAGCGTTAGGTCGGATGTTACCGACATGGTGAAATCGTCGAAGGTGTAAAACGCCTGCCACAGAAGTGTAAATAGCGATCCCAAATAGATAACGCCAAACCACATAAGCGGCGGAAGCAGCAGCAGAAAAAGCCCGAGCGCCGGTTTATGCCAGAATAGCGCCGACCAGCGCCCGCTGGGTTTGAGCTCCGACGAAGACGAGATGCTCATATCCATATCACCCCGCTCCTTCTAGTGGAACCATTGCCGCCCGCGCCCACGAAGCCTGAATCGCCTGGCCCGGCTGCGGCCCGGCGGGAAAGGCCTCCCCGTCCTGATTAGGCTGGCTAACCAGCAACCGCTGCCCATCGTTAAGCGCGATTTCGTAACGGGTTGCGGCCCCCTGATACTGAACCGCCTGTACCACGCCATTGACGGCAATCTCACCCGGAGCATTAATCCGTATATGTTCCGGACGCAGCGACCAGGCACCAGACATACCGCAGAGCGCTGCACTCGCAGAGGAATCAAACACGTTGGCGGTACCGACAAAACTGGCCACAAAGGGAGTACGGGGGCGCAGATAAAGATCGCGCGGCGCGTCTATCTGTTCAATTTTGCCGTTGTTAAATACCGCTATCCGGTCGGACATGGATAGCGCCTCACCCTGGTCGTGAGTAACGAAGATAAAGGTGATGCCGAGCTGTTGTTGCAGTTTCTTAAGCTCCAGCTGCATCTGTTCACGTAGTTTAAGATCGAGCGCGCCAAGCGGCTCATCCAGCAGTAGAACCCTCGGCTGATTGACCAGCGCACGAGCGATAGCTACCCGTTGACGCTGACCCCCTGAGAGCTGGGAAGGGCGGCGGGTGGCGGCAAATCCCAGCGCCACTTTTTCCAGCGCTTCGGCGGCGCGCATCCGGCGCGTTTTTTTATCCTGGCCTTTCACCATCAGCCCATAAGCGACATTGTCGAGTACCGACATATGAGGGAATAGCGCATAGTCCTGAAAGACGGTATTAACGTCACGTTGCCAGGGTGGAAGAGAGCTGGCCTCGCGGCCAAAAAGCTGAATGCTCCCGGCCGATAGCTGCTCAAATCCGGCTATCAGACGCAGGCAAGTGGTTTTGCCGGAGCCTGATGGCCCCAGCATAGAGAAAAACTCTCCGTCGCGGATGGCAAGGCTGACGCCATCCACCGCGCGAACGTCGCCATACCGACGGGAGACATCGTGAAACTCTACGGCATAAGTCATGTTTCGCTCCCGGCGTTAGCGCCCGCCCATAATCGCGATGTAGTCCTGAGTCCAGCGGCTGTACGGCACGTATTTCCCGCCCTGTGCGATTGGTGTTTTCCAGAAGGCGATTTTGTCAAAGAAGTTATAGCCATTGGTTTCGCACCCTTTATCACCCAGCAGTGGGCTGGCTTTACAGCCTTCAGGCACTGCGGGAAGTGAGCCGAACCAGGCGGCAATATCGCCCTGAACTTTTGGTGTCAGCGTCCAGTTCATCCATTTGTAGGCGCAGACCGGGTGTTTAGCGTCAGCGTGTAGCATGGTGGTATCGGCCCATCCAGTGACGCCTTCTTTCGGAATAACGGTGGCAATTGGCTGGTCTTCACCTTTCAGACCGTTGGCCTGATATGGCCAGGAGCTGGAGGCGACTACGCCTTCATTTTTAAAGTCGCTCATCTGCACCGTGGCATCGTGCCAGTAGCGATGGATCAGGGCATGCTGGTCGCGCAGGACTTTAAGCACGGCCTGATACTGCTCTTCGGTAAGTTGATACGGGTCCTGGATATTCAGCTGTGGCTGCGTTGCCTTCACAAACAGCGCGGCATCGGCAATGTAGATTGGGCCATCATAAGCCTGTACCCGCCCCTGATTAGTTTTCCCATCCGGCAGGTTTTGTTTCACAAATACTACATTCCAGCTGTCAGGTGGGGTTGGGAAGGTTTTTGTGTTATACATCAGCAGGTTTGGCCCCCACTGATAAGGTGTGCCGTAGACTTTTCCCGCAACGTTAAACCAGTCACCCTTGACGATTCTCGGGTCAAGATTCTTCCAGTTGGCTATCAAAGCCGGGTTAATGGGCTGTACCCGTTTGCCCATAATCAGACGCAGTGAGGCGTCGCCGGAGGCCGTTACCAGGTCATATCCGCCTTTAGCCATCAGGCTAACCATCTCGTCAGAAGTGGCCGCTGTTTTTATATTTATCTGGCAGCCAGTCTCTTTTTCAAATGGGGTAACCCAATCGTATTTTTTATCGCTTTGACCGCGTTCGATATAACCCGGCCAGCTAATAATATCCAAACGGCCTTCACCTTTATCTAGCGACGAGGGTGGTTCGGCCGCCTGGGCGGTTAATAGGGTCATGCTCAGCGCGCACAGGCTGCTGCGGGCAAATTTCTTGCTCATAAAGGGTCTACTCCTGTTGAAATGAAAACGAGCGGCAGCCGTGCCGTAAATATATCTCCCGTAGTAACAGTAGTCGGCGCAAAAGGGCACCACCCGGAGCTATCGGGAAATTTAATCGGGTTGTGACTTGCCACGCATTACGCTGAAAACGAAAAGATAAATACAAATTGTGATAGCGATCGTAAGAGATATTGAAACAGGCGGGTAATTGGAATTAATGATGTTAATAAAGCGCTTATATTATGCTGATGGCTGAATCAACGGCATGATTTTATTTTTAGGCGGGCGGTTAACTGCTAATAAAATAAAAAAGGCTAACTTTTAATATGGTCTTTATTCCTCTGATGTTGAAAGCCCGGTTATCAGTAATTACCGGGCTTTCATAATTTAATACCGTCCACCGGGCGTTGCCGTTAATCAGCTGCGGGTTCTGCCCCTTTGAGACTGAAACCTATGGTGATTGCCAGTATCAGCAGCATAGCGGCTGCGCTTGCCAGCACCAGACCGTGAGCGGAAATAAACGCCTGCTGCGCCGCGGCCATTACCGCTTCCCCAAAGGCGGGGTCGGCCTGGTGGGCCACCTGTGCGGCTTCACCAATAGATGACGCTGCCATATGGGCCTGCTCGCCGCTTAATCCTGGGGGCAATTCAATTGATGCCCCATAACTGCGGCCCAGCAACAGACCGAACAGCGCAATGCCCATTCCGGCCCCTAATTCATAAGCCATGGTTTCGATAGCGCCGGCCGAGGCTGCCTTTTCTTTTGGTGCCGCGGCCATAATCGCCGACGTTCCTGCCAGCAGCGCACTGGCCGCGCTGAAGCCGAGCAGAGCCATCCAGCCCCACGCCAGCCAGTGCTGGCTGGCAAAATCAGTCATTGCCAGACCGGCAAAACTTAATGCACTGAGCGCCATCCCTCCGGTGGCGACCCGACGCAGGCCGAGACGCGAAACTAAAAGCCCGGCAATCGGGCCGCTAAAACCACTTGCCAGCATCACTGGCAGCATAAACATCCCGGCCGCCAGGGGCGTCAAACCATGTACAAACTGTAGTTCCTGAGCCATTAGCAGCTCGAAGCCGACCAGGGCTATCATCGCCGTGGTCGCCATAATTACGCCGCTTAAAATCACTCTGTGGCCGAACAGTGACAGGTCAAGCAGTGGAGAACGGCTGCGGCGTTGTAAACGGATAAAACCATAAAGCAGAAGCGCACCGCCTGAAGCCGTAGCCAGGGTCAGCCATCCGGCTCCCTCTTTCAACCCGCCTTTAATGCCAGAGATCAGCAACAGGATAGCCGTGGTAAGCATCAGAGCATGGGAGAGGTTGAGCTGACGCTGACGATTTTGCGGTGCCGATGGTACCCAATATGCGGTCAGGCATAGCACCGTAATAACGATAGGGACGTTAACCAAAAATACCGATCCCCAATAAAAATGTTCCAGCAACCAGCCGCCAATGAGCGGGCCACAGGCGGCACCGCCTGAACCCACCGCAGCCCAGATCCCCAGGGCGAGATTACGATCCTGCTGGCGAGAGAAACTATGGCGGATCCCGGCAAGGGTTGCCGGAACTATCATGGCGGCACCAAATGCCAGTAGTGCACGCGCGCCGATGAGCGTAATAGCGCTGTTTGCCAATCCTGCCGCCAGTGAGGCAAGGCCAAATAAAGCGCCGCCTAGTATCAGCAGGCGTTTAAAACCAATCCGATCGCCCAATGCGCCCATTGGCAGCACCAGGCCTGCCATCATTAAAGGATAAATATCTATAATCCACAGCAATTGCTGGCCTGTGACTCCCAGCGCCATGCTTAGGGTTGGGGCCGCAACATGCAGCACCGTCGCATCAATGGCAACGGGAATATAGACCATCACAATAATGAGCAGTGTCATCCAGGGGCGAAACATATAAACTCTCGATTAATATAAATTGAACAAATGTCCAGTTTTGGGATCCTACCTAAAATTGAACAAACGTCCAGCTTTTTGTTACGCTGCGTTATTATTCGCAAAAGAGGTGGCTAATGGCCTATTTACAACGGGAGCAGCGCAGGGAAACCATCCTTCAGGCTGCAATGAAGGTTGCTCTGGATGGCGGCTTTTCAGCTATGACGGTTCGGCGCATCGCCCAGGAGGCGGGAGTTGCTACCGGCCAGGTGCATCATCATTTTGCTTCCTCCGCCGAATTAAAGTCCCAGGCATTCATCGCCCTAATCGGACAGATGATGGAAGTGGCACTGGCTGGTGATATCCCTGACTGGCATCAACGGCTTCAGGCCATTCTGGGCAGTGAGGAGCACAGCCTGGAACCTTATATCCGCCTGTGGCGCGAAGCGCAGCTGCTGGTTAATCAGGATGAGGATATTCGTCGCGCCTACGTTCTGACCATGGAGATGTGGCATGCCGAAACGGTCAAAGTGTTAGCGCAGGGGAAGCTGGCCGGCATTTTTCGGCTGCGAGATGATGAAGCCCGCGTTGCCTGGCGGTTGATCGCGCTGGTATGTGGCCTGGACGGGCTGGAAGTGCTGGGGCTATCTCAGATGGATAGCGGAAACTGGGAGCACCATTTACGTCGGGCAATCGAAAGTGAGGTCGGAGGATGGCGCTGATTTCAGTCAGCGCCAGCGACTGCACTTACATCTCCAGTTCAATATCCCCCTGCGCCCGACAGCAGCAGGGGAGTATTTCATCAGGCTGAATGCAGGCCAGCGGTTGGGTTAACCATTTAACCTCACCGGCAACCAGCCGGCAGCGGCAGGAGCCGCAGTAACCTTCACGGCACTGATATTCCACGTCTACCTTGTGAGACTCCAGGGCAACCAGCAGGGAAGGGTGCTCATCCTGACACAACAGCTGCGCCCCGGAGATACTAAGCGTAATGCGGCTCATCGGCTTACAGCTGGAAATTGCTCAGATCGTCGGTATCGACCACCGAATCGATTTGACCAACCAGATAGGAGCTGACCTCAACTTCCTGTGGAGCCACCTGCACGTTGTCCGATACCAGCCAGGCATTAATCCATGGAATTGGGTTAGAGCGGGTCTGGAATGGCAGGTCAAGACCGACGGCCTGCATGCGAATATTGGTAATGTATTCCACGTACTGGCAGAGAATATCGCGGTTCAGGCCAATCATGGAGCCGTCGCGGAACAGGTAGCTGGCCCAGTCTTTTTCCTGTTGAGCTGCCAGCACGAACAGGTCGTAGCACTGTTGCTGACACTCTTTAGCCACTTCAGCCATTTCCGGATCGTCTTCACCACTGCGCATCAGGTTTAGCATATGCTGAGTACCGGTCAGGTGCAGGGCTTCATCGCGGGCGATCAGACGGATAATCTTGGCGTTTCCTTCCATGAGTTCGCGCTCGGCGAAGGCAAACGAGCAGGCGAAGCTGACATAGAAACGAATTGCTTCCAGCGCATTAACACTCATCAGGCATAGATAAAGCTGTTTTTTCAGCTCGCGCAGAGAAACGGTGACGGTTTTACCTTCAACCTGATGCGTACCTTCGCCCAGCAGATGCCAGTAGCTGCTCATCTCAATCAGATCGTCGTAATAGCCGGAGATATCTTTGGCGCGTTTTAAGATTTCGTCGTTGGTGACGATGTCGTCGAACACCAGCGCCGGATCGTTAACGATATTACGGATGATATGGGTGTAAGAGCGGGAGTGAATCGTCTCTGAGAAAGCCCAGGTTTCGACCCACGTTTCCAGCTCTGGAATAGAGATCAGCGGTAGCAGCGCAACGTTCGGGCTGCGGCCCTGAATGGAGTCCAGCAGGGTCTGATACTTTAAGTTGCTCAGGAAGATATGCTTTTCGTGTTCTGGCAGTTTTTGAAAGTCGATACGATCGCGCGAGACATCAACTTCTTCAGGGCGCCAGAAGAAGGAGAGCTGTTTCTCGATAAGCTTTTCAAAGATATCGTATTTCTGCTGGTCGTAACGAGCCACGTTTACTGGCTGGCCAAAGAACATCGGCTCTTTGAGCTGGTCATTTTTGGTCTGAGAAAAAGTGGTGTAAGCCATGATGGTGTCCTGTAAATGTCAGCGCGGGAAAACCGCCAACATGCCGGTTGCAGGCTGGATGCATGAACCGACATCAGTAAATGCCGGGAAGTCTGGTAGTGACTTCCTGCCGTAATTAACGGCGCTGAACCTCACTGTTCAGCGCCGGGCCGCTTTTGAGGGCGGGCAAACGAAAAGACAGGTTAGATTTTGCAAGCGCCGCTTTCGCAGCCATCGTCCTGAATAGACGGAGCAAGGTCGTCCTGAGCATCTTCCGCGCCGTCGCGGGTGTTTTGATAATACAGCGTTTTCACGCCGAATTTGTACGCGGTGAGCAGGTCTTTAAGAAGCTGCTGCATCGGCACTTTACCCGAAGCGAAACGCGATGGATCATAGTTGGTGTTGGAGGAGATAGCCTGGTCAATAAACTTCTGCATGATCCCAACCAGTTGCAGATAGCCATCGTTGCCCGGCATATCCCACAGCAGCTCATATTTATCTTTCAGCTCTTCATAGTCCGGCACAACCTGGCGCAGGATACCGTCTTTCGAGGCTTTGATACTGATATGACCGCGCGGCGGCTCAATACCATTGGTCGCGTTAGAGATCTGCGAAGAGGTTTCAGACGGCATCAGCGCTGACAGCGTGGAGTTACGCAGGCCGTGGGCCACGATAGACTCGCGCAGCTGCTCCCAATCGTAGTGCAGCGGCTCGTTGCTGATGGCATCGAGATCCTTTTTATAGGTATCAATTGGCAAAATGCCCTGGGCATAAGTGGTCTCTTTAAACCACGGGCAGGCACCTTGTTCTTTAGCCAACTCGTTGGAAGCCTTAAGCAGATAGTACTGGATGGCCTCAAAGGTTTTATGGGTCAGGTTGTTGGCGCTGCCATCGGAATAGCGCACGCCGTGCTTCGCCAGATAGTAGGCGAAGTTGATAACGCCGATACCCAGGGTACGACGGCCCATAGCGCCGCGTTTAGCCGCCAGAATTGGGTAGTCCTGATAGTCCAGCAGGGCATCAAGCGCACGCACTGCCAGCACCGCCAGCTCTTCCAGCTCGTCCAGGCTCTTGATAGCGCCCAGGTTAAACGCCGAAAGAGTACACAGGGCGATTTCGCCGTTTTCGTCGTTAACATCATCCAGCGGTTTAGTCGGCAGCGCGATCTCCAGGCACAGGTTAGACTGGCGCACCGGAGCGATAGCCGGATCAAACGGGCTATGAGTGTTGCAGTGGTCGACGTTTTGGATGTAGATACGACCAGTCGAGGCGCGCTCCTGCATCATCAGCGAGAACAGATCGACCGCTTTAATCTGCTGTTTGCGGATGCTGGCATCCTGTTCATATTTCACATACAGGCGTTCGAACTCATCCTGATCGGCAAAGAATGCATCGTACAGGCCGGGAACGTCGGATGGGCTAAACAGGGTGATGTCCTGGCCTTTCAGCAGGCGGGTATACATTAGCTTGTTAATTTGTACGCCGTAATCCATATGGCGGACGCGGTTGCCCTCTACGCCACGGTTGTTTTTCAGCACCAGCAGGCTTTCAACTTCCAGATGCCACATTGGATAGAACAGCGTCGCCGCACCGCCGCGCACGCCGCCCTGAGAACAGGATTTAACCGCAGTCTGGAAGTGCTTATAGAACGGAATGCAGCCGGTATGGAATGCTTCACCGCCGCGAATTGGGCTGCCAAGTGCGCGGATACGACCGGCGTTGATACCGATACCGGCGCGTTGGGATACATATTTCACAATCGCGCTGGAGGTGGCGTTAATAGAATCCAGGCTATCGCCGCACTCAATCAGTACGCAGGAGCTAAACTGGCGGGTTGGGGTACGCACCCCTGACATAATTGGCGTCGGCAGTGAGATCTTGAATGTCGAAACCGCATCGTAGAAACGTTTAACGTAATCGAGGCGGGTCGCTTTTGGATAGCCGGAGAACAGGCAGGCGGCCACCAGCACATACAGGAACTGGGCGCTTTCGTAGATTTCGCCTGTTACGCGGTTTTGAGCCAGGTATTTCCCTTCCAGCTGCTTAACCGCAGCATAGGAGAAGTTCATATCACGCCAGTGGTCGATAAACTCGTCCATTTGGGCAAACTCTTCCTGGGTGTAATCTTCCAGCAGGTGATGGTCGTATTTACCCAGCTCAACCATTTTTACTACGTGGTCATAAAGCTTTGGCGGTTCAAACTGGCCATATGCCTTTTTACGCAGATGGAAAATGGCCAGGCGCGCGGCCATGTACTGATAGTCAGGCGATTCGCGAGAAATAAGATCGGCCGCAGCCTTGATAACCGTTTCGTGAATATCTGAGGTCTTAATCCCATCATAAAACTGGATATGAGAGCGCAGTTCGACCTGTGAAACCGAGACGTTATTAAGCCCTTCCGCAGCCCAGTCGAGCACGCGGTGGATTTTATCCAGATTGATACGTTCAGTGCGGCCGTCGCGTTTTGTCACCAGCAGACTCTGATTCATATGGGATATACCTGTCCGTGAATGAATGTATCCCCCATGTTATCCACAATGTTAAACCTGTGATTAACATTGTGGATAATTACTATATGTAGGGGGTCATGGTTAAGTGAATCACAATATGATGAGTATTCTAGACGCTACTGAGGTTAGAACAAGTATTGATTTTGAGTTGAAATTGAGATCTCATGAGCCGTGAATTGTAAAAATCCACGTTCGACAAGGCCCTGAGGGGATGTCAAGTTTTAGGAAAAAAATAAGAAATTTGATCGAGTGCTGGTTTCTTAATCCGATAAGGAAATTGCGCAATATGATATTGCGCAATTTTTGTATTCCTGATGATAAAAAGTACTTATCTTCAGCCGCGATTTTCGGTGTGAACCATATAATTCACATCGACCCCTGGAGCCAGGCGGAAGTGATTAGTAAGCGGGTTATAGTGCAGGCCTATCATATGGCGGGTTGCCAGCCCGGTACCGTCCACCCAGCCCAGTAATTCCGCCGGTTTAATAAATTTTTTCACATCGTGAGTGCCCTTCGGCACCATGCGTAGCAGGTACTCCGCACCCACCACGGCGAACAGCCAGGATTTGCCATTACGGTTAAGCGTAGAGAAGAAGACATGGCCGCCAGGTTTTACCAGCCGGGCGCAGGCTTCCACCACCGATTGCGGGTCGGGGACGTGCTCCAGCATTTCCATGCAGGTCACTACATCGTAACCGGCAGGGTGCAGGCTGGCATGCTCCTCAACGGTTTGCTGAACGTAATCAACTTTTATTCCGCTTTCCAGCGAGTGCAGACGCGCTACAGTCAATGGTTCGGCGCCCATATCCAGCCCGGTGACATTTGCGCCTTCCCGGGCCATGCTTTCGCTGAGAATGCCGCCACCGCAGCCGACATCCAGCACTTTTTTACCGAACAGCCCGCCACAGCGAGTGTTGATATAGTCCAGACGCAGAGGATTGATGCGATGCAGCGGCTTAAACTCACCTTCGGTATCCCACCAACGGGAGGCCACCGCTTCAAATTTAGCTATTTCTTCCTTGTCGACGTTCTGGTGCTTGGATGTTTGCTCGGCGTTCATCGAAAAATCACTCCTTAGGTGGTGAGCGGCGAGTATATCAGGCGTGTTAACGGAAAGGGATGCCCACGCATGCTGGCGACACTTTCCGGCTTCCAGCCACTGGCAACGGCAGGCCGCATTCGCCGGGGCATCATCATGATGAAATACCCGTATTTTAGCCGCTATCTCTTTTACCCGTTCATGCACGATTGTGATATAATTTCCGACCTTTGAATCCGGGATACACAAGAGGGATAGCGGTTACATGAGCGACCTTGCCAGAGAAATTACACCGGTCAACATTGAGGAAGAGCTGAAAAGCTCCTATCTGGATTATGCGATGTCGGTCATTGTTGGCCGTGCGCTGCCGGATGTCCGAGATGGTCTGAAACCGGTTCACCGTCGCGTACTTTACGCCATGAACGTATTGGGCAACGACTGGAACAAAGCCTATAAGAAATCCGCCCGTGTCGTTGGTGACGTAATCGGTAAATACCATCCTCATGGTGATTCTGCGGTTTATGACACTATTGTCCGTATGGCCCAGCCATTCTCGCTGCGCTATACCCTGGTCGACGGCCAGGGGAACTTCGGTTCTATCGACGGTGACTCCGCCGCAGCAATGCGTTATACCGAGATCCGCCTCGCGAAGATTTCCCACGAGCTGATGGCAGACCTGGAAAAAGAAACCGTGGATTTCGTCGAGAACTACGACGGCACGGAACACATTCCAGACGTTATGCCGACCAGAATTCCTAACCTGCTGGTTAACGGTTCATCCGGTATCGCCGTAGGTATGGCGACCAACATTCCGCCGCATAACCTGACTGAGGTTATCAACGGCTGCCTGGCTTATATGGATGATGAAGACATCAGCGTCGAAGGGCTGATGGAACACATTCCGGGGCCAGACTTCCCAACGGCAGCGATCATTAATGGTCGTCGCGGTATCGAAGAGGCTTATCGTACCGGTCGCGGTAAAATTTATATCCGCGCTCGCGCCGAAGTTGAAGCCGATGCCAAAACCGGTCGTGAAACGATTATCGTTCACGAAATTCCGTACCAGGTGAACAAAGCTCGCCTGATCGAGAAAATCGCCGAGCTGGTCAAAGATAAACGCGTTGAAGGTATCAGCGCCCTGCGCGATGAGTCCGATAAAGACGGGATGCGTATCGTCATCGAAATCAAACGCGATGCGGTGGGCGAGGTGGTTCTGAACAACCTTTACTCCCAGACTCAGCTCCAGGTTTCCTTCGGTATCAATATGGTGGCCCTGCACCACGGCCAGCCGAAGATAATGAACCTGAAGGATATTATCTCTGCGTTTATTCGTCACCGCCGTGAGGTTGTGACCCGTCGCACTATCTTCGAACTGCGCAAGGCTCGCGAGCGCGCGCATATCCTCGAAGGTCTGGCGATTGCGCTGGCGAACATCGATCCTATTATCGAGCTGATTCGTCAGGCTCCGTCTCCGGCTGAAGCGAAAGCAGGCCTTATCGCTAAAGCCTGGGAGCTGGGTACGGTTTCCGCCATGCTGGAACGTGCCGGTGATGACGCCGCGCGTCCTGAGTGGCTGGAGCCAGAGTTCGGGATCCGCGACGGCAAATATCACCTCACCGAGCAGCAGGCTCAGGCTATTTTGGATCTGCGTTTGCAGAAACTGACCGGCATGGAGCACGAGAAGCTGCTGGATGAGTACAAGCAGCTGCTGGAACTGATTGCCGAATTACTGCACATCCTGGGCAGCGCTGAACGCCTGATGGAAGTTATCCGCGAAGAGATGGAACTGATTCGCGAGCAGTTTGGCGACCAGCGTCGCACCGAGATCACCGCTAACACCGCCGATATCAACATTGAAGACCTGATTACTCAGGAAGATGTTGTGGTAACGCTGTCTCATCAGGGGTACGTCAAGTACCAGCCTCTGTCTGACTACGAAGCCCAGCGTCGCGGTGGTAAAGGGAAATCTGCAGCACGTATTAAAGAAGAAGACTTTATCGACCGCCTGCTGGTGGCCAATACTCACGACACCATTCTGTGCTTCTCCAGCCGTGGTCGTCTGTACTGGATGAAGGTTTACCAGCTGCCGGAAGCGAGCCGTGGCGCGCGCGGTCGTCCTATCGTGAACCTGCTGCCTCTGGAGCAGGATGAGCGTATTACCGCAATTCTGCCGGTACGCGAATACGAAGAGGGCGTAAACGTCTTTATGGCTACCGCTAGCGGTACCGTGAAGAAAACTGCGCTGACTGAGTTTAGCCGTCCGCGTAGCGCAGGTATCATCGCCGTTAACCTTAACGAAGGCGATGAGCTGATTGGCGTTGACCTGACTCGTCAGGACGATGAAGTTATGCTGTTCTCTGCGCTGGGTAAAGTCGTGCGCTTCCGTCAGGATGCGGTACGTGCCATGGGTCGTACTGCGACCGGTGTGCGCGGTATTCGCCTGACCGAAACCGACAGCGTTGTCTCCCTCATCGTTCCTCAGGGCGATGGTGCAGTACTGACCGTGACTCAGAACGGCTATGGTAAACGTACCAGCCTGTCTGAGTATCCGACTAAATCGCGCGCCACTCAGGGGGTTATCTCCATTAAAGTGACCGAGCGTAACGGTAATGTTGTTGGTGCGGTGCAGGTAGATGACTGCGACCAGATTATGATGATTACCGATGCCGGAACCCTGGTTCGTACCCGCGTATCGGAAGTTAGCATTGTTGGCCGTAACACTCAGGGTGTGATTCTTATCCGTACGGCGGAAGATGAGCACGTTGTTGGTCTGCAGCGCGTCGCCGAACCGGTTGATGACGAAGAGCTGGACAGCATCGACGGCAGCGCCGCAGAAGGTGATGAAGACATCGCACCAGAAGCGGAAAGCGATGATGATGCTGCGGATGATGCAGACGAGTAATCTGCCAGCATCACGCTAGCAAGCGGCCAGCGGCGGTGACGCCAGGCCGCAACTCCTTCTGAAAGGGCCGGTTCTCCGGCCCTTTTTTGCTGTTAGTCTTAAACCGCTCCTTTCGGGGCCGGTCTTTTACTTGTTCTAATTGCCCGCAGCGTTATTTATCGTTACCTTAAGGCATCATTTTCAGTGAATACAACTCTATGGCTCGCAGTGCCACCTTGAAACATTTTGTCTCTTTCCACGCCACCCTCAAGGTGTCGCGTTATATGTTCCGGGCGCTGGCGCTGGTTACCTGGCTGTTTATCGCTCTGGTATCGGTGTTTTACATCGTTAACGTGTTGCACAGCCGGGAAGCCGATATTCGTCAGGAATTTGCGGCCAGTTTCGACCAGGCCCAGCGCTATATCCAGCGCACAGCCGATGTGGTGAAAGAGCTGCGCTATATCGCTGAAAACCGCTTGAGCAGTGATGGTCGCGCGCTGCCCAAATTACCTGCAGATGATGACGATACTCCCTCGACGCCAGATTTTTCTCCGCTATTTCCCGGTGAGAACTGTGATATTCAAACCCGTTCATGGCACGGCTCGTTGCAGTCCCTGGCCTGGTTTATCCGCTATTGGCGCGATAATTTCTCTGCCTCTTACGATCTGAACCGGGTCTTTCTTATCGATAGCCAAAGCCAGTGTGTAGCCGATTTCGGCCTGCGTAATATGCCGCTGGAGCGGGAAAGTACCCGCCAGGTTCTGCACGATCGCATTTTGAAATATCGCAATATGCCCATTGATGAGCGTAGCGGCAGCCTGTACTGGATAAGCCCCGGCCCGCGCCCTGGTATGGGGTATTTCTATGCGCTGACCCCGGTTTATCTCAGCGGCAACCAGCAGGCGATGTTGGGTATTGAACAGACTATCCGCATGGATAACTTTATGACCCCAGGCTCGCTACCGATAGGCATCACATTATTTGATGATAACGGTCAACGATTGCTGTCGATGACGGGCGGCGCGGCGCCGATCGACGCTGATGCGCACTGGATGCAGGAGCGTTCGTGGTTTGGTTATTCGTCAGGTTTTAAAGCGCTCATCATGAAAAAAAGCCTGCCGCCATCATCGCTTAACGTCGTTTATTCGGTGCCGGTAGATATTGTTCTTGAGCGGGTGCGGATGCTTATTCTCAATGCCGTGCTGCTTAACCTGATAGCTGCTGCTTTACTATTTACCCTGGTACGTATGTACGAGCGCCGGATCCTGATTCCAGCCGAGCGCGATGCTCAGCGTCTTGGGGAGCACGAGCAGTTCAACCGTAAAATCGTTGCGTCGGCACCGGTCGGGATCTGTATTCTTCGCACGCTGGACGGTACTAATATCCTTAGTAACGAACTGGCGCACAATTACCTGAATATGCTGACCCATGAAGACCGCCAGCGGCTGACAAAACTTATCAGCGACCAGCAGGTCAATGTGGTCGATGTTTTGACCAGCAATAATACCCATCTGCAAATTAGCTTCGTTCACTCCCGTTATCGCAACGAAAACGTGGCTATCTGTGTGCTGGTGGATGTAAGCGCCCGCGTGAAAATGGAAGAGTCGTTGCAGGGGATGGCGCAGGCAGCCGAGCAGGCCAGTCAGTCAAAATCGATGTTCCTCGCAACCGTCAGCCATGAGCTGCGCACGCCGCTTTACGGGATTATCGGTAACCTGGATCTGTTGCAGACTAAAGAGCTGCCTAAAGGGGTAGACCGCCTGGTTACCGCGATGCATAACTCTTCAAGCCTGCTGTTAAAGATTATCAGCGATATTCTCGACTTCTCGAAAATAGAATCTGAGCAGTTGAAAATAGAGCCACGTCCTTTTGCGCCTCGTGAAGTTATGAACCATATCGCGGCTAACTATCTGCCGCTGGTTGTGCGTAAGCAACTCGGCCTTTATTGCTTTATCGAACCAGATGTACCGCAGACCCTGGATGGCGACCCGATGCGCTTGCAGCAGGTTATTTCCAACCTGCTTAGCAACGCCATTAAATTTACTGATGTCGGCTGCATTATTTTGCATGTGTCGGCAGATGAGTTTTATTTGCGAATTGAAGTGCGCGATACCGGCGTAGGGATTGCCGCTAAGGAAGTGGTGAGGCTTTTCGACCCATTCTTCCAGGTGGGTACTGGCGTACAGCGTAACTTCCAGGGTACCGGCCTTGGCCTGGCTATCTGCGAGAAGCTTATCAATATGATGGATGGCGATATTGCGGTTGATTCAGAGCCTGGCATGGGCAGTCGTTTCACTATCCGCATTCCGCTTTATCAGGCTTCAGAGCAGGGTAGTGAAGCGGCGTTAAGCGGTAAAGTATGCCACCTGGCGGTGCGCAACGCATGGCTCAATAGTTACCTGAACCGCTTACTTAAGTACAACAATATTACCGTAGCCGATGCGAGCCTGCTGCCAGCCCCGGACGATGTATTAATTACCGATCAAGCGCCACCACAAAACTGGCCAGGCCTTGCCTGTATTGAATTTAGCCGCCGCCATATCGGTGCCGCAGTAGAGCGGGAACCAGGCCACTGGCTGATGAGTGTAGCGGCTGGCTATGAGCTGGCTACCGTATTGGGGCGTATTTACGCAGTGCCTGTGACTGCCGGAAGCACCATGCCGCAGCTACCGGTCGCTAATGAAGTTCAGGAGCAGCATGACGATCTGCTGATTCTGGTCGTTGACGATCATCCTATTAACCGTCGGTTGCTGGCCGATCAGCTGGGATCGCTGGGTTATCAGTGTAAAACTGCGAATGATGGGGTTGATGCTCTGAGCGTGCTGGAGAAACATGCCATCGACATCGTGCTGACGGACGTGAACATGCCAAATATGGATGGGTATCGCCTGACGCAACGTATTCGTGAAATGGGCATGACCTTACCGGTTATTGGCGTAACGGCAAATGCTCTGGCTGAAGAGCGTCAGCGTTGCCTGGAGTCTGGGATGGATAGCTGCCTGTCGAAGCCGGTCACGCTGGACGTTATACGCAGTACTCTTGCCGGGTGGGTGAAAAAGGTACGCGCCAGCCGGGCTGACGAACAAAAAACCTAAGGGTTGGGCAGACAGGAAAAACGGCGGGGAAATAATGCCCCTCCCACGCTGTGGGAGGGCACAGAATTACTCTTCTTTTTCAGAATCTGACGATGAAATGCTGACTGAAGAGAGATAGTTGAGCAGTGCGATATCGTTATCAACGCCCAGTTTCATCATGGCTGACTTCTTCTGGCTACTGATAGTTTTGATGCTGCGGTTAAGCTTGCGGGCGATTTCCGTTACCAGGAAGCCTTCAGCAAACAGGCGCAGTACTTCGCTCTCTTTTGGTGACAGGCGCTTATCCCCGTAACCGCCTGCGCTAATTTTTTCCAGCAGGCGGGACACGCTTTCCGGCGTGAATTTCTTCCCTTTTTGCAGCGCTGCCAGCGCTTTAGGAAGATCGGCAGGGGCCCCCTGTTTCAGTACAATCCCTTCGATATCCAGTTCCAGCACCGCGCTAAGAATTGCCGGGTTATTGTTCATAGTCAGCACAATAATCGACAGCGACGGAAAGTGGCGCTTGATATATTTTATAAGCGTAATGCCATCGCCATATTTATCGCCAGGCATCGACAGGTCGGTAATCAGCACCTGCGCATCAAGTTTTGGCAGGCTATTAATAAGTGTCGTAGAGTCTTCAAACTCACCTACGACATTGATCCACTCGATCTGCTCCAGAGATTTACGAATCCCGAACAGCACAATCGGATGATCATCGGCAATAATGACGTTCATGTTGTTCATTTCTTTGGCTACCTTGCTACAGTAACGTTTTGACGTAAGCGTCAATGTCACTGATAAATTTCTCTATGGCCGAGGCATCCTTATCACGGATGTGATGCTCCAGCGTTTCACATAACCGCTTACCTGGCTCCAGGTTAAGCATGGCAAACACACCTTTCAGGCGGTGAGCCGTCTGAGCCAGTGCGGTAAAATCGCCTGTTGCGGATTCAGTATACAGTTTCTCAACATCTTCCGGAACCGTATCGACAAACAGGGCATAATAGCCGCTGGCGTGGAGCTGTGCGCTTTCATCCGTACCCGCTGCGGGAGGAGTCACGCTTTCAGCTACCAGTTGTTCTTCGATAAGCTGCAACACGGCATTTAGCATTACGTGGCTGATGTTAAAATTCACCCGATACTGCCCCGGGCCTATCTGGCGCACGCTATCCTCATCATCGCTGAGAAGCAGGCCAGAAGATGTAAGATTAGACGGATTATCGGTAATAAAGAGATCAAAATCTTGACAGCTTTGCCTTTCATCCGGAGTAATACAATCCGCACCCCAGCTTTCCATTTGACGGGTGACAATCTGGCGCACTTCGTTTGCGGTAACGTCAACCATGGCGACTACGCCTTCCAGCAGTCCTTCCTGTTCACCATCCGTTTCGGCCGCCGCTTTGGTTTCGGCTTCGCTATCCTGCGGCAGAACCAGGTGTACGCTGTAACGGGTGCCTAAATCCTCGCGTGATTTAATACTCAGGTGGCCACCAAGTTTACGGGCCAGCTGGTTACACAGATAAAATGTCAGCCCGTTGGCATTCGCCACATCGTCAGAACTGGTTGGATTAAGGAATGGGAAGTGCAGATTATCTATCTCATCGTGATTAATACCATGCCCGGTATCCAGAATACGCAGCGTAACGCGCGTTGGATCGGTTTCATCGGCAGTAATATCCAGCACGATCTTGCCAATAGCGGTGGTGATTACCGAATATTCAATCAGCAGGCGAACAATCGTCTGCAATGCGGTTCGGTCGGCATGGCGCGCTGAAGCATCCGGCACGCTGTTATTAATCAACAGCTGTAACCCTTTGCGTTTAACCGCTGGCAGGACTTGAGGCACTACCTCATCAATGGCATCCTGGAGAGTAAAGCGGCTGATATTTTCAGGCCAGCTGTTGTCTTCGAGCGTGGTCAGCAGGGCTATTTCATCAACCAGACGTGCCAGACGCGCCGACTGCTCGCGAATTTCTGGGGCTGCAGGCGCATCCTCACCGGTACAAATACTCAGCAGACGTTCGGCGGGCGCTTTGAGCGCATGGCCGATATGGTGCATAAATGCAGTACGTCCCTGCTGGTTCTTTTCATATAGTCGCTGTGCCTGGCGTAGCTTTTTGTTCACCAGGATCTCTTTATCCTGATCGCGAATAACGAAGATTTGCAGGCGCGGCGATATCTGGCTGCTGAACTGGCGGATTTCATACAGTTCGTTATTCACCGTAGCCTGAATCACCCCCTGATGGCGATCGGCCAGGGCCGCGATATTCTGTAAGTTCAGATGTGGTAATAACTGATCGGCAATGGCATTGCTGAGCACCGTGCGGTTAGCTTCCATATCCTGAACAATAAGCCCGAGAGGGAGCAGGGCGACTATCTCTTCATTTAATGCACGCAGCCGCTGCAGGCGGTTATCGTCCTGGCCGCCGGGGACATCCGGGCGCGGTTCCGGGTTACGGAACGTGGTATAGCCAAACAAAGCCAGGGCCAACAGGCCAATATTTAGCAGCAGCGGCAGTAAAATGCTTTGCAGCGTATCGGCCAGCAGGCTGGCAAAAGGCACCTGCCATATTAGCTGGAGCTGGGTCGTGCTGAGTGGTGCGGAAATCTCAAGGCCGGTACCGTTAAAGGCAACCGAAACGCTGGATGGCCCATCTTTTGATGGGCTGGAGCCGCTATCGGATGCATCGGTTTCATCCAGACGGAAATTATCCACCGGCATTTCAGGCGGAATAAGATCGTTAATTGGCATATCGAAAGCGACTACGGTAGCCAGATGCCCCGGCTGATTGAAGGTAGTACGCAGAGTGATATAGCGGCCATTCTGCCAGCTTAAACGCCGTAGTTCGGAGAAGCTTTCACGCTCATCTAATGCATTGGCCTGCTGGAGTAACTCAGACTTTCTGGCATCGAGCATGCTTTCCAGCCCGGACTCTTTCAGACTTGATGACAGATCTTTGAGTGGCAGCGTGGAAACCAGCAGCATGCTGTTATCCTGGCCGTTGAGGTAATACATCGACCACGGAGCCGACTCTGCCCCCCACAAAATATCCAGATATGCCGATAGCCGCTGCCCCATATCCAGCGTCGTCGAGTCGTGGTCGCCCACGATCAAAGCTTCGGTTTTACGATGCGGCTTCTCCAGGTAATAGATGTTTTGACGCAGTCGCGACTCCTGAAGAGCGCCATCAGTAGAAGGAGAGGCTCCGGCGGCAACGCTGTCATACACCTGCCAGGTTACATAGCGATAAGTATCAATACGTTTATGAATGGAACGCGAAATGTCGGCCAGCTGATAGCTTTTATCACGCAGCCAGGTGTTTACGCTGCTTTGTACCAGAACGCCCATAGTGACGAGCAGTACAACTATTAGCACCAGGAAGTAACGGGTGAGTTTGCCGGGCTTCAGGTTAAATTTTTTGGGGATCATACCGTCATTGCAAGCCTGTAAAGAGAAGTCCGTGGGATGGCTACGAGCCGACAGTCACGTGAAGACGTATCCAGTAAGCGCTAAGACTACCGGTAAATTGCGCAATTGTCATCGCAGGGATTACGGAGAAGCCAGTTAAATATAAGAGAATTTAATTTGATATAGCTCACACTTATTATGGTGGCAAATATCTTATTAGTTTCGTGGTTAATTATTTTGGCCGCAACAAGACGAGGGATTAATAAATGAAAGGATAAAAGGATCGGTTAATAAAAGGCATTTAATCAGTAAAGAAACGTAAAAAAAGACCGGGTGAAAACACCCGGTTTAAATTTAAAATACAGACATTCGGCACGGAATGAGGGTAATAAATAAAGTTAATGATGATAGCGGCCTAAACCTTAACCCCTGGCAAGTACCATGTTTTGGCTTTGTGTGCTGGCGCACACTAATGTTTATAACTATTTGTTTTTGAATGAATAAATTTTAGTACAGAGAGCTGGTTCACAAATATGTATTTCTTTTGACCTGCAAAAAAAGTTCCCTTTCATTAATATTTAGTTACACTTTGAATCTGGTTTGAAACATTTTGAATATCTTTGTAGCAAATTCATGTTGGATTATTTTAATTTTGTTTTGCAATATGTTTTCGCCGACTGATTTTTTATGGGTAATCAGTTCGCAGTGGCATATAAAAAGGCATATAAAAAAATACAGAGGGTTAAACATGAAAGTTAAAGTACTGTCTCTGCTGGTACCGGCATTGCTGGTTGCCGGTTCTGCAAGTGCGGCCGAAATTTATAACAAGGACGGCAATAAATTAGATCTGTACGGTAAAGTGACCGGTCTGCACTATTTCTCCGATAACAAAGGTGATGATGGTGACCAGACTTACATGCGTCTCGGTTTCAAAGGCGAGACTCAGATCTCTGACCAGCTGACCGGTTACGGCCAGTGGGAATACCAGATTCAGGGCAACACCTCTGAGAACAGCAATGGCAACAAAAACTGGACTCGTGTGGCCTTTGCCGGTCTGCGCTTCGGTGATGCTGGTTCCTTCGATTACGGTCGTAACTACGGCGTAATCTACGACGTCAGCTCCTGGACCGACGTGCTGCCAGAATTCGGTGGCGACACCTACGGCGGCGACAACTTCATGTTTGCCCGTGGTAACGGTATGGCGACCTACCGTAATAGCGATTTCTTTGGCCTGGTTGATGGCCTGGACTTCGCTCTTCAATATCAGGGTCATAACGGTGGCTCTGGCCGCGGTGAAGGTGACGATAATAACCAGACCAACAACCCACGCGATCTGCAGCGTCAGAACGGCGACAGCTTCGGCGGCTCTCTGACCTATGACATGAGCGATTATGTTGATGGTCTGAGCTTTGGTGCTGCGATTGCTTCTGCTAAGCGTACCTCCGAGCAGAACCGCCCTGATGTCCAGGGTAATGGCGATAACGCAACTGCATATACTGGCGGTATCAAATACGACGCTAATAACGTTTACCTGGCTGCAATGTATACCCAGGCTTATAACGCTATTCGTGCTGGCAATGGCAGCTACGGTTTAGATGGCTTTGCTAACAAAGCCCAGAACTTTGAAGTGGTTGCACAGTACCAGTTCGATTTCGGCCTGCGTCCTTCCGTAGCTTACCTGCAGTCTAAAGGTAAAGACCTGGATCATTACGGCGACCAGGATCTGGTTAAGTATGTTGAAGTTGGCGCAAGCTACTACTTCAACAAAAACATGTCTACCTACGTTGACTACAAAATCAACCTGCTGGATGACAACCGCTACACCCGTGAAAACGGCGTGAGCACCGATAACATCGTTGCCCTGGGCCTGACTTATCAGTTCTAATCAACGTGTTTGAAAGAAAGGAGCCTGCGGGCTCCTTTTTTTATGCCCTCTGTTTAGCCGCGGTGAGTAGCCAGCAAAACCGGGTTTACGTTACCTTGTGCCCTGACTAAAAAACGAGAACCATTATGCGAGCTTATCTTAAGGGCAGTTTGATTTGCGGACTGTTAAGCGTGGCGGCGGCTTTGAGCGGCTGTGACAATGCAACACCAGCTACAGATAGCGGCCTGGTGCTGGAAGGTAAAACCATGGGTACCGTTTGGCGAGTGAGCCTTGCGGGGGTCGATAAATCTCAGGCGTCCACGCTGCGTCAGAAAATTCAGCAGCAGCTGGATAGTGAAGATCGGCAGCTCTCAACCTGGAAGAGTGATTCGGCTCTGTCGAAATTCAATCAGGCACAAACCACCGGGCGCTGGCCAGTTTCAGCCGATATGGCTGATATTGTGACTCAGGCACTGCGTATCGGCCAGCTGACCTCGGGTGCAATGGACATAACCATCCAGCCGCTGGTGGATTTGTGGGGCTTTGGCCCACGAAAACAACCGGGCCATACTCCGAGCCCGCAGCAAATTGCGGCGGCTCAGGCGCAGAGTGGGCTGGAGCATCTGACGGTGATTAACCGCAGCGATGGCCAGTGGCTGCAAAAAGATATTCCGAATTTACAGTTAGATCTTTCAACGGTCGGCGAGGGCTTTGCCACCGATAGCCTGGCGCAGTTAATGGAACGCCAGGGGATTAGCCGCTATCTGGTCTCGGTCGGCGGGGCGGTGGCCAGCCGGGGGATGAATCCCCAGGGGCGCGCATGGCGGGTAGCGATTCAAAAACCTACCGATACCGAGAATGCGGTGCAGGCCATTGTTGATATTAACGGCCACGGCATCAGCACTTCCGGCAGCTATCGGAACTATTATGAGCTGGACGGCAAAAGGATTTCCCACGTGATTGACCCAATTAGCGGGCGGCCAATCACTCATCGTCTGGTATCCGCGACGGTTATAGCGCCCACCGCGCTGGAAGCCGATGGCTGGGATACGGGTTTAATGGTTTTAGGCCCGGAGAAAGCGCGTGAGCTAGCCTTAAAGCAGCAGCTGGCGGTTTTCCTGGTAATAAAGGAAGGGGATGGCTTTACCACCTGGATGTCGCCGCAGTTCAAACCATTCCTGCAACAGACAGAGTAGTTGATTGAGGGGGCGATTATGCTGGATTTATTTGCCGGTGAATCTCCGTGGCAAGAGCCGTTGGCTGATGGAGCCGTAATCCTGCGCCGCCAGGCCCGTGAGTTGGCACCGCAAATGCTGCATATTATTGACGAAGTGTCTGCTCAGGCTCCATTTCGCCATCTAATAACGCCAGGTGGTCACACGATGTCAGTTGCCATGACTAATTGTGGGCAACTGGGATGGGTCAGTGACCGGCGCGGCTATCGCTATGAATCCCGGGATCCACTCACCGGTAAGCCGTGGCCGGCGCTTCCCAAATGGCTGACATCCTTTGCTCATGATGCCGCGGGAAAGGCGGGTTACCCAAACTATATCCCGGATGCCTGCCTGATTAATCGCTATCAGGAGTCCGCTCGCATGACGTTGCATCAGGATAAAGACGAGCAGGATAAGCAGGCACCGATTGTTTCTGTATCGCTGGGCGTTCCGGCAGTGTTTCTGTTCGGTGGTCTGAGCCGCGAAGCGCCAGTAACAAAAGTATTGCTGGAGCATGGCGATGTGGTGGTTTGGGGCGGAGTATCCCGGCTAAATTTTCACGGCATTATGCCTGTTAAAGCCGCCAGCCACCCGTCAACCGGTAATGTCAGATTCAATTTAACTTTCCGACTGGCAGGTAAAGGATAATAAAAATAAGAATTATTCTTGATGATTGGTGGTGACTGATTAAACTGCTGCTTTTGTTTGTAATAAGAGAGTGGTATGGAACTCCTGCGCGTTGTCTATCGCCAGTATCGCTGGCCTTTTCTGATGGTGATTTTGCTAAGTCTGCTAAGCGCGGCTTTAGGCATTGGCTTAATTGCTTTTATCAACCAGCGTCTCATCTCTTCATCTAATGTAACCCTGGCGGTATTACCTGAGTTTCTCGGCCTGCTTTTGCTGCTGATGGCGGTAACGCTTGGCTCTCAGCTGGCGCTGACGACTCTTGGCCACCACTTTGTGTTCCGGCTGCGCAGTGAGTTTATTAAACGAATTATGGACACGCCGGTAGCACGAATTGAAGAGCTGGGCAGCGCCGCGCTGCTGGCAGGTTTAACCAGCGACGTGCGTAATATCACTATTGCTTTTGTGCGCCTGCCTGAACTGGTTCAGGGTATTGTGCTGACTATCGGTTCTGCGGCCTATCTTGCCTGGCTGTCGCCGCAGATGTTGGTTGTGACAGCTATCTGGGTGGCTATCACTATCTGGGGCGGCTTCCTGCTGGTGGCGCGAGTCTATCGCCATATGCGTATTTTGCGGGAAACTGAAGACAGCCTTTATAAAGATTATCAGACAGTGCTGGATGGCAATAAAGAACTCACGCTTAATCGCGAACGCGCGGCCTGGGTTTTTGACAATCAATACCGCCCGGACGCTATGCGTTATCGTCACCATATCGTTCGCGCCGACACCTTCCATCTGAGCGCCGTAAACTGGTCGAATATCATGATGCTGGGCGCAATTGGCCTGGTATTTTGGATGGCTAACGGCTTGGGCTGGGCCGATACCGCTATTGCTGCGACTTACTCCTTAACGCTGCTGTTTCTGCGCACTCCGCTGCTGTCGGCGGTAGGGGCATTACCCACGCTATTAAGCGCCCAGGTGGCTTTTAATAAACTGAACACCTTCCACTTAACACCGTGGCAGGAGGGATTTTCCAGCACAGGTGATTTTAGCGGCTGGCAGACAATTGAACTGCGCGATGTCTCTTTCCATTATGGAGATGGAGGCTTTGCCGTGGGGCCATTAAATTTGACTCTGCGGCGCGGTGAGTTGGTATTTCTGATAGGCGGTAACGGCAGCGGGAAATCGACTCTGGCGATGCTGCTCACCGGGCTATATCAGCCGGTATCCGGCGGTTTGTATATAGATGGCCGGCCGGTTGATATTGACCAGCAGGATGCCTGGCGCGCGCTGTTCTCCGCGGTATTTACCGACGTTACACTGTTTAATCAGCTGCTGGGGCCGCAAGGCCAGCAGCCGGATGACGCTTTAGTAAATGAATGGCTACAGCGGCTGCAAATGGATAGCAAACTGGAGATTGAGGCTAACCGGATAGACAGCCTCAACCTTTCTAAGGGCCAGAAAAAACGCGTAGCGCTGCTACTGGCCCTGGCCGAAGGGCGCGATATTCTGATGCTTGATGAATGGGCGGCGGATCAGGACCCACATTTCCGCCGCGAGTTTTATCAGGTGTTGCTGCCAGCGTTGCAGCAGGCGGGTAAAACTGTGTTTGCTATAAGTCACGATGATCACTATTTCTCGCAGGCTGACCGTCTGTTAGAGATGCGCCAGGGCAAGCTTAGCGAATTGACTGGCAGCGAGCGTGAAGCCGCCAGTCGCGATGCGCTGTCGCGTACTGATATTTAATCGTTCTTTTAGTGCGCCAGCGGGGAAAACTGGCGTGCTATCTCACTTTTTGCGCAAGGTTTTTTGCTGATTTACTTTTGGTGACTGCATATGCGTAATTATTGGCATATTCTTTACGCTCAAACAGCAGCTTGCGGCGCGATAATTGCGCCGGATATCTACCATGGATTTGCGTACTCATGACTGCCTACACTTTAAAAGAGCGTGCCGAGGACCGGACACGCATTCAGTATCTGCTGACTACCCAAAAAGCCATCGCTCCGGCGATCCTTGGCAAACTTCCTGAAGAGATCTACGACGCCGAACAGGTCATGGCGGAGATAGACGATGTGGCACAGCTGGTTTCACGGCTGCCGCCGCCGGATCTCGCCGATACCTTGGAAGGTTTACCGTCGGAGGAGCGTCACGCCGTATGGCGACTGGTTCCTGAAAACAAGCGCGGACGAGTGCTGCTGGAAGCATCAGAAACCGTTTGGGACGATCTGATCGATGAGATGAGCGATCGCTCCCTGCTGCGAGCCCTCAGTACTCTTGATATCGATGAGCAGATCTATCTGGCGCAATATCTGCCGCGCGATCTGACCGGGCGTCTGGTCGCCAGTCTCCCGCCATTAGAGCGAGAAAAAGTACGCCAGGTCCTGCATTACCCGAAAGGCAGCGTAGGCTCGATGATGGAGTTCGGCGTCATTATTGTACGTCCGGCGATGACACTGGGTGCGGTACAGCGTTATCTCCGACGTATGGGAACCATGCCGGAAAACACGGATAAGCTCTTTGTTACCTCGCGAGATAACCGGCTGGTGGGTGAGCTGGATGTCACATCGGTATTGCTAAACTCGCCCGGTAAGCGGGTGGATGAAGTCATGGAGCGCAATCCGGTGACTATGGCACCGGAAGACGATGATGAAGAAGCGGCGCGCACGTTTGAACGCGATAACCTGCTGAGTGCCGCGGTAGTTGATAGCAGCGGTCGGCTGCTCGGCAGGGTCACCATCGATGAAATCGTTGATGTGGTTTATGAAGAAACCGATAGCGATTTGCGTCGTATGGGGGGCCTGAGTGCCGATGAAGATATATTTGCTCCGGTGCGTAAAGCGGTTAAAACCCGTTGGGCGTGGCTGGCGGTAAATCTTTGCACCGCTTTTATCGCCTCCAGGGTTATCGATGGTTTTGAGCATACAATTTCACAGCTGGTGGCGCTGGCGTCATTAATGCCAATAGTGGCCGGTATCGGCGGGAATACCGGTAATCAGACCATTACCATGATTGTGCGGGCGATGGCGCTGCATACCATTCAGCCCGGTAACTTCCGGTACCTGCTGGGACGTGAACTGGGGGTAGCGCTGATAAATGGTCTGGTCTGGGGCGGCCTGATGGGCGTTATCACCTGGCTTTTGTATCAGGATCGGGCGCTGGGCGGCGTGATGGCGCTGGCGATGATACTGAACCTGATGGTAGCGGCAATCATGGGCGTCATCATTCCTATGGTGATGTCGCGCCTGGGAAGAGATCCCGCCGTCGGTTCCAGCGTATTGATTACCGCGATTACCGATACCGGCGGGTTCTTTATCTTTCTCGGACTGGCGACGCTGTTTTTGGTTTAACCCCAGTTATAACCGCCCGCTCAGCCGCTGATGAAAATCATGGCTGCGGGCATCCAGGCCAATAACCGTTACTTCCACCCGGTGGCGGTGATAACGCTCTTCGATGGCATCCAGCGCCGCTACGCTTGAGGCGTCCCAGATTTGGGCGTGGGACAGGTCGATAATAACGTGAGCCGGGTCATCGGCGTATGCAAACCGGTCGAATAAGTCATTGCTGCTGGCAAAAAATAGCGGCCCGCGCACGTTGTAGCGAGCAGTGGTGCCATCGTCCGACAGCGTGCGCTCGGCGTTAATAACGTGAGCCACGCGGCGGGCGAACATAATAATGGCAAAAATAACGCCGCCGACCACACCAATCGCCAGATTACCGGTCACTACCGTAGCGATTACCGTCAGGAGCATAACCGCGCTTTCAGATTTCGGCATTCGGCGCAGGGTGGAGGGGGAAAGGCTATGCCAGTTCAGCGTTTTCAGCGCCACAATAATCATAATCCCGGCCAGCACCACCATTGGAATACGCGCCATCACCGCCGACAGGCTGGTCACCATTAGTAGCAATACCAGCCCGGCTACCAGTGTTGATACCCGACTGCGTGCCTGCCCCAGTTCAACGTTAACCATGGTCTGGCCTATCATGGCACATCCTGCAATACCGCCAAAAAATCCGGCGCAAATATTAGCTCCGCCCAGCGCTAAGCATTCGCGGCGCTTGCTGGACGGCGTATCGGTCAAATCATCAACCAGTTTGGCGGTCAGTAACGTTTCCATCAGGCCGACCAGCGCCACGCTGAGCGCGCAAGGCCAGACAATTTGCAATGTTTCCAAATTAAGAGGCACCAGAAATGCGTTTATTCCCGGCAGGCCTGGTTGCATGGCTCCGGCATCGTTGACCACCGGGATGTGCAAATCCAGAGCCCATGCCAGCACGGTGATGACGACAATAGCAACCAGCGGGGCAGGGATACTGGTCATTACTCGCGGCAGCAGCAGTACAATGGCCAGCGTCAGCGCAAATAGTCCCCAGACAATCGAGTTGTGTCCCCAGATATGGGGCACCTGAGCCCAAAAGATAAGAATGCCTAGCGCATTAACAAAGCCCTGCATCACTGAGCGGGGAATATAGCGCATCATGCGCGTTAGTCCGGCAGCGGCAAAGGCAATCTGAATGAGTCCGGCCAGGATTACCGCAGGCAAAATATAAGCAACTCCGTGGACATGAACCATCGGGCCAATGACCAGGGCAACGGAGCCTGCCGCCGCCGTGACCATCGCCGGGCGTCCGCCTGCCAGAGACATCACCAGACAGAGAGTGACGGAGGCAACCAGGCTGACTTTAGGGTCAACACCGGCAATTACCGAAAAAGAGATAACTTCTGGAATAAGCGCCAGCGCGGTGATGATACCGGCCAGGCTTTCGCGTGTAAGCAGTCGTGGAGAGCGCAGAATATCGCTGACCGTGGGACCGCGTAGCGCTGGGGTCGAGTGAGTTGTTGCCATAAAAATTTCGCAGATGCTCGTGAGTGGATGCGCCTTAGAGCGCTTATTGTTTGTGCTGTAAAAATTTCGCGGCAAGAGTACCGAAACCGCTAGCGATTGACCAGAGTTTCCAGAATATTCAGCAGTATTTAAAGGGGGATTGGAGAAGAAAAAACGGGCGCCCGGCGTGGATAAGGCCCGGAACCCGAAATACTACAAGACACAATTGGGAAAGAATCAGATATCGGCTGAGGTCAGCCACATATCTGCCTCTTCGAACATCTCCTGAACCAGCTGGCTGATAATAGATTTGTCGCTTTTACTGGCATCGGTGTGGATCTGGCTGAGTGTCATCATTGGCTTAACCCGCACTTCAGCATCAGGGAATACCCGGTGAAGGCGACGGGTCAGCTCATCCTGAATCATCTCGTTGGCGCCCGGCAGACCGGCAACATTGCGTTTGTCATAAATCAGTTCCACATACATCTTCGTTCTCCGGGTTGAAGGCTACGCGCCGCATGATACTGGATAAATAAACAGTGTCAATGGTGACTTCGGGTATGTTTGCCGGATATTCAATATGCTTATTGAATAGAGGAACGGGCATTGATAGGAACAATCAAGGTGAGTTTAATAAAGAAACGATTGTAGCTAATGGGTTATAACGTACTAACCCTTTCTAAATTAATTATTTTTATATGATCCCGGTGCTACGTCGGCGGCACAATTATTTAATTTATTGGTAATAAGCTTTTATGTTTACACGCAAGCTCTTACAATAATCCGCGTTTTTTCACAGGGATAGAATTTTTTATGTTGGGTTTTGTACTGTTTTTAGTTGCAGTCTTATTAATTATCATTATTGCCAGGCTGCTGCCGCGAAAAGCTTATAAGTGGATTGGTCTGTCTATTTTAATTGTCGCCGGCTTATTTGCGGCTATTGTTGGCTATTTTTTATACCAGGATCATCAGAGTACGCAGCGCTGGCAGGCCAGACAGGCAAGTGAAGGACAAGAAATGGTGACTTTCCTTCATGATGTCGATGACTGGGGCATTGCCAATGCAAAGAAAACGGCGGACGGCTACTCTATTAATCGGGATAAAATTAGAGAATATGCGAACGATCTTTACCAGGCTCGTCATTACTCATTTTTTTATTCCCCATCAAGTTATTCCCCGGATAGTCAAAGAGTTAGTACCATTAACACCACACTGGGCGCGCCACTGGATGGCATTAGCGAAGTGAAAATCGTTTGCGACTTTCGTTTCCTGGATTCTGACTGTCTGAATGCCGTTAAACAGGGTTATCGCGGCGGTTTTTTGCTGAAAATATATTCATTGGATAAGCAGAAAGTATATAGCCCTTCCCATGGCTGGAAGAACGTATCATCGTCTGATTAATCGCGCATCATTACACCGCTGACTCGGAAAAATGACGCCAGTTATAACTCTGAGCCGCAGTATATACAGCAGCCAGTACGGCTTCGGCAGATTTTTAGAAGAAGCCGGCATCGGGCGATTAACTAAATTGTTTATTAAATTAAAGTACGCTTTGTAGGTTATTAAATGGACAAAGTCAGCAAGCTGATTCGCTCGGCACTTAATAACTCTAGCGCCAGTGAGGCCGCTCAGGCATTGAAAATGGCTGCAGGAGTTATGCAGCGGGAAGGGATTAATCCTTCTCAGGTGTTGCAGGCGATTGGCGGAGAAGGCGATGAATTGTTGCGGTTAAAGGGAATGGTCGCCAGGCTAACCGCCGAGAATGAAAAACTGCGTACCCAGGAAAGTGGGAATCATAACTACCCGCAAGAACTCCGGGAAGCAAAGGAGATTGCCATAAAATGGAATCGCAGGGCGGAGCAGTTAGAGCTGGAGAACCGGGAGATTGCTAAAGCGGCCCTGGCTTCGCATCAGAGATTTGAAGAGAATCAGGTACACCATAAAAAACGCATAAAAAATCTGTACTGGAGCGCCTTTATTATAGGTGCACTGGTATGCATAGTGACTTATAACAGCGGCAAGAGCACCGGTATGCAGGCCGCTTCTGGCCTGGGGCCTAATCTTATTGCCACTCCTTCCTCCGGGGGAGTCGATCCGGTAGATGTCATAACCTCTACCCCGCGCCAGGCTGCCAGCCAGGCGACTATCGCCTCCACCCCGACGCCCGCTCCGGTGGTTAGCAAACCCGCGCCGCAAAAAGCCGTGTGCTATGCCAATTACGGAACCACGGCGCAACTGCGATTTACCTACAATCAGCGGGTAATTAAAGCCTGGGTGCGGCCTAATCAAAAGGGCAGCAAGTGGGAGGATATTACTAAAAAATTTGGCAAAGGTATGTCTGATGTGCCTAAGGTCTATAACGGCGATGCTTTTGTGAGGGATATGAAAGCAGAAGCTAAGAAAGAAAATATTACCTTAAGCTGTAAAACAGGCACCGTACGATAGTTATATTTAGGCTAATAGATAAAAAATATTAACCGCTACTGCCATAAGCATTAGCGGTTAATAAGTATGTGTCTGGCTGATATCAGGCATTATTGCCATTTTTCACTGGGCCTTATCTTTCTTTAACCATGAATCCTCATATTTGATATTGCCTCTGATGTAGTTCCATTCTATACCGCGAAATCTAAGTCCGATAACTTCATGCATATCCGAGGGCTGGATTACCTCTAGGTCAACCTGTAAGAATAAAGCTTATTAAGAGAACTGGCTTTATCATTTTCATCCGGGGAATCCTTTCATCGCTGCTTTGTATCTTGCTAGTAAAGAGTGGGTGGATTTTTTTGGATTGAAATTACGATATTTATGTAAATCATTAGGTCTGAGTAGACCGCTATTGAGCAATAACCAATAATCGCTAGCTATGGATGCCTGTTGTTCTAAACTATAATGAAAAAAATTAGTCTTATCAGGGCTGTAACTATAATCAGCGAAACGGAAAAATAGGCCTCTGGTTCTTACAAACATTCCCTTCTGTGTTTGCCAGGCATGAACCATTTCGTGCATAACAACTTGAAATAAAAAGTCCATCTAACAACCAGGGGTTAGTACTTATAAGATTAAATATAAAGGTGTGGCTATAATGAAAGGGGGCCTTTGCCCCTTGTGAAATTAAGTTCTAACGTTCCAATCATCGGTATACTGGACATTGCCATCGACGTATCGCCATGTAATTTTTTCATACATCAATGATACGGACTCCATGTGGTTTATCTGCGAATTACCAGACATCCTGGTGTTTGGCATCCCTGGGTTAACTCCAGTAACCCTTATACCTTCAAGGGTCATAACAAAATAGCATTCTTCCTGCCCGGCATGATTAATACGATACCAGCGGATTTCGGCGCTTTTCAGCGTCTGGCCTGTCGCTACGGCCTTGTAAAGGTACGGACTGGAGCTATCAAACTCCTTTTCAAGCATCATCGGTGAATGTGAGCGTTTACCGGTTATTTTGCCGCTAGAACTATCAACTGGGGTATTCAGTCCGTGACTAAAACCAACAACCTCAATACTACCTTCCCGATCTCGCACATCAACTGAGCCTTTAATATCCGCACCACCATCATCCTTTAACCACATATATGCTGGAATTGGCATGGTTTTAGCTCCTTATTTTTTTAATTAACTTAATTGTCATGATGTAGAAAATAACTGATAAAAATAGTGTGATAATAAATCCGATATAGAAAAATATATGCTCAATGTTTTCTGCGCCTGCATCAGTATTTCCATAAAATAAATGAACTATCTTATATCCAAACTCATGATTAACCCAGATATATGGACTACCTAAAATATGGCCTATGGCTATAACAACTAAAAAAAAGTAGGCGCTTTTAATGACTTTGCGGGCAAGTGTTGTCATAAGTAATCACCTCAATAATGGCATATGTCTTTACGTCGGTACCCGATATTAGTTCTTTCTTGGTATGCAGGAGAGCGTTTCTGAGAATATTGTAATCTGACTAGCAAGCGTTATATATCCTTCAGATACTTGCCCTGGGTGAAGTCTGAATGAGCCCCGTGATACACCGCGAAAAAAGTTGTATCGTCAATTTTTCCGTCAGCCTGGTACAACGCAAACCATTCAGAATGATCGACATGGTACATAAATGTACTTCTTGCTAAATCAATACTCGCCGCTCTGAGGCTGTTAAACCAACTGCCTGATGGCCTGTCAACAACATAATATTTCCCCGGTGGCAGCGGCCCTTTATCAACAATCATCCCGCAACTGCCTTTGTTGCGATAAATACCTGTACCTGAGAACGCCATAAAAGTACCTACACCAGGAAATATCAATGGAGAGTAGTCCGCATTATTAATTATAAACTTTCCATGTAAAGCCATACTTTCACCTTATAATCTATGTTCACTTCAGTGATATATTAAAGGTTGAACTTTGCTCTATCCTTATTCCCTATCTGATTCTTAGTTACAAGTACTCCCTCAAGTATTTTCTATAAGGTTTATTAGATATTTTAATGTATATCTGGAAGGTCATATATTTCCCTGGAGAAAAGTCTGGGGAATATGTTTCCTCTCTCAACCAAAGTTCACCATTTGGTGTCATAGCAACATCAATGGGTTGCATATTAAAGGGAGGATAGCTTTCTCTATGAATCCAAATCTTACTGTAGATAAGGCTGCTACCAAAAAGTGTTCTGGCAAGAGCTATCTCACCTATGGTCAGCTGCCTGACTCCGCCGGGCGGTATCGGCGTACCTGAGGCGGGGATGAGCTTTTCATCAACCGGCATTGATTTTCCCTCAAGTCCTTATGAGTATCGAGGGCTAATCTTACAACTAAATAGAATTAATAATGGTGGGAGTTTTATCTAAAAAATTCTTAAAAGTTTAAAAGAGTTAAGTGACCTATAAAATATTGAGTCAAAAAATATCGATTTCATAAAGTATTAAGTCTGAGCATATGGAATGCTCAATAATCAGGATTTGTTTATCCGGCCTGATTATGTAACTTCCGGCTGTAAACGGTGAGCATCGAATTCTACAGGCAACAAAAAAACCGCAAACTCAGTGAGAATGCGGGTTTTAGTGGGGTTTCTGCATGTATCCGATACATCCAGAATAATAATTTGGTCGGCACGAGAGGATTTGAACCTCCGACCCCTGACACCCCATGACAGTGCGCTACCAGGCTGCGCTACGTGCCGACATGTGCAGAAATAGTACCGGTTTCCAGCTTGATTGCAATAGGGCTACTCGCTAACTGATTCATAAATAATCAATTAGTTGGCGATGAATCGCTTCTCATCAGTGAGCACCTGAAGCAGCAGACCGAGCTGAGGTTTATCCTCTTTCATTCGCTCGCCTTTGCGATCGTAAATCCGGTAATTGCCGTTATTATCCAGCACCAGCGTAGTCTCCGGCGTGGTGATACCCAGGGTGTTATTATCGGCACCAATAACCCAGTTATGCGGATTAGTGACCGAGAACAGGTCATCACCCTGTGAATATTCCCACGCAGGGGAGCGCACGTGCAGCAGGCGGCGCATCAGAGTCGTCATCAAATCCTGGTGCGATGTGAGCTTGCCAATATGCTGAGTCGGTGTGCCTGGCCAGTGAATAACCAACGGCACCTGAATTCGCGAGCGATCCCAGGCAAAGCTTTCACGCTCATTGCCCAGCGGTACGCCGCGACCGGCGGTTATGATAACCACGGTATTATCAAGTTTGCCTCTTTGTTCCAGGGTATCGAGCAGGCGTTTAATCTGCACATCAACCTGGCCTGCGGCGCTTGTGTAGCGGCGTTCAAAGTCCTGATTGCTCAGGCCCTGGCCGTCAATATTAGTACCGTTGAAACCAACCCATGAGAACCAGCGGTTGTCGTCGGTAGCATATTTGCTCAGCCAGTCTATCCACTGATTAGCGGTCTGCACGTCACTCTGCTCACTGCTGGCTGGCAGCGAGAAGTCGGACAACAGTGCCTGGCGGTACATTGGTGAGTTAAAGCCGGTAGATGAGAACAACCCTAACTGATATCCCTGCTGGTTAAGGGCAGTAATCAGTGCCGCTGGAATACGCGCCGCCAGCACGCCATCCATATACGAAGGCGAGATACCATAAAACAGCCCAAACAGACCGTCTTCGGTGCTGTTTCCGGCGCTCATATGCTGGGTAAAGGTAACGTTCTTCTCGGCAAATTGCCCCAGCGATGGCATATCCTGCTCGAAGCGCGAATAGTTCAGAGCATCGACGGTAATCAAGAGTACGTTATGGCCGGTGCCCAAATCGCCAAATCGCAGGTCGTTAAGCGGATACTGAACTGAAACCGCTTCCGGGTTGCCCTGTTCAATCAGACGACGCTGGTATTCATGCGCATCAAGCAATCCGTGTTTTTCCAGGAAGCGACGGGCCGTCATTGGATAGGAGAGCGGCAGGTTCGCTTTCTGCATGGTTATCGGGCGATAGAAGTTAGCATCCGCCCAGATATATAGCAGGTGGCTGGCAAAGAAGGCGACGAAAAATAGCGCGATAACCGGTCGGGTATGGCGGCTGCGTCGGTTCAGACTGCGCAGTTTTTGCCAGCTCCAGGTGGCAAACAGCATCTCTACAAGCAGGATTATCGGTACACCGATAAACATTAACTGCCAGTCGCGCGCCATTTCTCCTTGGTCGGGGTTAATAACCAGTTCCCAGACTACCGGATTGAGATGGAGGTGAAAGCGGGTAAAGACCTCGCTATCGACCAGCAACAGCGTCATACCAATGGTTGCGAAAATCACCGATATGAAGCGCATCAAGCGCTGGGACATCACCACAAAGGTAAGCGGGAAAAGGAAGAGTAAATAGCAGGCGAAAACTAAAAAGCTTAGATGTCCAAGCAGGCTGGACCAGGAATAGAGGCGGCCCGCCAACGTGCTAGGCCAGTCGGCAACGAGAAGATAGCGGCTACCCAGCAGGATAGCCACCAAAATGTTGAACAGTGCAAACCAGTGCCCCCAGCCAATCATCTGGGAGACTTTTTCACGGTAGCGCTGACGATTCGTTACCATAACTCTTTAGTCGATATCCTTAGTGGGCTTTGTCGTTATTGACAGAGGCCTGCAGCGCATCGGCGAAGGAGCGGGCCAGGGCTTTACGCTGGGCCGGAGCGACGCTCGTGTTAATCAGATTAGTGACCATATTACCCAGCACCATTAAAGAAAGATCGGTCGGTGCCTGGTCTTTCTCCAATACCTGGAGGAGTTCACTTAGTAACGCTTCGACGCGTTGATCGCTATAGCGGGATGTCTGCGGCATAGATTATGAAATTAGCTTATGTCATTAAGGGGCGTTATCTTACCGTAGCACGGGGTATTTTTCTGCTTTTTTTCAGGTGTTGCACCAGACCCGTTGCAATGGTTGAATACCCGCCGGTTTTTCAGGAGAGTTTATCATGAGTCTGGACATCAACCAGATTGCCTTGCATCAGTTAATTAAACAAGACGAGCAGAACCTGGAGCTGGTTTTGCGCGACTCACTGCTCGAGACGGATGCGACCGTCGATGAGATGATGGCTGAGCTGCATCGGGTTTATAGCGCTAAAAATAAGGCCTATGGCACGTTTTCAGAAGAGAGTGAGCTGGCGGAGAGCCTGCGTGCATGCCGCCGCGGTGAGGACGATTTTCTGGCATTTAGCCGTGCGGCTACCGGGCGTCTGCGCGATGAGCTGATTAAATATCCGTTTGCCGAAGGTGGAGTGGTACTGTTTTGTCACTACCGCTATCTGGCGGTCGAGTATCTGATGGTGGCAGTGCTGAATAATCTCAGCAGCATGCGGGTTAATGAGACATTGGACCTGCGCTCAACCCACTATCTGGATATTAATCATGCCGATATTGTGGCGCGCATCGATCTGACCGAATGGGAAACTAATCCGGAATCGACCCGTTACCTGACCTTCCTGAAAGGACGGGTAGGGCGTAAAGTAGCCGACTTCTTTATGGATTTTCTTGGTGCCAGCGCTGGTCTGGATGCTAAAGCGCAGAACCGCGGCTTGCTTCAGGCGGTTGATGATTACACTCGCGAAGGTGAGCTGGATAAAAATGCCCGCCAGGAAGTGCGCCAGCAGGTATATAGCTACTGTAACGAGCAGCTTCAGGCCGGGGAAGAAATCGCCTTATCGTCGCTTTCTGAAGTTTTGCCGGAAGTGGGTGAGAAAAGCTTTGAGGCGTTCACCAGCGAGCAGGGTTATGAGCTGGAAGAGCATTTTCCGGCGGATCGCAGCACGCTACGCCAGCTGACAAAATTTGCCGGTAGCGGTGGTGGCTTAACGATTAACTTTGATGCTTTGCTGCTGGGTGAGCGAATCTTCTGGGATCCGGCTACCGATACGTTGACCATCAAAGGCACACCGCCAAATCTGCGCGACCAGTTGCAGCGTCGCACTGGCGACAAATAACAGACGAAAAAAAACGCCGCATAAGCGGCGTTCTTTTTTTCACAGAGACTTACGCGCGAACGAAGTCGATGTGTTGCAGTTTAGGTTTGTACGGATGACGCTGTACAGCCTGAACTTTAGCTTTAACTTCTTTGCCATCGATGACCAGAGTCAGGACTTCGCTGTAGAATTCAGCTTTAGCCTGCATGTTCATAACCTGGTCGTGATCCAGTTCGATAGCTACTGCCGCTTCTTTGCCACCGTAAACGATAGCTGGGAATTTGTTAGCGACACGACGCAGGCGGCGGCTCGCACCCTTACCCTGCTCTTTACGTACTTCAGCGTTGATAGTAAACATCACGTTCTCTCTTCGTATAATGTCTGCCACAGGCGACCCAGCGACAGACCGATTTTCTGCTTTGCGGATGCAAAAGCGGGCGGGATTATAGCCGCATATGCCTTTTGCAGCAACGACAAATGGCGGCGAAGGCTGGGAAATCGATGATTGTGAGGCAAACATATAGCCTGTAACCGGGAGGTTTGCCTAGCCTCGCAGCTCATTTGCCCGGCGATACCGCCCCTGATAATCGAATATTTTTTCGCGGACCTGCCAAAAGCGGCCTTTCATGCGGGCAACCACAAAATCAGGATGGCGCAGAAGTGCACTTTGGGCGACGATCTCTGCGGCATTGAGCCATGGCAGCGGGATGCCCGGTGTGCGGCTATGCGGGCGTAAAAACACTAGCTCAAAGGCTTTACGCTGGGCCGGAGTTTGCAGCCGAAAACGCTCGCTGACATCGGCACCATCTTCATCATAGTAAGTCACTTTCAGCCACGGTCCTGCGTCATCCTGACCATGATCGAGCGTCATACCGCTACAGCGCAAAACCAGCGCATCTTTAAGCTTTAGTGCCGCTTTCAGCATATCATCCGGGTCCACCAGTACCGCATCGCACTGATGGCAGCGGCGTGCTGCAATATCATTTTCCGCATCGCAGTGGGGGCAGCTTTTGAAGCGGAAACGGTAGTCACACTGTTCGCGATGTCCATCGTCATCTTCCAGCCAGCCCTGGCAACGGCGACCAAAATGCTCAAGCAAAGTGCCATCGGCGGCGACCTTTCCCCAAAAGGTATTAGCGAAACCGCAGCCAGGGCAGAACACCTGTACCGGCACATTGTCGGAGGCGCGTTTCGGTTGGCCGACTTCGGGTGTAAACAGGTCGTGAGCGTTCCCGGCATAGTCCAGAATCAGGCAATCCTGTTTATCCGGCGCCAGACGCAACCCGCGCCCGACTATCTGCTGGTACAAGCTAACCGATTCGGTGGGGCGCAAAATAGCGATAGCATCGACATGGGGAGCATCAAAACCGGTGGTCAGCACCGCCACGTTGACCATAAATCGCAGCCGCTGAGCTTTAAAGTCTTCAATCAGCCGATCCCGCTCAGTTCCTGGCGTTTCACCGGTAATTAGCGCGCTTCCTGGCTGCGGCAGCAGGGAGAGTATCTCCCGGGCATGTTCGACCGTAGCCGCAAAAACCATCACACCGCGACGGTCTGCGGTCAGCTCTACTATCTGGCTGATAATATGAGGCGTTATTCGCCGCTGTTGACGCAGTTCATCATTGAGATCTGTTTCGCTGAACAGCCCATTCTCACGGGCTTTTAGACGGCTAAAGTCATACTGCACTACCGGCATATCTAAGCGCTCGGGCGGCGTGAGGTAGCCGTTTTTTATCATATAGCGTAGCGGGAGTTCATAGATGCAGTCGCGAAACAGCGCCTCGGCACTGCCGCGCACCATTCCGTGGTAATGAAACTGATAAATCCAGCCTTTGCCCAGCCGATAAGGTGTTGCTGTCAGCCCCAGTAGCCTGAGCCGGGGATTATGGGCGCGCAGGGCGTCGAGGATCTGTTGGTACTGGCTCTGCTTGTCATCGCCAATGCGATGGCACTCATCGACAATAAGGAGTGAAAATGCATCATCGAATGCGTCCAGATTTCGGGCGACTGACTGCACGCTGCCAAACACGACTTTAGCCGACGACTCTTTGCGCTGTAGGCCTGCGGCAAAAATATCGGCCTCCAGGCCCAATGCTATATATTTAGCGTGGTTTTGAGCCACCAGCTCTTTTACGTGAGCAAGTACTAGCACCCGCCCGCGAGCAACGCGTGCCAGCTCGGCGATAACCAGGCTTTTACCCGCTCCGGTCGGTAGCACGATAACCGCAGGCGCATCGTGACGACGAAAGTGGGTGAGGGTGGCATCGACGGCTTCTTGCTGATAGGGGCGTAACTGGTACAACGGTGCGTCCGGCAGAGGGTTTGATGGTTATTATGCTATGCCATGAAGCATTAATAAATTCAGGTTTTCGAAAAATGCCCCAGGCCGCTATACTGGCCGGCCAGCGTTTCCTTTGGCGCTGGCTACATTTAAAGGCAAAACAATCTCCATGCGACTCGATAAATTTTTGGCACAGCAACTCGGCGTGAGCCGCGCTATTGCTGGCCGTGAAATCCGCGCCAGCCGGGTAACTATTGATGGCGAAATAGTGAAAAATACCGCATTTAAACTGCTGCCAGAACATGACGTTGCTTATGATGGCAATAACCTTAAGCAGCAAAACGGTCCGCGCTATTTCATGCTGAATAAGCCGCAAGGTTACGTCTGTTCCACCGACGATCCGGAAAACCCGACCATCCTCTATTTCCTGGATGAACCCGCGGCCCACAAACTGCATGCGGCCGGGCGTCTTGATATTGATACCACCGGACTGGTGCTAATGACCGATGACGGGCAGTGGTCGCACCGTATTACTTCGCCGCGTCATCACTGTGAGAAAACTTACCTGGTCGAGCTGGAGCATCCGATAGCAGACGATGTGGCAGATAAATTTGCCGCCGGGGTGCAGCTACATAACGAGAAGTCGCTCACCAAACCCGCCACGCTGGACGTGATAACGCCAACGGAAGTTCGACTGACTATCAGCGAAGGACGCTACCACCAGGTAAAACGCATGTTCGCAGCGGTAGGTAATCGCGTCGTTGGGCTACATCGTGAGCGTATCGGTGCTATTGAATTAGATCCGACCCTGGAACCAGGGGAATACCGTGAGTTGAGCGAGGAAGAGATCGCCAGCGTTGGCCTGCCGCCAGTTTAACCAGGAGTTTTCGTGACCGCCCGACAACAATCATCTGTAGGTCTTGTCGTAATCCTTGGCCTGTTGGCCATGCTGATGCCGTTATCCATCGATATGTATCTCCCGGCGCTGCCGGTTATCGCCAGTCAGTTCAATGTGCCGGATGGCAGCGCGCAAATGACGCTCAGTACTTATATTCTGGGCTTCGCGGTGGGCCAGCTATTCTATGGCCCGATGGCCGATAGTCTGGGGCGCAAACCCGTTATCCTTGGCGGGACGCTGGTGTTTGCGCTGGCGGCCAGCGCCTGCGCAATGTCGCAGACCGTGGAGATGCTTATTGCTATGCGCTTTTTCCACGGCCTGGCGGCAGCGGCGGCGAGCGTAGTGATCAATGCCCTGATGCGCGATGTTTATTCACGAGATGAATTTTCCCGCATGATGTCCTTTGTCATGCTGGTGACCACCATTGCGCCACTGCTGGCACCAATGATAGGTGGCGCTATCCTGGTATGGTTTAACTGGCATTTTATTTTCTGGACTTTAGCGGTCGTGGCGCTGATTGCCTGCGTGATGATAATGCTGTTGATTCGTGAAACCCTGCCTCCAGAACGCCGTCAGAAGTTTCATCTGCTGACTACCGTAGGCAACTTCGTGGTGCTGTTTCGTCATAAACGGGTCTTGAGCTATATGCTGGCCAGCGGTTTCAGCTTTGCCGGGATGTTTGCCTTCCTGAGCGCCGGGCCGTTTGTGTACATCAATCTTAACGGCGTGACTCCTCAGCATTTCGGTTACTACTTTGCGCTGAATATTGTTTTCCTGTTCATAATGACGGTGATTAACAGCCGCTTTGTTCGCCGCTTTGGCGCGCTGAACATGTTCCGCACCGGGTTATGGATTCAGTTTGCAATGGCTATCTGGCTGGTGGTGTCAACGCTGCTAGGGGTTGGATTCTGGGCGTTGGTATTTGGCGTTGCGGCATTTATTGGTTGTGTGTCGATGGTGGCTTCAAATGCAATGGCGGTCATTCTCGATGAGTTTCCACATATTGCGGGTACTGCGTCGTCGCTGGCGGGGACGTTCCGGTTTGGTATCGGGGCGATTGTTGGCGCTTTACTGTCGCTTGCTGTCTTTAACACCGCGTGGCCCATGGTGGCTACCATGGCGCTATGCGCCAGCTGCTCAATAGGTTTTTATCTTTACGCGAGCCGCTCTCATCACGTTCCTCGTTAAAAAAAGGCGCGTTTGCGCCTTTTTTTAATCCATATCAAAAAAAGTTTACAGCATAAACGTAAAATTGTTTCAGTTTTGTAAACTGTAGCTGCTGTAAAAGTCACATAAATGTATCAAAAAAAGTTGTGTTAATGTACCAAAAGCGGTAAATATAGCGCCTGATCCTGGGGCGCATTAAAATTATAAGCTGTCGGATCGCTGTATCAGACTCTTTTGTACCAAGAGTGCTCTGATTTCATCTTGTTTGATTACAATTTATAAACATTGAATTAACCTTGTGCGATAATTAAGCATATTGTGCAGCCTTAGGGAAAAGAGCGTGAATACCTCACAGTTATCTGTCATACATCGCCTGCCGCAGAGCTATCGCTGGCTGGCAGGTTTTGCCGGTTCGCGTGTTGAACCGATTCCGCCGGGCCGCCAGCCTACTGATAAGTGCCTGGTCGGCCTGAAGCTACTGACCGCGGAAGGAGAAAATGCCTGGCCAGTGCTAGAGGATTTAAGCCAGGCATTAACCGATATTTCTGTTGCCAGCTCGGTTCTTGAGTGCGAAGGCGAGCCGTGCCTGTTTGTTGAGTGCAACGATGAGTTTGCCGCAACCTGCCGCCTGAAAAATGTTGGCGTCGCGATTGCCGAGCCGGTAAGCAGTACCGCCCCATTCTGAATACTACGCCAGTGCCAGTAGCTGGCGGGTATACTCTTGCTGCGGGTGTTTAAAGACTTCCCGACACAGACCCTGCTCAACGACCTGCCCATCACGCAGAACCACCACCTGATGACATAAAGACTGGATAACCCGCAGATCGTGGCTGATAAAAACGTAGGCCAGCCTGTGGCGGGTTTGTAAATCTTTTAATAGGGTTAGGATCTGTTTTTGCACCGATCTGTCCAATGACGAGGTAGGCTCATCAAGGACAATTAGCTCTGGCTTGAGAATTAACGCCCGTGCGATGGCAATGCGCTGGCGCTGGCCACCAGAGAACTCACTGGGATAGCGGTAGCGGGTTTGTGGATCAAGCCCAACCTCCTGCATCACCTCACAGACTTGCTGCTCCCGCTGAATGGCGGTAAGAGCCGGCTGATGTACCCGCAAACCTTCCTCAATGATTTGCAAAGCGTTAAGCCGCGGGTTTAGGGAAGCATTGGGATCTTGAAAGACAACCTGCATTCGTCTGCGTAGCGGGCGCATCTGCTGGCGGCGGTAGTGGCCGATATTCTCTCCGGCGAATTTGATTTCACCCTCGCTGCTAATCAGCCTGAGTAATGCCAGCCCGGATGTGCTTTTCCCTGAGCCAGACTCGCCCACCAGCCCCAGGCTTTCCCCAGGACGCAGGCGGAATGACAGTCCCTCGACGCCGCGATGATAGCCGACAATGCGCCGTAACAGCCCGCGCTGAATAGGGAATTTCACTGCCAGATTATTGACTTCCAGCAAGGGAGAACTAGCCGGGTCGAGCGGTTCTGGCTCGCCGTCCGGTTCGGCATCCAGCAGCTGGCGCGTGTAGGGATGTTGCGGATGATTTAACAGCTGGTTCAGGCTATTACTCTCGACACAGCGACCGTTGCGCATAACTGCGACATTATCGGCCAGCTGGCGTACCAGGTTAAGGTTATGGGTAATAAACAGCAGACCCATATTCAACTCCTGGCGCAGCTCATTGAGTAGCGTCAGAATTTGTGCCTGCACGGTGACATCCAGCGCGGTGGTCGGTTCATCAGCAATCAGCAATTCCGGGCGGGTAAGCAGCGCCATGGCTATCATGACCCGCTGACGTTCACCACCGGAGAGTTGATGAGGAAAAGCATTCAGACGCTTGAGCGGCGAACGGATACCTACTCGTTCAAGACAGTCGATGATTTCACCACGCGCCGCCTCGCGACGCATCCCGCGATGAAGCGACAGTACTTCATAAAGCTGCTTTTCCAGGGTGTGGAGCGGATTTAGCGATACCATTGGTTCCTGGAATATCATCGCCATTTTATTTCCGCGCAGCCCGCGCATGGTCTGTTCTGATGCATCCAGCAGCGATTGTCCGGCAAATAGAATTTTGCCGCCGGGGTAAACTGCCGGTGGCGTAGGCAACAGACGCATAACGGAAAGCGCGGTCACGCTTTTACCCGAGCCGGATTCCCCCACCAGTGCCAGCGACTCCCCGCGCTCCAGCGACAGCGAAAGATCATCAACGACCGTGCGCTGTATGTCGCCCTGACGAAAGGCAATCGAAAGATTATTGATGGTGAGCAGTGAGGATGTCATATCAGTAGCTCCGGCTTGGGTCGAAAGCATCGCGTACCGCTTCGAAGATAAAAATGAGCAGCGACAGCAATGATGCCAGCGCCACAAACGCTGAAATACCCAACCACGGTGCCTGGAGGTTATTTTTACCCTGTAATAGCAATTCTCCCAGCGATGGCGAACCTAATGGCATGCCAAAGCCTAAAAAGTCCAGCGAGGCGAGGGTTGAGATCGAGCCGCATAAAATAAACGGTAAAAAGGTCAGGGTGGCGACCATGGCATTGGGTAACATATGGCGAAAAATAATCGTACGATCGCCCACCCCCATCGCCTGTGCCGCGCGGATATAGTCGAAATTACGGGTACGCAAAAATTCAGCACGCACCACGCCCACCAGTGCCATCCATCCAAACAGCGCAGTAATACCTAACAGCCACCAGAAGCCCGGCTGTACCACGCTCGACAGCAGAATAATTAAGAATAGCGTCGGCATTCCCGACCAGATCTCAATAAACCTCTGGCCCAGCAAGTCAATGCGCCCGCCGTAATAGCCTTGAATCGCACCGACAATAACGCCAACCACGCTGGTACATAGCGTCAGCATCAGGCCGAACAGCAGTGAAATACGCGTGCCGTATAAAATGCGAGCCAGCACGTCACCGCCGTTGGCATCGGTCCCCAGCCAGTTAGTGGTCGAAGGCGGTGAGGGGAATGGCCGCGAGCTGGAGAAATTAATGCTGGTGGCTGAAAAATGGATGGGCGCGCGCAGCATCCAGCCGTGGCTGGCAATTTGCGCCTGAAGCCACGGATCCTGGTAGTCGGCGGCGGTGGCGAACGGGCCTCCAAAATCGCTTTCAGCGTAATCCATGATGACCGGGAAATACCAATTATCCTGGTAGCGCACCACCAGGGGCCTATCGTTGGCGATAAGCTCAGAACCAAGGCTGAGCACGAAGATTGCGGCCAGGATCCACAGTGACCAGTAGCCGCGCCGGTTATGGCGAAATCTGGCCCAGCGGGCCTGGTTTACCGGGCTTAGATGCATCAATGACGTCCTTCAAAATCAATGCGCGGATCGACCAGGGTATATGTCAGATCGCTGATAATATTCAGCAGCAGGCCGATCAGAGTAAATATATAGAGCGTGCCAAACATAACCGGATAGTCGCGGGATACCGTGGCTTCATAGCCAAGCAGCCCCAGACCATTGAGCGAAAACATCACCTCGATAAGCAGCGAGCCGGTAAAAAACATACTGATAAAAGCGGCAGGGAAACCGGCTATCACCAACAGCATGGCGTTACGAAAGACGTGACGAAATAAAATGTCACGTTCCGGTAGCCCCTTCGCGCGGGCGGTAACCACGTACTGTTTACGAATTTCATCCATAAACGAGTTTTTAGTCAGCATGGTCAGCGTGGCGAAGCCGCCAATAACCGTTGCCAGCACCGGCAGAGTGATATGCCATAGATAGTCGGTCACTTTGTTATACCAGGGTAGTTCCGCAAAGTTCGGACTGACCAGGCCGCGTAGCGGGAACCAGTCCAGATAGTTGCCGCCGGCGAATACTACAATCAACATAATCGCGAATAAAAACGCCGGTACCGCATAGCCCACAATCACTATTGCACTGCTCCAGGTATCGAACCTGCTGCCGTTATAAACGGCCTTACGGATACCCAATGGAATGGATATCAGATAGATAATCAGCGTGCTCCATAATCCCAGAGAAACAGAGACCGGCAGGCTCTGCTTAATCAGTGTGATAACAGAGGCGCTGCGAAACAGGCTGTCGCCAAAGTCAAAGCGCAAATAGTCGCCCAGCATTTTGAAGTAACGCTCATGCAGCGGTTTATCAAAGCCGTAGCGGTGGGTTATCTCTTTGATTATCTCCGGGTCTAAGCCGCGCGAGCCGCGATACTGGTTATCCCCGGGCTGATTAGCGCCGGGCCGGGCATAAGTGGCTCCCATCGACTCACCGCCGCCGGGTATTCCGGTGCTGTGACCGAACTGGATAGCGGCAATAGCCTGATCGACCGGCCCGCCAGGCGCTATCTGAACGATAAAAAAGTTGATGGTGATAATCGCCCACAGCGTGGGGATTATTAGCAGTAAACGGCGAGCAAGATAAGCGCCCACAAAATCTCCTTAACGTCTTTGTGCCGGTAGCGTTTCCGCTTTATTGACGTCATACCACCAGTTGTCAAAGCCGAGCGCATAGGTGGGGCGAATAGCTGGATGAGAGAACTTATTCCAGTAAGCCAAACGGTCGCTGGACATATACCACATCGGAATCATGTAATTATTCCAGGTAAGCACCCGATCCAGAGCCCGGCCAAGTGCCAGTAGCTTATCCTTGTCACCTTGTGCGGCCAGGATCTTGCTAATCAGTTCGTCCACCACCGGGCTGGTTACTCCCGGCGTATTCCAGGTCGAGTCTACATATTGTGATGCCCAGATTATCTGTAAGTCTGAGCTGGGCCAGGTCATCGCCCGATAGGTGGTGGGCATCATATCGAAATCACGCTTGCGCAGGCGGTTGGTGAGCTGAGAATTATCTACCTGGCGAATAGTCATGGTGATACCAAGACGTTCCAGCGAATGGGCGAAAGGGAGCGCCCACTGATTATTAGCTCCGGCGGCCAGCAGTAGCTCGAATTTAAAGGGTTCACCGGTTTTGACATTGACCAGCGTTTTATCGCGTAGCTCCCAACCCGCTGATTTCAGCAGCTCCAGGGCTGCCAGCAGGTTTTTGCGATCAAAACCATCGCCAGTAGATTCCGGAGGCTGATAAATCTGGGTAAATACCTCTGGCGGCAATTTATCTTTAAAGGGGGCCAGCAGCGTCAGCTCATCGGCATTGGGATAGGTGCGGGCAGCGTATTCACTGTTCTGAAAATAGCTGTCGGCCCGGCTATAAGCACCATAAAACAGCGCTTTGTTCATCCAGTTAAAATCAAAGGCGAGGGTGATTGCCTGGCGTACCCGCCGGTCGGCGAACAGGGGGCGCTTAATATTAAATGCCAGCCATCGCGTGTCTTGTGCGGATTTATTGGGCTCTTCCTCTTTAACGATATAGCCCTGATGGAAGTTTTTACCGGTGTAGAGCGTCGCCCAGTTTTTCGGGCTGCCTTCGGTGCGGAAATCAAAAGCACCGGCTTTGAAGGCTTCAAAGGCGACGTTATCATCAAGGTAGTAGTCATAGCGCAGGCTGTCGAAATTCCAGCGTCCCCGGTTAACCAATAAATTCTGCGCCCAATAGTCCTTAACCCGAGACCAGACGGTATATTGCCCCATTTTCCAGTCGGTAATTTTATACGGACCACTACCGAGCGGTGGGCGAGCGAGCGGCTCTCCGAGGTTATGATTTTTCCAGAATTTCTCAGGCATGACTGGTAGCGTGAACAGGCTCAGCATCATCTCTTTATTTGGATGCGGGAACTCAAAACGCACGCTTAGGTTTGAGATAGCTTTTACTGCGACCCCTTTGTAATAAATACGGAACTGGGGCACGCCCTGGGTCATAAACATATTGAATGTAAATGCCACGTCACGCGCGGTTATCGGGGAGCCGTCGTGAAAGCGTGCTTTAGGGTTTATCTGCACTTCAGCCCAGGAATAATCACTGGCGTAGCGGGTAAATTCCGCGACCAGAGGATAGTAGCTGCCCGGTTCATCATCTGAAGTGGTGTAAAGCGGGTCGCAAATAGAGTCGGTGCGAATGCCTGGGTTCCCGCGCAGCGCATAGCGGTTGAAGTTATCAAAGGTGCCGATGGCGGATAGTGTTATTGCGCCGCCCTTTGGCGCGGCCGGGTTTACGTAATCGAAATGATCGCTATCAATGGCGTATTTAGGTTCGCCCAAGACTGCGAAGGCATAGCTCTCTTCGATGGGAGCTGCCTCTGCAAGCAGCACCGGCAGGGCGGTGATAATCAGGGCGAGAAAACGCGCAAGCATGATAACTATCCTTTTCACGTAACCTTTTACGCAGCGTCAGGTCATTGTGGCGTAGATCCGGGGCCAAGGTATCTGAATAATAAGGCAGTTATCGCCGAATGTGCAATTATGGGCGCTTATCATCGCGCTGGGCCTGCTTCTGGCTCCAGGCAATGAGCGCCGTCGCGCTGAGCGGCCTTGCATAGAGATATCCCTGAAGGTACTTAACGCCGCGTGCAGTAAGCCACTGCGCCTGCTGCTCGGTCTCGACACCTTCTGCCACCGTCGACATACCCAGGCGCTGGGCCAGCGTCAGAACGGCGTCCAGCACTGGCGAGGTAACGGTTTCTACGCCGATGGTATGGATAAAGCCGCGATCTATTTTCAGATAATCCAGGGTGAAACGCTCCAGATAGATAAGTGCGCTATGTCCGGTACCAAAATCGTCGACGGCTATCTCAAAACCTTCACTGTGCAACCAGTGAAAAAGCTCGATTGCCTCCCGCTCTTTGAGCATATCGCGCTCGGTTATTTCGAACACAATTTGAAAATGATCGGTAGGAAAAGCTGAAGTGAACTCCAAAATGTCCTGTTTGAAGCTTGGAGAATAGAGATGGCTGGGTGCCAGATTCACGCCGATTTTAGCCCCTCGTGGCAGCGCTTCCATCAAATGAGGAATATCGCGCCCAATCAGATGGAATAGGTGCTGGGTCAGCGGAATTATCATGTGCTGAGCCTCGGCGGCGGCGATAAAAATATCTGGTGAGATAGGGCCTGCCGACGGATGCTCCCAGCGCATTAGGGCCTCCACGCCGCCAATCGATCCGGTTTTAGTATCAATGACCGGCTGATAGGCTACCCAGAAATGGTTTCGGCGGATGGCATTTTGAATATCTCGTCCCGGCCTGCGGCTCGCCACCATAAACCAGGCACAGATAAGGCTGACAATAATAGATGTCGCCAGGGTGCCAAGCACGGTGAACCAAATTTCATTGTCACTCCAGCCTGCTGAATAGATGCGTAGGGTAATTCCATATTTGCTAAGAGTAACGCTGCGCTCAAAACGGCGGGGTAATGCATCCACATTGATAAGTTTGTTATCAAAAGTGGTCAGCGCATGACCCTTAATCAGCAGCGCCAGCTCGGTCTCTTTACGCGGTAGTAATTGCTCCAGCAGCCAGGCGTCGAGATTGAGATTAAGCGTTGTCATTACGCCGTTTCCAGGCATATTTTTACGCCCAAACCAGAGCACTATCGACGGCTGATGAGGCATTTTTAGGGTGCCAGGTAGCAGAGTAATATCGTAGGGTTTGCTGGTGTCCAGTTCCGGTACGTACTGTTTTAGGGCAAATAGGGTATTACCGGTTCCGGACGAGCAATACCCCACACCGTTTTTTACCAGAACCAGAGTGCGCACTTTCAGATCGAAAGTGGCTTTCATTGTCATTTGAGGGAAAGCGTTATCACAGCGGCTGCCCAGCAACGGGGCAACGGCTTCGGAGCTGGCGCTTATCTGGTTAAAGTAATCGACAAAATAGCGACTGGTGGCCGTTGCCAGTCGGTCAAACTCAACGTTGCGCTGATGACGGATAACCAGCAGGGCGATAATAATAAATAGAAACCCGCAGCCCATACCACACAGCAGGCTCTTGGTGATAAGTTTGCGTGAGCCGGTTATTTTCTTCGGTAGTAAGCTTTGCTGAATCATTAGTGACATTTGCCCGTTAAGTGCGGAATCCTTCCGCAGTGTAGTCGCGACTGAACGGGTATACCGAACGAGCGCGTAGTATCCATTTATGCCGGATAACCCGTTGCCGGGGTCATATTATCCTGGCGGCAGATGATTCAATAATAGGCGGTTGGTTCAATAATCTATCAGATATGATTATTTAACAGACAAAAAAAACGCTGCCAGGCAGCGTTTCTTTTTGTTCGACAGGACAGGGATAAAAGCAAGATTAACCTCTGCTCAGTACCCGCCGCGCTGCATTGTAACGCTTATTCCAATATGGCTCAGACAGATTGGAAATAGTTACGCCGCTACTGGTAGACGCGTGTACGAACTGGTTATTACCAATATAGATACCAACGTGGCGACCGGTAGAACCCGCGCGGAACAGAACTAAATCGCCGGTACGCAGTTTACTGCGAGAGACGGAGCGCCCCATATCCTGCTGTTCAGAGGTCGAACGCGGTAACTCAAGGCCAAATTGTTCGCGGAAAGTCCGCTGCACAAAAGCTGAACAATCAATGCCGCTTCTTGTGCTGCCGCCGAGGCGATAACGAACGCCTTTCCAGCTGGCATACTGATCCATAAGCCGTGATTTAACATCAAGGTTACGAACCATGTTTTCAAATTCATCCTGAGATGCCTGCAGTAAAAATCCGTTACTGTCATTGACTGCATGCATTTCAGAATGTGAATTCTTTGCTGTATTAGTAGAGCTACAGGCTGAAAGTACAACTGCTACTGCCACTGCAGGTATTGCCCGCAGGATATATCTCAAAAATGGTTGAGATTTGACCATGTCGTTTTTTATCCCTTAATGTCCTTAACGATAAATATCGTTATGAAAGTGCCAACGCGACGAGACTAAATAGCAATTCACTGGTAGACAATTCTCGCAGCCTGAAAATGTGGAATGACGCACATTTTATCTAAGCGCTGGAAGAATCAGCCACGCTAAGACACAAAACGCTGTTGAGATTACCCGAAGCCATAAGTGAAGGCGAGCACTTTTGGCTAACTTTTTATAAGAAATTGTGATGTACCAAAACAAAATGTAATAGAGTTCATAAAATAATCAAATCACCGCAGCCCGCATCCAATAAGGCTCACAGGAAATAGTTTCGACCGTTGTTAATGAAAGGTAGGCAAAAAGAAAACAAGACCCATCATAATTCTGAACCGAATCACGATGGGCCTATAACCGGCAGGAAATTATTTGATTGCTTTTTGACCAGGGATGATGCGGTCAAGCCAGGCGATGACCCGGTCGCTTAATGAAGTCATTAAGATCCATGGCAATACCATCAGAACTACGGACAAAGAGCCGACAAAAACATCGGTAAACCAATGGGCGCCGCCCATGATTCTCGGCAGAATGAAAAACAGGAAAATAGCGATGGAAATGGTGAATGCCCGGCCACCGAAATAGCGCAGCATAAAGCCACAAAAAATGAGCAGCATAGTTCCATGGTCGCCAGGAAAGCTATCGCCGGAAGAGTCTTTAGTATCGATGCTAATCAGGTCGCGCATCCGATAGGTATCGGTAAAGGAGATTGAAGGGCTAGGGCGCTCAATTGGAATAGCCTGACCAATTTGATTTAATAATACGGCACTAATAAGCATCGTCACGCCCATCAGTATAATTTTTCGCCGCCCGGCTTTTGATGCCGGAAGCCAGTAGCTCAACATTAATGTTCCCATACAAAGCAGGGATATTGCGTCAAAGGCTCGATTATTAGTAATTGCTACTAGCCAGAGAAATCCGCGATGGGTGACCCACTGATGATTGAAGAAGTGATAAATTGCCGAATCTATCGGAAACCAAAAACCATGATTAGCGGGTAATAACCACGAGCAAAATAAGGCCACGCTAATAATATTGAGTGCCAATATAGTTGGCAGGCGCGTTTTGCCTGCCGTCATCTCGTTAGTACGGTCAAAAATAGTCACGTTAGTTGTCCTGTGCTAAACGAAGTTTCAGCAATGAAGATTGCAGGATATTCCAGTCGCTCTCTTCCCTATGAATAAGCTCTATCCGGCTATCTGGCGGAGCTACCTGTTGCGTTTCTATATGCAGATCCTGACCCTGGCGATTTATACGCAGCATCCCTTCCGGAATTCGCAATACACCTTTAACCCGATCGACAGGGGCGAGACGCGCCCACTCCAGCAGGCCGACGGTGTCGAAAACGGTTTCACTATCGAATATCCAGCCGCAGGCGAAATAACCCTGTCCATGATTGAGGCTGCGTCGCCAGCGCTGATGTTCGGGCAGACTCAATGCCGCCAGGCCCTTTTTGCTGGGATGCGAATGCTGATGATCGGCCGGGCTTGCCGGATGCAACATATTGCTTCGCGGAGTATCGAGCAGCTCAATAGCGACCTGACCTTGCGTTGCGTGGGTAAGCGTACGGTCCTGGCCGTTTTGCTCCCACCAGATATCCAGCGCGTGGCCGCTGGCCGGATCGCAGCGGTCGGCTTTATTGGCGATGATGACATCGGCCACCGCCAGCTGGTCGCGAAAGTTAGTATCGGCCGCAACGCGCTCATCCAGAAGCTGGCGCGGATCAAGCAGGCACCAGGTGCCCATTAGCTCTATCCAGGGAGCATAAACCTCACTATCCAGTAGCGACAGAATCTGGCCCGGATGCCCAAGTCCGGTTGGTTCAATCAGCAACCGGTCTGGTTTGCCCTGACGTAATAATGTGTTTAGCCCTACCTGCATTGGCAGACCGTTGACGCAGCACATGCAGCCGCCGGGGATCTCTTTGAGCAGCGCACCGCTATCGGCCAGCAAAGCACCGTCGATGCCAATCTCGCCAAATTCGTTAACCAGTACTGCCCACTTTTCAGAGGCCGGTTTGTTAGCCAACAGATGCAAAATGGTGGTTGTCTTACCGCTGCCAAGGAAACCGGTAATCAGGTTAGTTTTTGTCACAGGTACTCCGTAAGTCCATGTATGGGCTTTCCCGTAAAGTAAGGGTGCTATCCTGGCGAAATTAGCAGTAAAAGAGAAGACGCGGATTTGTTGAATGTGATTGGAATATGTAACTTTTATTGTTATTTCTTTGTAATCAAAAGAAAATAAAAATTATCTCTTAGCGCAATACCTAAAATGTTAACGCGCAAAAGTAGCTTCTGTACTCACGTCAGGTCATTGTTTTTGCTAAAGCTGTCTCGCCATAACTCACATCTGGAACAGCCAGCCTCGGTTTTACAGGCCAATTTCTCCTATAAAAAAGCCGCCCCGGAAGGCGGCTTGATACTTAAGGGCCAGAATTAATCAGCACGGCCCATAAAGCGACGTTCTTCTATATGTACGCGAATACGTTCGCCGGCAGAGATGTACTCTGGAACCTGAACCACAAGGCCGGTGCTCAGCGTTGCAGGCTTAGTGCGGGCACTGGCAGAAGCCCCTTTGATTCCTGGAGATGTTTCAACGATTTCCAGCTCAACGGTTTGAGGCAGTTCCAAAGCCAGAAGCTGGCCGTCCCAGGTCAGAACCTGGATACCCGGCATCCCGCCTTCCGGGATAAACAGCATCTCATCTTCAATCTGCTCTTTAGTGAAGGTGTATGGGGTGAAGTCTTCTTCATCCATAAAGATGATTTCGTTGCCGTCAATATAAGAGAAGGTCACGGGACGACGGCTCAGGGTGATGGTGTCCAGGATATCATCGCCCTTAAAGCGCTCTTCAACCTTAAGGCCGGTGCGCACATCGGTAAAGCGCATTTTATAAAGAGTGGCCGCGCCGCGGGCGCTAGGGGATTGAATGTCAATATCCTTAACAATCAGCAGCTTGTTATTGTAGTTCAACACCATACCGCGTTTGATTTCGTTAGCTCTTGCCATGAAAAAACCTGCCTGAAAAAAGGTGACAATAATATCGCGTCAAGGTACCCGCGTGGCGGGCCTCAGGCAAGCAAAAATCACACAATAACAGTGCTGATTCAGAGCATAGCGGCAGAAGTTCGGAATCTTATTTTCTGGTCTGCCGGAGTATGTGGGTGTAAAAAATATAATTATAAATTTGGTAAATATTTTAACCGGTTGTATTTTCAGTAAAAATATTAATATTTTTTGGGTTTGGTTATTTATTTGGTAAAAAGTACCGGTTTATACTGATATTCCATTTCAAGGGATGATGAAGTTATGAAAATAAACAAATGGCTGGAACCCACGAATCCACAACGCCGCCGTTATGGTGTGGCTCTATTCGTGGGGGTTGTCGGCGGTATCATGTCGGCATTCGTAAAATGGGGAGCGGAAGTACCATTACCCCCGCGCACATTTTCTGGCGGGCGTGATGAATTTAATCCACCCTATTTATTCTTACGGGATTATCTCGGTATAGATCCAACGCAAGTGATATATCATTTCTCCGAACATATTATTAATCCGGTTCATATTACCCACCTTATATTTTCACTGGTTTTTGCAATTGGCTACTGTCTGGTTGCTGAAGTATTCCCGAAAATTAAGCTTTGGCAGGGGGCTATGGCGGGGATTATTGCCACCATTGCCGTGCATTGGATAGCATTCCCGTTAATGCATTTAACACCGGGGTTGGGAAACCTTCCCTTTGATGAATACGTCTCCGAGCTGTTTGGTCACATTGTTTGGTTTTGGGCCATTGAGATAATTCGCCGTGATTTGCGTAATAGGATAACCCATCTGCCCGATCCTGAAGTGCCTCTGGATACTCCGTGGAGATAATTCAACTGTTTGTTTTATATTGAAATTTTAAAAGTATTATTGCCCGTTAAGGATAGACAATATGCGGCTGCTCGACATTATGCATAAAAAAACGCGCGATCTTAACACTGCGCTGTGGGCCGGTTTTTTAGGCGGGAATATCGCAAGTTTTGTGAAATGGGGGACGGAAAACCCCTTTCCCCCACGCACTGCCGATCGGGCTATACCGCCCGCAGAAATGCTCAGCGATTTTGGCTTTAAAGTTAAAGATATGATTTATCATTACTCCGGGCACATCGTTAATTGGGGTGTTGCAGGAGTGCATCATCTGTTTTCTGTCTTTTTTGCTATGTTTTATTGCGTGCTGGCTGAGTTATTTCCTCAAATAACGTTATGGCGCGGAGTGGCTTTTGCACTGGTAATTACGGTTCTATTTCATGGAATTGTATTACCTGCTGGGGGCTGGGCTCCGCCGATGTGGGCGCTCCCCGCAGATGAATTATGTTCAGAAACTTTTGGTCATATTGTCTGGATGTGGACGATTGAGGTTTTCCGCGGATATGTATTAAGGCATGCCAGGGATAAGGACCAGAAAATAAAACTCGAAAAGATATGAGATACACGATTTACTTTGACCTGTAGCTCATTATCAGGTGACTTTTTATATTCTCAGCGATAAATGCACGCCAGATGGGTTAATAATCCCGTCCGTCAGCAGGTGCTGGCGGATGGCGGGGATAAACTGTTACAGTCGGCGTTTTCCTGCTCCAGGAGAGCCAAATGGAATGTCGTGCCGGTTGCGGTGCCTGCTGTATCGCCCCTTCAATCTCGAGCCCGTTACCGCAAATGCCTCACGGCAAGCCAGCAGGAGTTCCCTGTCCGCAGCTTGATGAGCACCTTCGCTGCCGCTTATTTAATTCTCCCCTGCGGCCCAAGGTGTGTGCCAGCCTGCAGCCTGACGAAGAAATGTGTGGCAATTCTCGTGAACAGGCGCTGACCTGGCTCATTCGGCTGGAGGAGGCCACTGCCCCTTAAACATCGCGAATGCGCCATAGGCAAAACGTGGTTACCGTTATCATCCCCAGCGCAATGTAAAAGACGCTGTGATAATTCCAGATTTCAGCCACTACCCCAGCCAGGGACCCGGCGATTATCCAACCCACTCTTGAGGTATTGGTATAAAGCGTTGTGGCGGAACCTGCCTGACCAGGCATTAAATCCTGAAAGTAGATCATCCCGATTCCGGCCAGAATGCCGATATAGAGCGCATTTAGCAGCTGCGCCGCGATAAGCAGCATGCTGTTATGTATGGTCAACAATGTCAGGTAAAACAGCAGCCCTCCCACCAGAGCAATGCGCATGAGCAGTCGTTTACCCAGGCGTTTAGCATAATAGCCCGCAATGAGCATTACCGGGATTTCCAGCCCCGCTGCGGTGCCCATCATAATACCCGCGAGTTTTTCCGGCAGATGTAACTCATTGATAATATACAGGGGCATATTTATCAGATAGAGGCTGTTGGTACCCCACATCATGGTACAGGCCACGAACAGTAGCAGAGCATCGCGCCGGTGCTGGCGCGGGGCCTCCAGGTGAGCGGAACTGTTATTTTCCTCCCGCTGTTGGCCTGGCAGGCAGTACCAGACAATAGCGGCGCATAACACGTAAACGCCCGCGGCAATCAGGTACATGGTTTTGAAGCCGTAACCCATTGCCAGCGCAAAGGCTAACGGTGGGCCAATCACCCACGCCAGTGAGACCTGGGCGCGCAAGAACGAACTATACATAACGGCTTCACGGCCGGTTTTATCAGCGTGTTCGCGAGCGAGAGCAAATAACTGCGGGTTGGCGGTAGAGCCAAAACTCAGCAAGCTGACGCCTACAAAAAGCAGTAGCGCATACTGGCGGTTCCAGGCGAACAGCAGGTAGCCCAGCACACCCAACAGGCAGCAGAAGAAAATCATCTGGCGACGGTCGCCGCGCCGGTCCGAGAGAACGGCTAACAACTGACTAATAATGATCCCGAGAATGGCGCTGCCGGTAAAGAACAGCCCAACCAGGGTGGGGCGCACATGAATAATATCGGTTAAAAACAGGCTGAGCGTGGGGGTGTGCAGTGCGCCGGCAATACCCGTAAGAAATGCTACAACCAAAAACGCCGCCGAGGTGGAATCTATCGCGCGGCGGCGCAGGGCAGGAGAGTTTTGCATGAAAAACCAACAGATTGAAAATTGACGGGCGAAGTGTAAGGTTTTTATCTTTCCGGAGATAGCCTTTGCTGATGATATCGTGAGTCGATATCTGCTGAAGTTTGCTGAACATGATTTACCTCAGGTAGCCTGGCCGGCGGTCTGTTATCGGTTATTAACGAAAATGTGCTAAGCCTCTAACTTTCACCATCAAAGCGTGCTGATAACTTGCACAGCCATCGACTATTGCTCAGACTGACTTGAAACGTTTCAGCGTAACTTATAAACCATCCGATGAGAGTTACGCTTCTGTTTTCCCGTTTAAAGCTGAAACGATTAGTTTGGCGAGAGAGGAGAATCATGTTCCAGTTATCATTACAGGCGATTCATCCCGGACAGCAGGCGGCTAGCAAAGAACAGGCTATTCGTCTGGTTGCCGATGCCCTTATAGCCGCAGGCAATGTTGGCCCTGGCTATATCGATGGCATGTTGGCGCGTGAACAGCAAACATCCACTTACCTGGGTAATGGGATTGCTATTCCCCATGGCACCACGGATACCCGTGACCTGGTGCTGAAAACCGGTGTTCAGGTCTTTCAGTTTCCACAGGGCGTTGATTGGGGCGACGGGCAGATGGCCTGGGTCGTTATCGGCATTGCCGCCAGCTCAGATGAGCACCTCGGTTTATTGCGTCAGCTTACTCATGTATTGAGCGACGATGAGCTAAGCGAGCCGCTGAGAACCACGGCAGATGCGGAAACGCTGCGTAGCATCCTGATGGGCGAGCGCCAGACATCTGAGCTATTGTTCGATACCCGTACGCTTTCATTAGACGTTGAAGCCAAAGATTTACTGACTCTTCAGGCGTTGAATGCCGGCCGGTTACGCGCGCTGAATGCAGTTGATGCGGCATTTGTTAGCGAAACCGTCAGCCAGTCGCCGCTGCATCTGGGGCAAGGAATCTGGCTCAATGATAGTCCGACCGGCAATCTCACCTCTGCCGTAGCCGTTGCCCGCCCAAATGTGTCCTTCGAATCAGACGATCAGCCGGTCGCCATGCTGATAACGGTCGTCGTTGCCGATGAACGGCCTCTCCATATTTTAAATTGCCTCACCGATTTGATGGCTGCCGGAAAGGTTCCGGCGCTGTTAAAAGCTGACGGCGCGCAGCTGACGGGTTTGCTTAGTGGCGAAGCTCCTGCGGCTGATGATGTATTGAGTGCGGAGTTTGTGATCCGCAATGAGCACGGCCTGCATGCCCGGCCAGGCACCGTATTAGTGAACACTATCAAACAATTTTCGAGTGATATTACCGTGATGAATCTGGATGGAACGGGCAAGGCGGCAAATGGCCGTAGCCTGATGAAGGTCGTAGCTCTAGGGGTTAAAAAAGGCAACCGCCTGCGCTTTAGCGCACAGGGTGAAGATGCCGCAGCGGCGCTGAGTGCCATTGGTTCAGCCATTGAAGCCGGATTGGGCGAGGGGGTCGCATGAGCCGCAGAGTCGCCACTATTACTTTAAACCCGGCTTACGATCTGGTCGGCTTCTGCCCGGAAATTGAACGCGGCGAAGTGAATTTGGTGCGAACCACCGGGCTACACGCTGCGGGTAAAGGTATTAACGTTGCCCGGGTGCTCAAAGATCTGGGTATTGATGTCACGGTTGGGGGTTTTCTTGGCCGTGACAATCCGGAAGGGTTTCAGCAGTTATTCAGCGAACTGGGTATCGCTAACCGTTTCCAGGTGGTTTCCGGGCGTACGCGCATTAACGTGAAGCTGACAGAAAAAGAAGGGGCAGTTACCGACTTTAACTTCTCAGGATTTGAAGTGACGCCTGAGGACTGGGAGCGTTTTGTTGCCGACTCCTTAAGCTGGCTTGGTCAGTTCGATATGGTCTGCGTCAGCGGAAGTCTGCCTTCTGGCGTGGATCCTGATGCTTTTACCGACTGGATGACCCGCCTGCGCAGTCAGTGCCCGTGCATTATTTTTGACAGCAGCCGTGAGGCGCTAAAAGCCGGCCTAAAAGCCGCGCCGTGGCTGGTCAAGCCGAACCGCCGCGAGCTGGAAATGTGGGCCGGCAGGCCATTGCCGGATATCAATGATGTGATAGGCGCAGCCCATCAACTACGGGAGCAGGGGATAGCTCATGTGGTGATTTCACTTGGTGAAGAGGGCGCGCTGTGGGTTAACGCTTCGGGTGAGTGGATTGCCCGACCGCCAGCCTGCGAAGTGGTAAGCACGGTCGGCGCCGGGGATTCCATGGTGGGTGGTCTTATTTATGGACTGCTGATGCGGGAGTCCAGTGAACATACGCTGCGCCTGGCCACTGCGGTGGCGGCGTTGGCGGTCAGTCAGAGCAATGTAGGCATTCGCGATCGCACCCAGCTTGCGGCCATGATGGCACGGGTGAGTTTGCAACCTTTTAGCTAAGCCAGGAGAACGTGCGATGAAAATAGCGATTATTGTCGCTCCTGAAGTGGGTCAGGCCCGGGGCTTTGTAGCTCAGCAGGTGCTTGAAAAAACCGCAGTAGCGCAATCACATACCCTTGTTACTCAGCCTGAAGATGCCGGACTGGTTATTGTTTTTGGTAATCCGCAAGGATTGGGAATTGCTGATAACGTTGCTCTGTATCAGGCTGATATTGCTGAAGCCGTCAGCCATCCGGCTGATTTGCTGCAAAAGGCGTTGCGCGATGCGACCCCCTGGATAAACGCCTCGGCTGACAGCAAGCCTGCGGCGGGTGTGAAACGCCTGGTGGCCGTTACCGCATGTCCGACCGGCGTGGCTCATACTTTTATGGCGGCAGAAGCCATTGAAAGTGAAGCCCAGAAACGCGGCTGGTGGGTAAAAGTAGAGACCCGCGGCTCGGTTGGGGCCGGTAATCCTATTAGTGAGCAGGAGGTTGCCGAGGCCGATCTGGTTATCGTTGCGGCCGATATTGAAGTGGATCTGGCAAAGTTTGCCGGTAAGCCGATGTATCGCACTTCTACCGGACTGGCGCTAAAGAAAACCGCGCAGGAGTTTGATAATGCGCTGCAATCAGCCGAGCCCTATCAGCCATCAAGCCAGGCTAAATCTACCCAGCAGAAACAAGAGAGCGCCGGGGCATATCGTCATCTGCTGACCGGGGTCTCCTACATGCTGCCGATGGTCGTGGCCGGGGGGCTGTGTATTGCGCTGTCGTTTGCTTTCGGTATCAAAGCTTTTGAAGAACCGGGCACGCTTGCGGCGGCACTGATGCAAATCGGCGGCGGTTCAGCCTTCGCGCTGATGGTGCCAGTGTTGGCAGGCTATATCGCATTTTCCATCGCCGACCGTCCGGGACTGACGCCAGGACTGATTGGCGGCATGCTGGCCGTTAGCACTGGTTCCGGCTTTATCGGTGGGATTATCGCCGGTTTTCTTGCCGGCTATGTAGCGAAGCTCATCAGCACCAGGCTGAAATTGCCTCAGAGTATGGAGGCATTGAAACCAATCCTGATTATCCCATTGCTCTCGAGCCTGGTGACAGGGCTTGCCATGATCTACCTGATAGGCAAACCGGTTGCCGGGATCCTGGAAGGATTGACTCACTGGTTGCAAACCATGGGCACCGCCAATGCAGTACTGCTGGGCGCGATTCTTGGTGGCATGATGTGTGCCGATATGGGCGGGCCGGTTAACAAAGCGGCTTACGCCTTTGGGGTTGGTCTGCTGAGTACGCAAACCTATGCGCCAATGGCCGCGATTATGGCCGCAGGAATGGTGCCGCCGCTGGCGCTCGGCCTGTCAACTCTGGTCGCCCGTCGTAAATTTGATAAGGCGCAACAAGAAGGTGGTAAGGCTGCGCTGGTGCTCGGGCTGTGCTTCATCACCGAAGGGGCTATTCCATTCGCCGCCCGCGACCCGATGCGCGTATTGCCATGCTGTATCGTGGGCGGGGCGCTGACCGGGGCTATCTCGATGGCGGTAGGTGCTAAGCTGATGGCACCACACGGCGGGCTATTCGTGCTGTTGATCCCGGGAGCGATTACGCCGGTACTTGGTTATTTGCTGGCGATTATTGCCGGAACGCTGGTTGCCGGGCTGGCCTATGCCTTCGTTAAGCGGCCGGAAGAGGCGGCGCTGGTGAAAGCGGCCTGAAAGCCGAGCTAGCGTTCGATAATCGAAAACACAAAAGGGCCGAATGGCCCTTTTGTGTTTTTAGCGTGATAAGCAGACGACCGTATTGGTTTGTCAGGGCCTTTACTGGCAGGAATTTTTACCCGCATTGAAATAGCCAAAACTTTAGTCGCCTGGTGCTGATGATTATCAGGCTGCTGCTTCACTCTCTTGCTGCGCCCGTAGCCAGGCAATTTCTTCGGCCCAGATATCCGGATTGGTGGTTTCCAGAATCAAAGGAATACCGTCGAAGCGGGCATCTCGCATGATATAGCGGAAAGCGTCGTGGCCAATGTTGCCTTCACCCAGGCTATTGTGGCGGTCAACCCGGCTGCCAAATTCACTTTTGGCATCGTTAAGGTGCATCCCACGCAGATAGTTAAAGCCGACGATGCGCTCAAAGTCCGCAAAGGTTTTTTCGCAGGCTTCAGGAGTACGCAGATCGTAGCCAGCGGCAAAGGCGTGGCAGGTATCAATGCAGACGCCAACCCGGGATTTATCTTCTACACCGTCGATAATCGCGGCCAGATGGGCGAAGTCGAACCCAAGGTTGCTGCCCTGGCCTGCGGTGTTTTCAATAACCGCCGTAACTCCTTCGGTTTCAGCCAATGCGATATTGATTGATTCAGCAATGCGTTTTAAACACTGCTCTTCGCTAATTTGCATCAGATGGCTGCCGGGATGGAAATTCAGCAGCGTCAGCCCCAGCTGGGAGCAGCGGGTCAGTTCATCAATAAACGCTTCGCGTGACTTCTCCAGAGCATCCTCAACCGGGTGGCCCAGATTAATCAGGTAGCTGTCGTGGGGAAGAATCTGCCCTGGCCCGAAGTTGAGTTCTTCGCAGGTACGTTTGAAGTTATCGATGGTTTCGCTGCTCAGCGGTGCGGCGCGCCACTGACGTTGATTCTTGGTAAACAGAGCGAAGGCCGATGCCTCTATCTCGGCGGCGCGGCGGGGAGCATTCTCCACTCCACCTGCGGCACTGACGTGAGCGCCAATATATTTCATCAGGTTTTCTCCGGTTAACCCGTTATAACAACCGACAATCATAACGGGTTAACGGTGAAAAAGCGCGGCTGTGATTAGCCTAAAAGCGAATGGATACCCAGGTTGATGAAACCACCACCAACAATCAGCCAGATGAACAGCACCAGCGCCATCAGCATCGGTTTAACACCGGCCTGACGAATCGCGCTGAAGTGGGTGGTCAGGCCCAGGGCCGCCATCGCCATGGCCAGGAAAATATTATCCACTTCGATAAGCAGTTTAACCACTGAAGCAGGCAGCAGGTGGAAAGAGTTAAAAATCGCTACCACTACAAACAGGATGGCAAACCATGGAATAGTGATTTTGCTCTGGCCTTCTACCGGCTGAACTTTTTTAACCCGAACCGCCAGCAGCAGTAAGAATGGAGCCAGCATCATGACGCGCAGCATTTTAGAGATTACCGCAGCGCTTTCCACATCGGGGCCAATAGTCTGGCCGGCAGCGACAACCTGAGCAACTTCATGCATGGTCGAGCCGATATAAATCCCGAAGGTTTCATGCGAGAACAGATGGCTCAGCAGGGGATACATCAGCGGGTATACAAAAATAGCGATAGTCCCGAAGATAACCACGGTAGCAACGGCCACGGTAACTTTGCTGGCCTCAGCTTTTACTACCGGCTCAGATGCCAGTACCGCCGCCGCGCCACAGATGCTGCTACCGGCCCCAATAAGCCATGTAGTCTGACGATCCAGACCAAATACTTTCTGCCCCAACCAGCAGGCCAGCAGGAAGGTTGAGCTCAGGGTAAGAATATCAATAACCAGGCCGCTCACGCCCACGCCCGCAATTTGGGAGAAGGTCAGGCGGAAGCCGTAAAGGATAATCCCCAGGCGCAGCAGGCGCGCTTTCGCGAATAAAATACCCGGATTGGCCGGAGCAATATATCGTGACGGGATAATATTGCCGATTATCATCCCGGCGAGAATGGCCAGGGTTAAAGCGCCAAGCCCGATTCCAGCAACGGCAGGCAGCGCGCCGAGCCACAGGGCAAAGGCGGTGATTGCGCCGCTGATGATTAATCCCGGAATAAGACGCATATATTGCGCCAGGTGAGATTGTTGGTTAATACCGGCTAATGTAGTCATTTGTTCCTCCAGACGATGCGGTAAGAATACGCCTGAAGCGTTCAAAGATTAAATTGATTATATATTTATATTAAATCAGAATAAGTGGTAAGTAGCGGTCTCAAATAGTTAGCCCGGAGGTAGCATGCATATCACGCTTCGTCAGTTAGCGGTATTTAACGAGGTGCTGAAAAGCGGTTCCACGACACAGGCAGCGCAAAAAATGGCGTTGTCGCAGTCGGCGGTAAGCTCCGCGCTGGCGGAACTTGAAAGCCAGCTTGAGGTGCGTTTGTTCGACAGGGTAGGGAAACGACTGGTTATTAATGAATATGGCCGTCTGTTATCCACCCGCGCTGTGGCATTGCTGGAGCAGGCCGAAGATATCGAACAGATGTTCCGGGAAAAAATGGGGGCGATACGCGTTAGCGCCAGTAGCACCATTGGCAACTATATATTACCTGCCGGCCTTGCCCGTTTTCACGAGCGCTTCCCACAGCTCCCATTGGAGATAAATGTAGGGAATACGCTGGATGTGATGACGGCGGTGCTGAATTTTGATGTGGATGTTGGTCTAATTGAAGGGCCAAGTCACCATAACGAGTTAATTACCGAACCGTTTATGGATGATGAGCTTATTGTGTTTGCTGCGCCTGATTCGGCACTATTCTCCGCCCCGGTAACTCTTAAACGGCTGAGTGAGTTTCAATGGATACTGCGTGAGGTTGGTTCAGGCACGCGAGAAATCGTCGATTACCTGCTGCTCTCTAAGTTGCCGCGAATAAATGTAGCAATGGAGCTGGGCAATTCAGAAGCGATAAAATATACCGTGATGCACGGGCTGGGGATTAGCTGTCTCTCGCGGCGGGTAGTTGCTGAGCAGCTTGCTAGCGGCTCATTGCGCGAAGTTCCGCTTCCACTGCCACCCTTAATTCGTACTCTCTATTGTATTCACCATCGTCAAAAGCATCTTTCGGAAATTCTGGGTCATTTCCTCGAGTGCTGTAAGCATTAACTATTTTCGGGCGAAGAGCTGTTCGGTTTTTCGCCTGTTGTTTGTTTATTCATCGTTATTTTTCCCGCTAATTAAACCTTAATTTTTACATGGTGTTTTCAATTTATGGATCGCCCGATTCTGGGGTGAATATGTGTAATAAATTTTTTCCTCAGACCCTTTGAATGCTGCTTTACTTATAATTCTGGAGTTATCATGAAGCTCTCTTATAAATGCGTTTTTGTGACCGACTATTGAGACAAGTCTGTTACAATCGCGCCTCATTTTTTTTGGATGGGCAACACTTTTTTATGGCTTCTCAAGAACAACCCACACCTGCGCCTGGCTTACGCCGTGAGCTAAAGGCGCGCCACCTGACGATGATCGCCATTGGCGGTTCCATCGGTACCGGACTTTTTGTTGCATCTGGCGCCACTATTTCACAGGCGGGCCCAGGCGGAGCACTGTTCTCTTATATGCTTATCGGTCTGATGGTTTATTTCTTGATGACGAGTCTTGGTGAGCTTGCTGCCTTTATGCCGGTGTCAGGCTCATTTTCTACCTACGGGCAGAAATACGTAGAAGAGGGTTTCGGATTCGCGCTGGGTTGGAACTACTGGTACAACTGGGCGGTAACTATCGCCGTTGACCTGGTTGCTGCCCAACTGGTTATGAGCTGGTGGTTCCCCGATACCCCAGGCTGGATCTGGAGTGCGTTGTTCTTAGGGCTGGTTTTCCTGCTGAACTTTATCTCGGTTCGCGGTTTCGGCGAAGCCGAGTACTGGTTCTCGCTGATAAAAGTGACCACCGTTATCGTGTTTATCATCGTGGGTATTCTGATGATTCTCGGTATCTTCCATGGCACTACGCCTGCGGGCTGGAGCAACTGGGAAATCGGCGACGCGCCGTTTGCCGGTGGTTTTGCCGCCATGATTGGCGTGGCGATGATTGTTGGCTTCTCATTCCAGGGAACTGAGCTTATCGGTATTGCAGCCGGTGAGTCTGAAGATCCGGCGAAAAACATTCCGCGCGCGGTGCGTCAGGTATTCTGGCGAATCCTGCTGTTCTATGTGTTCGCTATTCTGATTATCAGCCTGATTATTCCTTACACCGATCCGAGCCTGCTGCGTAACGATGTAAAAGATATCAGCGTCAGTCCGTTTACTCTGGTATTTGAACACGCGGGCCTGCTGTCAGCGGCGGCGGTGATGAATGCGGTTATCCTGACTGCGGTACTGTCGGCGGGTAACTCCGGTATGTATGCCTCTACGCGTATGCTTTACACCCTGGCTTGCGATGGCAAAGCGCCACGCATTTTCGCCAAACTTTCTAAGGGTGGGGTCCCACGTAACGCATTGTACGCCACTACCGTGGTTGCGGCGCTGTGCTTCTTAACTTCTATGTTTGGTAACCAGACCGTTTATTTATGGCTGCTCAATACCTCGGGTATGACCGGCTTTATCGCCTGGCTGGGGATAGCAATTAGTCACTATCGCTTCCGTCGTGGTTATGTCATGCAGGGTTATGACGTTAATAAACTGCCGTATCGCTCGGGCTTTTTCCCGATGGGGCCAATCTTCGCCTTTATTCTGTGTCTGATTATTACTCTGGGACAGAACTACGAAGCATTCCTGGCTGATACCATTGACTGGGCCTCGGTTGCTGCGACCTATATTGGTCTGCCGCTGTTCCTGGTTATCTGGTTTGGTTATAAATTGATTCGCGGAACCCGGTTTGTGCCTTATAGCCAGATGGAATTCCCGGATATTTATAAAAAATAATCTGCGGTATTAATCTTTCATCCGGGGGCGCAATGCGCCCCCTTTTTTTATGCTCTTTATAAGTTCAGATTCGCTAATTTCCTCAATATTTGTGGCAACTCTGGCAATAGGCTGATGTTATTTTGTAAATAACAAGAATTAATTTGATAACAATTACCATTTGCATTATCTTCCCGGGGTCGATACAGGAAGAGGGAGATGGAGATGCAAATACGACACCGGGTCTCACGACTTTTAATGGCCGTTTTTCTGGTTGCGGCGGCTTTACCAACCCATGCCGCAGTCACTACCGTTACCGATGTGGTTGGGCGTGAAGTACAGGTTCCACAAAAGGTTGAACGCATTCTGTTAGGTGAGGGGCGGCTGTTCTACGCGCTGGCCTTGCTTGAGGGGCAGCAGCCGTTAGCGCGTATCGCCGGATGGCAGGGTGATTTCCGCCGCCTCGATACTCAGACTTACGCGCAATATAAAGCGCGATTCCCGCAAATTGATGATATTCCCCTAATTGGTAACACCACTGCGGACAGTATCAGCCCGGAAAAAGTGCTGACGTTGCAGCCGGATATCGCCATCTTCGGTCTGTCTGGCCATGGGCCTGGCCGCCACAGCGAGCTGGTAGGCCAGCTTGAAAAAGCCGGTGTACCGGTAGTCTTCGTCGATTTCCGTACCGCGCCGCTGAAAAATACCATTCCAAGTATGCAGGTGCTGGGCAAAGCGCTCCACCGGGAGCAGCAGGCCGAGCGCTTTATTAGCTTTTATCAGCAGCAGCTGAAAAAGGTCACTGATATTACCCAAAACATACCGGAGGCCAGCAAGCCATCAGTATTCATCGAGCTACGGGCGGCCTCAATGGAGGAGTGTTGCGGGTCGGCAGGCAAAGGCAATATGGGTGATTTTATCGACCTTGCCGGTGGGCGTAATATCGCTCGCGATCTGCTGCCTGGGCCGCTTGGCACAGTGAACCTGGAAAAAGTGCTCGCCGTTGACCCTGATATCTACATCGCCAGCGGTGCTAAAGCCCCCGGGGCAACGCCGGGTGTGATGCTGGGCGCTGCCGTCAGCTATAAGCAGGCCCAGGATAGCCTGAAAAGCGTTCTGGAGCGTAGTGGAATAAAAGAACTTAGCGCAGTAAAACAGCAACGCGCATATGGTTTGTGGCATAGCTTTTATAACTCACCGTACAATATCCTGGCTATTCAGGCGTTGGCCGGCTGGTTCTATCCTGAGAAGTTTTCAGGGTTAGACCCAAAACAGACCGAACGCGACATGTACCAGCAATTCCTGGCGGTAGAACCGACGGGAACATATTGGGTTGCTGAAAAAGAGTAAGGTTTGCTAATGAGTTCCGAAACACAGGCTCTACCGGCTGAGGAGCCGTCGCTGAATCAGCGCTATCGTCAGGTATTGCTGCGTCGCTACTGGCTGCTGGGGATAATTCTCGCGGCGATTCTTGGGTCACTGTTGCTGGACTTTGTCCTTGGTCCATCAGGGATAAGTCTCTCAACCTTGATACACACCCTGTTTGAGCCAGAGCAGGCTGCGCCGGGCGTGCGGGTTATCGTTTGGGAAATCCGCCTGCCATATGCCTTAATGGCGGTACTGGTGGGCATGGCTCTGGGGCTTGCCGGGGCCGAGATGCAAACCATCCTCAATAACCCGTTAGCCAGTCCTTTTACTCTTGGGGTGTCATCGGCGGCGGCGTTTGGTGCGGCGCTGGCGATTATTCTCGGGATTGGCATTCCTGGTATTAACGATCAGTGGTTTATTTCGGCCAATGCCTTTGTATTTGCTCTGCTGGCTGCAATGCTGCTGGATGCCATTACCCGCTGGACTCGGGTTGCTACCTCCGGGGTGGTGTTGTTTGGTATTGCGCTGGTGTTTACCTTTAACGCGCTGGTATCAATGCTGCAATTTGTCGCCAGTGAGGACACCCTGCAAGGGCTGGTTTTCTGGACGATGGGGAGCCTGGCGCGTGCCTCCTGGGACAAACTTGGCGTGCTGTTTGCGGCGCTGGTCATTATTGTTCCATTATCGATGGCCGCAGCCTGGAAGCTTACGGCGCTGCGCCTGGGTGAGGACAGAGCTATCAGTTTTGGTATTGATGTGCGCCGTTTGCGCCTGGGAACGTTGCTGCGAATTAGTATCCTGTCGGCGCTGTCGGTGGCGTTTGTCGGGCCTATCGGCTTTATCGGACTAGTGGCGCCGCATATCGCGCGGCTGTTGTTTGGCGAAGATCATCGTTTCTATCTCCCCGGCAGTATTCTTATTGGCGCGCTGGTGCTTTCGCTGGCCTCCGTGGCGTCGAAGAATATTATCCCTGGCGTCATTATTCCGGTGGGGATCGTGACTTCACTGGTTGGCGTACCGTTCTTCCTGAGCATTATTTTGCGTCATCGGGGGAATGTATGAGTGAAGGATTAGCGGTTCATAACTTCGTTACCGGCTATCCACGGCGGCCAATTTTTACCGGTCTGGACCTGCCTGCATTACCGCGCGGGGAAATATCGGTACTGTTGGGGCCAAATGGCTGCGGTAAATCAACGCTGCTGCGGGCAATGGCGGGGTTAAGTAAAGCGACCGGCGAGCTATGGCTTAACGGTGAAGATTTGATGAAACAGCCTTTTGTACTGCGGGCGCAAAAGGTGGTTTATCTACCGCAATCTCTGCCTCAAGGCGTGCATTTACAGGTGCTAGAGTCAGTGATTGTGGCGGCGCGTGCGGCGGGCGGCCGGGCAGATAAAGAGCTGAATGAAAGGGTGCTTAATCTGCTGGAAAATCTTGGGATTGCCCATCTGGCGCTCCATTTTCTCGACCAGCTTTCCGGCGGTCAAAAGCAACTGGTTGGGCTGGCGCAGTCGCTGATTCGAAAACCGGATTTGTTGCTGCTTGATGAACCTCTCAGCGCGCTCGATCTGAATTATCAATTCCATGTGATGGACTTAGTTGCGCGTGAAACCCGGCTACGAAATATGGTCACGCTGGTCGTGGTTCATGACATTAATATTGCGCTGCACCACACCCGCCATGTGGTGATGCTCAGGCAGGGCAAACTCGTTGCCAGCGGGCTGCCGGAGCAGGTGATTACGCCGGAAAGCCTTGCCGAAGTTTACGGCGTTCGGGGGCGTATTGAGCGTTGTTCAAAGGGACGTCCTCAGGTGTTAATCGATGGTTTAGTCGAAACACCAACACTCTAATAATAAATTAATCAGCCACCGACGGCGCTTGTCGGTGGCAAACAGGCTGTGAGCAGGCGAGCTATTTAGCAGTATTTACCTTATGGAGAAAGGCATGTCTGGTTTAAATCCTCTTATTCGGGGCGGGCTCTGCGCGTCCGTAATTTCACTGGCGTTACCGGTTTCGGCACAAGAAATAGCGGAAGAAAGTCGTAAAGATGATGACACAATAGTCGTTACCGCCGCAGCAACGGAGCAGAATTTAAAAGATGCTCCGGCCAGTATTAGCGTTATTACCCGTCGTGATCTTGACCGCCGACCGGTACATAATTTAAAAGATGTTCTAAAAGATATTCCCGGTATTCAACTTACCAATGAATCTGATAATCGTCAGGGAGTAAGTATTCGTGGCCTGGATAGTAGCTACACCTTAATCCTTATCGATGGTAAGCGGGTTAATTCGCGTAATGCGGTATTTCGCCACAACGATTTTGACCTCAGCACGCTGCCGGTAGACTCTATTGAGCGTATCGAAGTTGTGCGCGGACCGATGTCATCGTTATATGGTTCCGATGCTTTAGGCGGGGTGATTAATATTATTACCCGTAAGGCGGGTTCAAAGTGGCATGGCACCGTAACGCTGGAAAGCACCGTGCAGGAGCACCGGGATCGCGGGGATACCTGGGGCGGTCAGTTTTATACCAGTGGCCCGGTTATTGACGACCTGCTAACCATGAAACTTTCCGGAAATCTGGAAAAGCGTGAAAAAGACGACCAGCAAAAATCGCGTACTGCTACCACCGGTGAATCGCCGCGCATGGAAGGATATACCACCCGCAATGGCAATGTAGAATTTAACCTGACGCCAGACGAAGCTAACGATATTAATTTTGGCTATGGATATAACCGTGAAGACCGCGATTCTGATTCATTAGATAAAAACCGCCTTGAGCGTCAGAATTACTTTATTGGGCATGCCGGGCGCTGGGCGCACGGTAATAGCGATCTGCGTTTTTATAGCGAACGCGTCGATAATAAGAATCCGGAAAACAACGGTACTATCACTTCTCGCAGTGACACCATCGACGGGAAATATGTATTACCGCTGGGAGCCATTAATCAAATATTCACTTTAGGCGGGGAGTGGCGGCATAACCAGCTAACCGATCCGGTTAATTTAGGCGGCGGAGGCGGCAGAACTTCAGCCGATCAATATGCGCTGTTTATTGAAGATGAGTGGCGTATTTTCGAACCGCTGGCGCTAACCACCGGGGTACGCATGGACGACCATGAAACCTATGGCGATCACTGGAGCCCGCGTGCTTATCTGGTCTATAACGCCACTGATACCGTAACGGTAAAAGGGGGCTGGTCGACGGCGTTTAAGGCCCCATCTCTGTTACAGCTCAGCCCGGACTGGCATACCAACTCTTGCCGCGGAGCCTGCTCGATTGTGGGGGCTAAAGACCTTAATCCGGAAACCAGCAAAAACTTCGAGCTGGGCGTGTACTACGCGGGGGATGAAGGCTGGCTGGATGGCGTAACGGGCAGCATTACGGCGTTCCAGAACGATATCAAAGATATGATTGATATTAACCGTACCTCTGACCGTTCTCTGGCTGAGTCTTATCCTAACTTTGTCGGGTTTGACAGCAAAGGGAACCCCATCTTCAAATATTACAACGTGAACCAGGCGCGCATTCGCGGCGTGGAAAACGAACTGAAGATACCGTTTGGTGAAGAGTGGAAGATCACTTTGAATTACACCTATACCGATGCCCGCGACCGTAGTGATGGGAAAAACTCGCCGCTTAACGACCGGCCATTCCACGCCGGATATGGCCGGGTAGACTGGAGCCCGACTTCTGACTGGACGTTCTACGTCTCTACCAACTACACCGGAGAGCGACGCAGTATTACCACTGAGAACAAAACCCCCGGCGGCTATTTCACCTGGGACAGCGGTGCCTCGTGGCAGGCAACCAAAAATATCCGACTGCGCGGTGGGGTACTCAACCTGTTGGATAAAGATTTGTCGCGCGATGATTACAGCTACAACGAGGATGGCCGCCGCTACTTCCTGGCGATGGACTATCAATTCTGAGGTCGGTAAAACCGGGCGGGGGTGGCCCCGCCCGAATTATCAGGCGAACAGCCTCGTGGCGTGAAAGCGCAGATGGTCTTCAATAAAGCAGGAGATGAAGTAATAGCTGTGGTCGTATCCCGGTTGTACCCGCAGGGTTAGCGGCCAGTCACGGCTGCGCGCCGCTTCCGCCAGCAGGGCAGGCTGTAACTGGTCGGCCAGGAACTGATCGCTGTCGCCCTGGTCGATAAGAATGGGCAGGCGTGCGCTTTCCGGGGCGCTGGCCAGCAGCTGGCAGCTATCCCACTCTTGCCATGTCTGGCGATCGCCACCCAGATACGCCTGAAAGGCTTTCTGCCCCCACGGGACGTTTTGTGGATTGACGATAGGCGCAAATGCCGAGACTGAACAGTAACGGCCTGGGTTTTTAAGCGCCATGATCAACGCACCGTGACCGCCCATAGAGTGTCCGGCAATTGCCGCGCGCGGGCTAACGTTAAACTGTTGGTTAATCAGCGCCGGCAACTCATCGCGCAGATAATCATACATCCGAAAATGGGCCGCCCATGGCTCCTGGCTGGCGTTAAGGTAAAACCCTGCACCCTGGCCTAAATCGTAACTTTCGTCATCCGCGACGTGAGCGCCGCGCGGGCTGGTATCCGGGATGACTAAAACCAGTCCCAATTCGGCGGCTACGCGCTGGGCGCCCGCTTTGGTAGTAAAGTTTTCATCGTTGCAGGTAAGACCGGAGAGCCACCATAGCACCGGAGGCGGTGCGTCGCCGCGCGGTGGGGGCAGAAAAATACTGAAGGTCATGTCGCAGTTGAGCGTCGAGGAGTGATGACGCCAGCGTTGCTGCCAGCCATCGAAACATCGGTGCTCTTCAATTAACTCCATATAAAGACTCCTTGTAGTGGCCTGGGGCTATGACGAATTATCTTAACAGCCTCGGGCGTCTATTTTCACCTGACGTTGAATTTCTTTCACTTCACCGGGTTAGCAGAGTGGCGCAAGATAATGCAGGAATAAATATCAGTGAGCCTATTGCAATAATAATCATCACAAGCTCTGGATTACTGCCGTCCGGTGCCTCACAATACGCACACACTTTGCCCAATGCAGGCAAAGGTTGTCACACCTGCAGGAGAGATTAAGAATGCCAGCACTCAGTAAAGAAGCCGCTCTGGTTCACGAAACCCTGGTCGCACGCGGTTTGGAAACCCCTCTGCGTCCGCCGGTTCGCGAGCTGGATAATGAAAGCCGTAAACGGCTCATCGCTGAACATATGTCCGAGATTATGCAGCTTCTTAATCTCGATCTGAGTGATGACAGCTTAACCGAGACCCCGCATCGCATTGCTAAAATGTATGTTGATGAGATTTTTTCCGGGCTCGATTACGCGAACTTCCCGAAAATCACCGTCATTGAAAATAAAATGAAGGTCGATGAAATGGTCACGGTGCGCGACATTACGCTGACCAGCACCTGCGAACACCATTTCGTAACTATCGATGGTAAAGCGACCGTGGCCTATATCCCGAAAGACAAAGTGATTGGCCTGTCGAAAATTAACCGTATCGTGCAGTTTTTCGCTCAGCGTCCGCAGGTGCAGGAGCGTCTGACTCAGCAGGTGCTGGTTGCGCTGCAAACCCTGCTTGGCACTAATAATGTGGCGGTTTGTATTGATGCAGTGCATTACTGCGTGAAAGCACGCGGTATTCGCGATGCAACCAGCGCGACGACCACGACCTCATTAGGTGGCTTATTTAAGTCCAGTCAGAACACGCGCCAGGAGTTCCTGCGCGCCGTGCGTCACTCCAGCTAACCTAAAGGTTTCTGCGCCATGGAGCGAAATCTTACCCTTGATTTTGTCCGCGGCGCGGCCATTCTTGGCATTCTGCTGCTCAATATCACCGCCTTTGGTTTGCCGAAGGCGGCGTATCTTAATCCGGCATGGAGCGGAAGCATAAGCCTGTCTGACGCGTGGACGTGGGCAGTGCTCGATCTCTTCGCTCAGGTGAAGTTCCTCACTATCTTTGCCCTGTTATTTGGCGCCGGGCTGCAAATGCTGTTGCAGCGCGGTACTCACTGGATACAGGCGCGTCTGACGCTGCTGGTTTTATTAGGTTTCGCTCATGCCATCTTACTGTGGGATGGCGATATCCTTCTGGCTTATGGATTAGTTGGATTGGTGTGCTGGCGCATGATCCGCGATGCGCGCAGCATGCAGCAGCTCTTTAATACCGGCGCCGTGCTCTACATTATCGGTCTGGTTGTATTGCTGGTTCTTGGGTTGGCCTCTGGCGAGGGGGCAGGACGAGATTGGGTTCCTGATGCGGCGCACCTGCAATATGAACAGTACTGGAAGCTGGGCGGTGGCATGGAGGCGGTGCAGAACCGCCTGACGATGCTGTCTTCAAATCTGCTGGCGCTGGGTGCTCAATACGGTTGGCAGCTTATGGGCATGATGCTGGTTGGGGCCGCGCTGATGCGTAGCGGCTGGCTGCGCGGGCAATATACGCTGCAAAGATATCGCCACACCGGCTGGCTGCTGGTGGTGATTGGGCTATTGATTGATTTGCCGGGAGTGATAGCTCAGTGGTATTTGGGGTGGGATTTCCGCTGGTGTGCCTTCCTATTACAGCTGCCGCGTGAAGCGGGTGCGCCGCTCCAGGCAATTGGCTATATCTCCCTGGCTTATGGCTACTGGCCATGGTTGTCGCGCCGCTGGCTGGTGAGTGCAGTGGCCTGCGTTGGGCGTATAGCGCTAACTAATTATCTATTGCAAACGGTTATCTGCACCATGCTGTTTTACCGGCTGGGCCTGTTTATGCACTTCGACCGGCTGGCGCTGCTGGCATTCGTTCCGGCGGTCTGGCTTACTAATATCTTGTTTTCTGTCATATGGTTACGTTACTTCCGTCAAGGCCCGATCGAATGGCTATGGCGCCAGCTCACCGCCCGCGCTGCGGGTGACGTGCGGGCCTGATGAGCACTCTTGTAACCGCTTTCACCTATATCTAATCTGACTTTACTAACTCCATTTCTGGCCGTGGATTTAAACGGCTATGCCCTTGTTTTATCCGCATTGGAAGCCTTTCTTATTCGCGTAATACGCTGCGATTTTTCTCAGGTTGGGTCTGAAAATGTGCGGCGGATCGCGCTGTACGGTACTGGTAACATGTAACCGGTTTCAAATTGTGAGTGAATTCACTGTTTGTTAACATTTAGCTAATTATGATAACAGCACGATATGTCATGAAAAATGCGTCAGCCTAATAAGGCGCAACAATGGGAAGCGGTATTAACAGGGATGCGTGACGTAGCGCTAACGGGCACAGAAGTGCCGCTATGCCATACTTGTATCCTACAATACCGGAGTTCCCATGAAGAAGAAGGTCTTAACCCTCACGGCGGTGATGTTCGGCCTGCTGTCCAGCACCATGGCCCATGCCGCGGATACCCGCATCGGCGTAACTATCTATAAATATGACGATAACTTCATGTCTGAAGTACGCAAAGCCATTGAAAAAGATGCCAAAGCGCTGCCTGACGTTCAGTTACTGATGAATGACTCGCAAAACGACCAATCCAAGCAGAACGATCAGGTCGATGTGCTGCTGGCGAAAGGGGTTAAAGCACTGGCGATAAACCTGGTGGATCCGGCGGCGGCACCAACCATTATCGATAAAGCCCGCTCTCAGAATGTCCCGGTGGTGTTCTTCAATAAAGAGCCATCGCGCAAGGCTCTCGATAGCTATGACAAAGCCTACTTTGTGGGCACCGATTCTAAAGAGTCTGGCGTAATTCAAGGCCAGCTAATTGCCAAACACTGGAAAGCGAACCCGGCCTGGGATCTTAACAAAGACGGTCAGATTCAGTTTGTTTTACTCAAAGGTGAACCGGGCCATCCGGATGCGGAGGCCCGCACCAGTTGGGTTGTTAACACTCTGAATAGCGATGGAATCAAAACTCAGCAGCTGGCGCTGGATACGGCAATGTGGGATACCGCTCAGGCTAAAGATAAAGTGGATGCCTGGCTGTCTGGCCCTAACGCGAACAAAATTGAAGTGGTTATTGCCAATAACGACGCTATGGCGATGGGCGCAATTGAAGCACTGAAGGCCCATAACAAATCTCAGCTGCCGGTCTTCGGCGTCGATGCGCTGCCGGAAGCTCTGGCCCTGGTGAAATCGGGTGCGATGGCTGGAACCGTACTGAACGACGGTAAAAATCAGGCTCAGGCAACCCTCGATCTGGCCAATAACCTGGCAACCGGCAAAGAGGCGACCGCAGGAACCAAATGGCAGGTTGAAAATCGCGTAGTGCGTATTCCTTACGTCGGCGTAGATAAAGACAACCTCGTCCAGTTTACCGGCAAGTAATTCTGCGTTGTCAGCGGGGCGCTTGCGCCCCGTTTCCCCTCGTCACTCATTTACGTAGCCGGTAATAATTATGAATACAACGACTGCCGCTTCTGGCGAATACCTGCTGGAAATGACCGATATCAGTAAATCATTTCCTGGCGTAAAGGCGCTGGATAACGTCAATCTGCGGGTACGTCCGCACTCTATTCACGCATTAATGGGTGAAAACGGTGCCGGGAAGTCCACTTTGCTTAAATGCCTGTTTGGGATCTATCACAAAGACTCCGGGCAGATTTTGTTTCAGGGCCAGGAAATTAACTTTACCAGCACCAAAGAGGCGCTGGAAAACGGTATTTCGATGGTACATCAGGAGTTAAACCTGGTGCTGCAACGGTCGGTAATGGACAACATGTGGCTGGGGCGCTATCCCACCAAAGGCATGTTTATCGACCAGGAGAAAATGCTGCGCGACACTCAGGCGATTTTTGATGAACTGGATATCGATATTGACCCGCGCGCCAGGGTAGGGACGTTATCGGTCTCTCAGATGCAGATGATTGAGATAGCCCGCGCGTTCTCTTATAACGCCAAAATCGTCATTATGGACGAGCCGACCTCTTCGCTGACTGAAAAAGAGGTGACTCATCTGTTCACCATTATCCGCAAGCTAAAGGACAGGGGCTGCGGAATTGTCTATATCTCCCACAAAATGGAAGAGATCTTCCAGCTTTGCGATGAAATTACCGTATTGCGCGATGGTCAGTGGATTGCGACTCAGCCGCTGGCCGGGCTGGATATGGATAAGATCATCGCCATGATGGTCGGACGCTCATTAAGCCAGCGCTTTCCGGATAAGAAAAACCAGCCGGGAGAAGTGATCCTCGAAGTGCGCGGGTTAACCTCTCTGCGTCAGCCGTCGATCCGTGATATCTCATTCGATCTACGCAAAGGAGAGATCCTGGGCATTGCCGGGCTGGTTGGGGCAAAGCGTACCGATATTGTCGAAACCCTGTTTGGTATTCGCGAAAAAGCCTCCGGCACTATCCGCCTGCATGGAAAGGCTATCGAAAACAATTCGGCAAACGAAGCCATCAATCACGGTTTTGCACTGGTAACCGAAGAGCGGCGCTCTACCGGGATCTACGCCTGGCTTGATGTGGGCTTTAACTCGCTGATTTCAAATATTCGCCAGTATAAAAACCGCATTGGTCTGCTGGACGATAAACGAATGAAAAGCGATACCCAGTGGGTTATTGATGCCATGCGGGTTAAAACGCCGGGGCATCGCACCGCTATTGGGTCGCTGTCGGGAGGTAATCAGCAAAAGGTAATTATCGGCCGCTGGCTCCTGACCCAGCCGGAAATCCTGATGCTTGATGAGCCGACGCGCGGCATCGACGTTGGCGCAAAGTTTGAGATCTACCAGCTGATTGCGGAGCTGGCTCATAAAGAGAAAGGCATCATCATCATCTCTTCTGAAATGCCGGAGCTGCTCGGAATTACCGACCGGATCCTGGTAATGAGTAACGGCCTTGTGGCCGGCATCGTTGAAACCAAAAACACCACGCAAAACGAAATTCTGCGTCTGGCATCTTTGCATCTTTAATCCGGGGCCGTTTGATATGAGTGCATTAAATAAGAAAAGCCTGCTCACTTATGTAAAAGAAGGCGGGTTGTATGTTGTGCTGCTGGTGTTACTGGCAATTATTATTTTCCAGGATCCAACCTTCCTGAGCCTGCTTAACCTGAGCAATATTCTGACTCAGTCCTCGGTGCGCATTATCATCGCGCTTGGCGTTGCCGGACTAATTGTAACTCAAGGGACTGACCTGTCGGCCGGGCGTCAGGTGGGGCTGGCGGCGGTAATCGCCGCAACTTTGCTGCAATCGATGGAGAATGCGAACAAGGTATTTCCCGAGCTGCACACTGTGCCTATTCCGGTTGTTATCCTGATAGTGTGCGCTATTGGTGCGTTGGTGGGGTTAATCAACGGGATCATTATTGCTTATCTGAATGTCACGCCCTTTATCACCACCCTCGGCACCATGATTATGGTTTACGGCCTGAACTCGCTCTATTACGACTATGTTGGGGCCTCGCCAGTTTCCGGATTTGATAGCGGTTTTTCTCAGTTTGCCCAGGGATTTATCGCGCTCGGTAGTTTCCGCCTTTCATATATAACGTTTTATGCGCTTATCGCTATCGCGTTTGTGTGGGTGCTGTGGAATAAAACCCGTTTTGGTAAGAACATCTTCGCTATTGGCGGAAACCCGGAAGCGGCGCGGGTATCGGGAGTTAACGTCGGCCTGAATCTGATGATGGTCTATGCGCTGTCCGGCGTCTTTTATGCCTTCGGCGGTTTACTGGAAGCCGGGCGTATCGGTTCGGCAACTAATAACCTTGGTTTTATGTATGAGCTGGATGCGATTGCAGCCTGCGTAGTGGGCGGCGTGTCGTTCAGCGGTGGGGTGGGTACCGTATTTGGCGTGGTGACTGGGGTGATCATCTTTACGGTGATTAACTACGGTCTGACCTATATCGGCGTTAATCCTTACTGGCAATATATTATCAAGGGGGCAATTATTATCTTTGCCGTAGCGCTCGACTCCCTCAAACACGCCCGCAAAAAGTAACTTTCGCTTACGGGGCCTTGTGGCCCCGTTTGGCGTTTTTCTCCAGCTCCAGCAGCTGCTCTGGCGTTACCGCGGGATATCCCTGAGCGTCGATATCAGGCAGGCGTTGATTTCCCGGAATCGGTACCAGAGGCCCAAGAAAGCGCGGCTCGCGCTTAAAAATATAGAGATCGGCCAGCGCGCCCAATCGGGCTGCGAACTCCCGCAGTCGTACGCTAACCATATCTTTAGGCGATGGTACCGCGTAGCACTGGGCCTGAATGCCCATATGCAGAGCGATAAACAGCGCCCGCTCGCAGTGAAAACGCTGGGTGATGATAATAAAGTCGTTGGTATCGAAAACCTTGCGAGTGCGTACTATCGAGTCCAGAGTGCGAAAACCGGCATAATCGAGCACGATATCCGCAGGATCAACCCCACCGGCAATTAAATCGCGGCGCATGGTGCGCGGCTCATTGTAGCTACTTTGGGCGTTATCACCGCTCAGCAGCAGATAGTTAACTTTGCCGCTGTTATAGGCATTAAGCGCGCCCTGAATGCGGTAGCGATAATATTGGTTAATAACCCCAGTGCGGTAATACTTTGCAGTGCCGAGAACTACCCCAACCTGACGATAAGGCAGCTCCTGAATTTCGTCATAAATATAAGGAGAGGTCTTCCAGCTCATCCAGCGATCGAGCCCGAGCGCAGACAGCAGCAGTAAGCCGATTATGACTAACAGGCTGTAAAACAGGCGCTTCAACATGGGGTTAGCAACTCGATAACAGGCTAAAAGGGTTCTTCAAGGCTACTGTACCGCAACTCCAAGAGCAAGCAGCGTCAGTCCGGATGTACTAAAAATAGTCACGCGGGTTATCCCCGCGTTTAATTAGCCTAAAGCGACTTCTATCAGCGCATCGCAGCCTAGGGCCGACAGCGTGGCGCGAGTAGCGCTGGATTGATTCAGCTCGCCCTCTAAATTTTGCGCCAGCGTTGCCCGCACTATTTGTTCATGGCGATAGCCGTTGAGGTACATCAGATTTAAGGCGGACTGGAGCGGAGGAAGCGAAGGATTATAGGCGGCATTTTCGGCATAGCTACCGGTAAAGATAGTGCCATCGGTCATTTCCAGCGCTACGCCGGAATACGCTTTGCTATAGGGCGCATGGCTGCGGTTAGCTCCAGCAATCGCGGCCTGGGCTAGTGCATCGCCAGATAGAGGATAGCCGTGATCTTCTGCATCCATCAGCAGCGTCGTGATATCGAGATCGCGCGGGCCAAAAGAGGCGGGTAAATAATCGGCCAGCGTTGCCGCCGGGCGGGTCGGTAGCTGGATAATAAGCCGGGTTTCGCTGTTCAGCTCATTCATAAACTGACGGCAGTGGCCGCACGGGGTGTAATTGACGGTAATGGCCCGCAGACCGCTTTCACCGCGCAACCAGGCATGAGTGATAGCACTTTGCTCTGCGTGGACAGTCTGCTGCATGGTGGTGCCAGGAAACTCCAGGTTTGCGCCAAAGTACAGCGTGCCGCTATTACCGTGAGCAATGGCGCCGACATTAAATTTAGAGATAGGAGTAACCGCGCAGGCCGCGGCCAGAGGCAGTAATGCCAGGGCTAGTTCGTTTTCACTCATACCGCTAACGGTGAGCAGCTCCGCTACCTGGTTACCATCCAGAGATGCCGGGAAATGACCGTCTTTAAGCATGGTCGCCAGAGCAGGTTGCAGAGTTTCTGGCAGGGAGAGCAGGGCGGTGTGAAAACGTATAGACATAACGACATCTCATCTCAGATTACGGCAGAACAGTTTACGGAGCCAAAATGGCTCCGTTTGTGATCTTAATCTTATAATTCAATGTAATTAATGCAATGAGATCTCTTTATGTGCGATGAGTCTCATGTTTATTTAACTAATGCCATCAGCACCGGGAACAGGAACGGCGCGATCAGCGAAGTCATAATCCCGCAGATAACCAGTGACAGCGAGCTGAATGCCCCTTCCTGGTAGTCTTCTTCGGCGCAGCGTGCGGTCCCCAGGGCATGTGACGCTGCCCCCATTGACAGCCCGCGGGCTGATTTAGTGGTGATCCGCATCAGGTTCAACAGGGTATAGCCCAAAACCGAGCCCAGAATACCGACAAAAATAACGCAGACCGCGCTAATGGCCGGAATACCGCCGATGCTGCCGCTGACTGCCATGGCGATTGGCGTAGTGACCGATTTAGGCATAACAGAGGCGGCAATTTCCGGCGTTGCCCCCATCATCAAAGCAATGGCAGTACCGCTAACCATTGCGACGATGCTACCGACAAAACAGATAGCGAGGATGGATTTCCAGCGCGCCCGAATCTGATGTAACTGCTCATACAGTGGAAACGCCAGAGCGACGACCGCAGGCTGCAATAAATTGTTGAGTATTTCACTGCCTTTGAAGTAGTGGGCATAAGGAACATGCAGGCTCATCAATATGGCAATAATAACAATCATTGATATCAGCAGCGGGTTCAGCAATGGATTTTTAAAACGCTTACCAAGGCGAAGGGCACCATAAAATACCAGCAGGGTCAAAGGCAGCGACCACCAGATATACGCGAACATTATTTTTCAGCCTCTTTACTACCGACAATCCTTTTTTCACCGTGGATAATATGGGAGCTCCAGCTCACCACCACCAGTACCACCAGAGTACTGACAATACATGACACCACGACCGGTCCGAACTGAGTGCGCAGCAGGTCGAAATACTGCATTACCCCAACCCCAATCGGCACAAATAACAGCGCCATATAACGAATCAGTATGCTACAGCCAGGTTTCACCCATTTATAAGGAATCACCTGAAGCGACAGCAGTACAAACATAATCAGCATCCCGATGATGCTGCCCGGAATGGTTATCGGCAAAATTGATGAAATGGCGATACCCGCGTAAAGGCAGGCATAAATCACCAGAAATGCCCGAAGGTAATGCCAGCAGTAAACGATGGTTTTATGCATGGATATATGCATGGAGGATGTCCTCTTAATTAATGCAATCATCATACAATTTAAATTGATTTCGTGCTACAGATCACATCATGAATTCTGGGCATTCTATTATTCCTGGTATGGCATACAGCGGATTGCAAGTTATTGGCATGTTTTTCGCGCATCAGACTCTTTCCCTGCGTTGAGGGTGCCGCTAACATAGCGCCTCTTTCCGGTCTGGGTGGCGATATGCGTGTATTACTGGCTCCAATGGAGGGCGTGCTTGACCCTTTGGTGCGCCAACTTCTAAGCGAAATTAACGATTACGACTTGTGTGTTACCGAGTTCTTGCGGGTAGTGGATAAGTTACTGCCGGTGAAGTCGTTCCATCGTTTATGCCCTGAGCTGCTGAACCAAAGCCGGACGCCGGACGGTACGCCGGTTCGAATACAGTTACTCGGCCAGTATCCTCAGTGGCTGGCGGAAAATGCCGCGCGAGCCGTTGAGCTTGGCTCCTGGGGCGTCGATCTTAACTGCGGCTGCCCTTCGAAGCTGGTTAATGGCAGCGGGGGCGGTGCTACGTTACTCAAAGATCCGGAGCTGATTTACCAGGGCGTTAAAGCCATGCGAGCGGCTGTACCCGCCGAACTACCGGTCACGGTAAAAATTCGTCTCGGTTGGGACAGCCCCGATGCCAGGTTTGAAATAGCCGATGCTGCCGCTCAGGGCGGAGCCAGTGAACTGGTAGTCCATGGCCGCACCAAAGAGGACGGCTATCGGGCGCAAAGCATCAACTGGCAGGCAATTGGCGAAATTCGCGAGCGTTTATCGATACCGGTGATTGCTAACGGAGAGATAACCGACTGGGCGTCGGCTCAGGCATGTATGCAGCAAACCGGCTGTGATGCGGTGATGCTGGGGCGCGGGGCGCTGAACATCCCAAACCTCAGCCGGGTGGTGAAATATAATGAAGCGCCGCTACCATGGCTGGAAGTCGTGGAGCTGTTGCGCCGTTACACCCGGCTGGAAAAACAGGGTGATACGGGGCTGTATCACCTTGCGCGCATTAAGCAGTGGCTTAACTATTTGCGTAAGGCTTACCCCGAAGCCGATGGGCTATTTAGCCAGATTCGGGCGCTTAAAACCTCAGCCGAAGTCGCGCAGGCTATTGCCAGAGCCTGAGCCCTTACTGGCAGATATTTCAGCCAGGACATATCTTTAATAGCGGGGCGGATGAAAACCGGTCCCGTTAGCCCATTAATCGGGAGAATGTTATGTCCTGCTATATGAAATATTTGCTTCAGGCCGGCGGGCTTACTTTAGTCATGATGAGTTCTGCACCTGCATGGTCGGATTCGAAACCAGCGACTGATTCCGGCCAATCTGACGGCCAGCATCCGGCGGTGCTTTATCCGGGCGGAGGTAACGATACCAGCCAGCAGCCGGGGCACCAGGCTCCCCTCGCGCCAGACGGAGGCCGGCAGGGGGCCGTAGATCCCGGCCAATCAACTTCCTCGTCAGATTCAGATGAGAAATCGTCAAAGCCTGTAACTAATGGCAACGCTCCGCCAACCCGCCATCAGGCGCAATAGGTTCTGGTTAAGCATCGGCATCATTTTTACGATGCCGGTGCTTAAACCAAATCCGTAATCCCCAGACTACGGCTACCACCGCCAGCAGCCAGAACAGATGTTTCAGATGAGCGTCCAGCGCGTGTAGCCATGGTGCAATCAGACTACCGCCCAGATAGCCAAGCGTAGTAAACAGCCCGGCCCAGATTAAAGCACCCAGAATATTCAGCGGTAGGAAACGTGCCGGTGGCAGATGGCTGGAGCCAATAAGCAGCGGGCCGATGATACGAAACCCATACATAAAGCGTGTCCCGATAACGAACAGGTAGGGATGGCGGTTGATAAGGGATTTAGCGCGGTCTATCTGCTTTTGTTGTTTCTTAAAACGCTTCAGTAATTTGTCACCGTAGCGGTAACCAATCAGGTATAACAACTGGTCACCAATCATGCCTCCCAGCGCTACCGAGAGTATAACCAGCGGCAGCTTTAGCAGCCCCTGATGCGCGGCCACACCACCCAGTAAGGTAACGGTTTCACCCTCGGCCAGGCTGCCCACAATCAGCGCCGCATAACCGTAATGACTAATCAGACTATTAATATCCATTGCAAACTTTTGGAATGTTTTCGTTGCCATAAGCATACACCCTTGCCGGATGCTCTGAATGAACTGATGGCTAATGAGCGGTAATTTTGTCTTTAGGCTAAAAAATAACCATTCGTGCTTTATACTTTGAGTATATGTATGCCGCTGTTCATTGTCGTTGGAGGTGTCTATGAACCATGTATGGGGACTCTTCTCTCATCCGGCGCGTGAAATGCAGTCGATCAAACGCGAAAATGAGACTATCTCGCACCATTATCTGCACCATGTACTGATCATGGCCGCTGTACCGGTTATCTGTGCTTTTATCGGTACTACGCAGTTCGGCTGGAATTTTGGCAATGGAACGGTGGTTCAACTCTCGGTCGGAACGGGCCTGGCGCTGGCGGTACTGTTCTACGCCCTGATGCTGGCCGGGGTGGCGGTGATGGGGCGGGTAATTTGGTGGATGGCGCGTAATTTGCCCCAGAGACCATCCTGGCAGCGCTGCATGATCTTCGCCGGATACGTCGCCACGCCGATATTTTTGAGTGGCGTCGTGGCGCTTTATCCGGTGGTGTGGCTATGTGCTTTGGTTGGTACTTTGGCTCTGTGCTACACCGGTTATCTGCTTTATGTCGGCATTCCGTCGTTCCTCAATATCACCCAGGATGAAAGCCTGAGCTTTTCCAGTTCCACTCTCGCTATCGGAGTGTTAGTGCTGGAGGTGCTGCTGGCGCTGACCGTCGTGCTCTGGGGGTATGGTTATCGGCTATTTTAGCGACGTAAGGCTGATTTTTTAGACTAGCAACGAATGGTCACGATTCTCATCTGGCGGTAACAGGCCGGGAGGATTATGATTTCTAACCTTGGGCCGCCGGGATTTCCGGCGGCTAATTTTATTATCAGCATCCACTCTTTAACTTTGAATCGTGACCATGCCAGGAAAATTTCGCTTTACCGTTCTCAGCCTCGCGCTGCTGCTGACGGCGCCTCTCGCGCCCGTGACTCAGGCAGCATTGAAATCCCCCACGGTTAGCGCCAGCCAGCCGCAAATTGCCTCCGGTAGCGCGTTAATCGTTGATTTACAGACTAACAAGGTGCTTTATAGCAGCCACCCCGATCTGGTGCGTCCGATGGCTTCGATCACTAAGCTGATGACCGTAATGGTCGCGCTGGATGCCAATCAGCCGCTTGATGAGCTGATTAAGGTCGACATCAGCCACACCCCGGAAATGAAAGGCGTTTATTCCCGAGTACGTCTGAACAGTAAAATCAGCCGCCGAAATATGATGCTGCTGGCTCTGATGTCTTCTGAAAATCGCGCGGCGGCGAGCCTGGCCTCTAACTATCGCGGTGGTTACAACGCGTTTATTCGCGCTATGAATGCCAAAGCGAAGGCGCTGGGCATGACCCATACTCGCTATGTGGAGCCAACCGGGCTGTCGATTAAGAACGTATCCACCGCCAACGATCTGGTAAAACTGCTCAAAGCCTCGCGCCAGTATCCGCTGCTGGGCCAGCTCAGTACCACCCATGAAGATATGGCTACCTTCAGCAATCCGCCTTATACGCTGCCTTTCCGCAACACTAACCATCTGGTTTATCGCGATAACTGGAATATTCAGCTGACTAAAACCGGCTTTACCAATGCGGCGGGTCACTGCCTGGTGATGCGCACCATTATCAACGGTCGTCCGGTGGCGCTGGTGGTGATGGATGCCTTTGGTAAATATACCCACTTCGCCGATGCCAGCCGCCTGCGGACATGGCTGGAAACCGGTAAAGTGCAAAAGGTTCCTGCCGATGCGCTGAACTATAAGCGTCAGAAAGCCGCATCCATGGCGGCGAATTAAGCCGTAAATAAATAAAAACCACCTTCTGAGAAGGGGGTTTGAGAAAGTGATTCAAAGGCGGCTTGAGCCGCCTTTTAGCTATCTGCGATATTACTTGCCGTGGTGCTCCCCACAGCCGCATTCGCCATAGTGCTTCAGCTTACTGGTTTTACCGATGCCTGGGTTCATGCTGTTAGTTGGGTCGTTTTTCTTGTAGAAGCTGGTCAGTGCTGGCGGCGCTTCATACAAATGGCCCACATTATGCTCCGCCGGATATTGCGCACCGCGCTGGCGCAGTAGCTCCAGCATTTGCTCTTTAAGCGCGTGCACATCCACCCCTTTCTTCACAATGTAATCCTGATGGAAGACATGGCACATAAAGTGGCCGTAATAGAGCTTATGGCTAATCTGGCTGTCGATTTCCGCAGGCAGCTCTTCAAACCAGTCGTGGTCATTACGACGCAGAGCAATATCCAGCGCCAAAATATCTTCTACCTCGTCGGCGTGAACCGCGTGGTAGCGGATTGCCGCACCCGCGGCGGCAAAGCGATGCAGGAAAGCCTTTGCGCCTTCTTCTGGCGTGCAGGCAAAAAAGTCGCCTTCAGCTTGTTTAAAATATTCGGTAAGCCAGGCCTGGGCTTCGGCGATGCCGTCACCAGACATTTTCAGCAGCAGATGATGTTCATACTTCTGACGCCAGCTATTCATTCGCGCCGGCAGATGCTGAGGGAATAGCCCGCCTAGCTTCTGCATAAAGCGATCGCTGAAATAAGGTTTGAAGAAGGGCACCTTCTCCAGCACCGCGTCGGTACGCCCTTTGAGAGTAAAGAAAAACGGCATTTTGTCGGTGCCGAGCTTGTCTATCATCAGGAAGGTGTCTTTGCCGTAATCCTTCGCAATATCGTAAATATCGCGGTGCATATATTCACCGGCTACCGGCAGATTGGTGAAATTAGCCAAAATATGACGGCGAATTTCGGTCAGTACCTGCGGCTGATTAGTGCCAATATAAAACACTTCCTGGCGCTTTTCGGCGGTAAACGTATCGAGCCGCACGGCAAATACCGCCAGCTTACCGGCACAGCCCGAGGCTTCGAATAGACGATCCGGATCGGCATTAAAGCGCGAAGGGGTATCGGCTTCTACGTCGCGTACCCGGCGCGCATAGTCGTGATCTGAGGCGTGACGATCGTCGTGCTGAACATCTTCCGGGCGAATGCGCTGATCGTCGAGACGCGAGAGGATCTGCTCCGGCGTGCTGCCAAGATCGATCCCTAAATGGTTTACGAGCTCAAGCTGACCCTGTTCGTTGACCCGGGCATAAAGGGCCATTTCGGTATAGGCCGGCCCGCGATGAACCAGCGAACCGCCGGAGTTATTACACACACCGCCTATAACTGAAGCTCCAATGCAGGACGAACCGATAACGGAATGTGGTTCGCGGCCCAATGGTTTCAACGCTTTCTCCAGCTGGTAAAGCGTGGTGCCGGGCCATGCCAGCACTTGTTCGCCTTTATCCAGCAGCTGGAGCTTATCCAGATGGCGGGTACTGATAATCACAATCTCACGGTCATAATCATTACCGCTTGGCGTCGAGCCTTCGGTAAGACCGGTATTGGCCGCCTGCATCAGAATGATTTTATCGGCTTTGACGCAAACGCCGAGGATGTGCCACAGGCTAAGCAGGGTTTCGGGAAAGACGACCGCCAGCGCGTCGCCCTGGCCGGAGCGAAAGCCTTTACGATAACGGGCGGTGCGTGCGGGATCGGTTAAAACATTATGCGCGCCAGCGTGGCGTTTTAATTCTGCGATAACAGCGTCGTTGCTGGCAGGGGAGGTCAGCGTCATTTTCCACTCCGTGTGGTTATTCGATTGTGTCTCTAGCATAGCCGTATGATCCCAATAATTGGAATGAATATTCAGACTTATCAGCCGATAACGCACATCCACGATCGACTTTGTGGCAAGATGTGGCACACTTTGTTTCACAGATAACGACAAGCGGCGGGGCTCCGCCTTCTACAGAGAGAGATTTTCATGAAATGGCTTTGTTCACTTAGTCTTGCCGTGAGCCTGGCGCTATCGCCTGCGCTGGCCAGCGATCTGACCGGCACTCATCCGTTAACGCCTGAGGCCCGCGATGCTTATGTGAGCAGCCTGCTGAAGAAAATGACCGTCGATGAAAAAATCGGTCAGCTCCGTCTTATCAGCGTTGGGCCGGATAATCCGAAAGAGGCCATTCGTGACATGATCCAAAAGGGTCAGGTGGGTGCGATTTTCAATACCGTTACCCGTCCTGATATTCGCGCGATGCAGGATCAGGTCATGCAGCTTAGCCGCCTGAAAATTCCTCTGTTTTTTGCTTTTGATGTTATCCACGGCCAGCGCACCGTTTTCCCGATAAGCCTGGGGCTTGCGTCCAGCTTTAGCCTTGATGCGGTACGCACGGTCGGGCGGGTTTCGGCGTATGAAGCGGCCGATGATGGCCTGAATATGACCTGGGCACCCATGGTTGATGTGAGCCGCGATCCGCGCTGGGGACGGGTATCGGAAGGGTTCGGGGAAGACACCTACCTGACGTCTATTATGGGCCGCACCATGGTTGAGGCGATGCAGGGTAAAAGCCCGGCTGACCGCTATTCGGTGATGACCAGCGTGAAGCATTTTGCCGCTTATGGCGCAGTGGAAGGCGGTAAAGAGTACAACACCGTCGATATGAGCCCACAGCGCCTGTTTAATGATTATCTGCCGCCGTACAAAGCCGGGCTGGATGCCGGCAGCGGCGGGGTGATGGTGGCTTTGAACTCTCTTAATGGCACTCCTGCCTCTTCTGACTCCTGGCTGCTTAAAGATCTGCTGCGCAATCAGTGGGGCTTTAAAGGGATTACCATCTCCGATCACGGCGCAATTAAAGAGCTTATCAAGCACGGTACCGCAGCAGACCCGGAAGATGCGGTGCGCGTTGCGCTGAAATCTGGCATCGATATGAGTATGAGCGATGAGTATTACAGTAAGTATCTGCCGGGATTAATTAAAAGCGGCAAAGTATCGATGCAGGAACTGGATAACGCGGCGCGCCACGTTCTGAATGTGAAGTACGATATGGGGCTGTTTAACGACCCGTACAGTCATTTAGGCCCTAAAGGAAGCGATCCACAGGATACCAATGCAGAGAGCCGACTGCATCGTAAAGAGGCGCGAGAAGTTGCGCGTGAGAGTATGGTGCTGCTCAAAAACCGCCTCGACACTCTGCCGCTTAAACGTAGCGGAACGATTGCTGTGGTTGGCGCACTGGCGGACAGCAAGCGCGATATGATGGGCAGTTGGTCTGCAGCAGGTGTAACTGACCAGTCGGTAACCGTGCTGCAAGGAATTAAAGATTCCGTCGGCGATAAAGCGCAGGTGGTTTATGCCAAAGGCGCTAACGTTACCGATGATAAAGGCATTGTCGAATTCCTTAATCAATACGAGCCTGCGGTTCAGGTGGACAAACGTTCACCGCAAGAAATGATTGATGAAGCGGTCGCTACAGCGAAGAAATCTGATGTTGTGGTAGCAGTGGTGGGTGAGGCTCAGGGTATGGCGCATGAAGCGTCGAGCCGTACCGATATCACGATTCCCCAAAGCCAGCGTAATTTAATTGCGGCGCTGAAAGCTACCGGTAAACCTTTAGTTCTGGTGCTGATGAATGGTCGCCCTCTGGCGCTGGTTAAAGAAGATCAGCAGGCGGATGCAATTCTGGAAACGTGGTTTGCTGGAACAGAAGGGGGTAATGCTATCGCCGATGTTCTGTTCGGTGACTACAACCCGTCGGGCAAACTGCCGATGAGCTTCCCGCGTTCGGTGGGGCAAATTCCGGTTTATTACAGCCATCTGAACACCGGGCGTCCATATAATGCAGCGAATCCAAATAAATATACTTCGCGCTATTTTGATGAAGCTAACGGTCCGCTTTATCCGTTTGGATACGGTTTGAGCTACACCACTTTCAGCGTCTCGGACGTTAAACTGTCGGCACCTTCAATGGCGAAAAACGGCCATGTAACCGCAACGGTTGATGTTACTAATACTGGCAAACGCGAAGGGGCTACCGCAGTGCAGATGTATCTGCAAGACCCGGTAGCCACCATGAGCCGTCCGGTCAGGGAGCTTAAGGGCTTTGCCAAAGTCACACTGAAACCGGGCGAGACTCAGAGCGTAACCTTCCCGATTGATATCGACACCCTTAAGTTCTGGAATGCTCAAATGAAGCAGGTGGCTGAACCTGGTCAGTTCAACGTATATATCGGTCTGGATTCTGCACGGGTTAAACAGGCAAGCTTTGAGCTTAAATAAAAGCGACTGATTTCATTTTAGATATACCCAAAAGGGCCTCAATTTGAGGCCCTTTTTCTCCATATAACGCTTATAACAGCTTGTGTCCGGCGTATGGCGCAATTCCGCAGCTATGGCAGGGCTAATTAGATAAGCCAGTCGTAGCATTAAGCGCGCGAAAAATCCGTAAATCCCGCCTCGCAAAGGCTCTTCGTCCCCCCAGTTCAGAAAAGTGGTCTACTCTTTTAATGAATTAAATGAAGATGTTAGAAAAATAACTACCGAGGGGATGGTATGAAGCTGGCTAAATTAAGTATGGCATTGCTAATGGCAGGCTGCGTGTCGTTTGCGGTTCAGGCCGCTGAGCCGATTAAAGTTGGCTCCAAAATTGATACGGAAGGCGCGCTGCTTGGCAATATTATTCTCCAGGTTCTGGAATCGCACGGCGTAAAAACCGTTAACAAAATACAGCTAGGGGCAACCCAGGTGGTGCGCGGCGCGATAACCGCCGGTGAGCTGGATATCTATCCGGAATATACCGGCAACGGCGCGTTCTTCTTTAAAGACAGCGGCGATAACGTCTGGCGCGATGCCCAAAAAGGCTACCAGAAGGTAAAAGAGCTGGACGCTAAGAACAACCATCTAATCTGGCTTACGCCAGCGCCGGCAAATAATACCTGGACGATTGCATTACGCCAGGACGTAGCCGCTAAAAATCATCTCTCTTCGCTGGCTGACTTATCCGGATACCTGAAGCAGGGCGGCGTCTTTAAGCTGGCGGCTTCAGCGGAATTCATTGAGCGTCCGGATGCGTTGCCTGCATTTGAAAAGGCCTATGGCTTTAAACTCGACCAAAAGCAATTGCTGTCGCTGGCCGGGGGCGATACTTCAGTAACGATCAAATCCGCAGCACAAAACACCTCCGGGGTGAATGCTGCCATGGCATATGGAACCGATGGGCCCCTGGCGGCGCTGGGTCTGGTAACGCTAAGCGATCCTAAGGGCGTACAGCCTGTTTATGCCCCGGCTCCGGTGGTTCGTGAGGCGGTGCTAAAGGCCTATCCGGAAATCGATAGCTGGTTAAAGCCGGTTTTCAGCAAACTGGATGAAAAAACGCTGCAACAGCTTAATGCCCAAATTGCGGTAGAAGGTGTGGACGCAAGCGCGGTGGCAAAACAGTGGCTGACGCAGAAAGGGTTAATCAAGTAATCCATGACGGCGTTTCGTTGCCATAACCGGGTGGTGTTATTACTGCTGGCAGGGCTAATTGCCGCCCTCACGTGCCTGAGTTTTATTAATTTTGCCCCTAATCGCCTGGTCTCGGGCCAGCCTTATGGTTTGTGGCAGCTCTCAGGGCTGCCGATATATTGGCTGATCATTCCGCTGCTTGCGCTGTTGGCGGCAGCCTTCCTGCCCAGGTCTGGCGTTGCAGCCTGGAGTGGGTTAGTGGGGGCAGAAGCTACTTTTCTGCTTCTGCTATGGATGTTAATTTCCGCGGCCCAGGCGCTCGCGCAGCAGGCGTCACCCATTGCCAGGATTTCTCCGGGAGGGGGCTGGTGGCTGGCACTCTGTTTTAGCCTGCTGATATGTAGCGAAGCCTGCAAACGTATTACTCACCGCGTAGTGTGGCGCTGGCTGCTGATGGCTCAGGTTTGGCTGGTACCGCTGATTATGTTATTTAGCGGTGCTTTTGACGGCCTGGCGTTGCTTAAGGAATACGCCAGCCGCCAGCAGGTATTTAATGATGCTCTGCTGCGACACATGGTCTTATTAGTCGCCACCCTGATTCCGGGGCTAATCGTCAGCTTGCCGTTGGGTTTTTGGTGTGCCCGCCATCTTAAGGGGCAGTCCCATGTATTTACCCTTCTTAATATCATCCAGACTATTCCCTCCGTGGCGCTATTTGGCCTACTGATTGCACCTTTAGCGGGGCTGGCTCGCCGGTTTCCGCTGCTGGCTGATTTAGGCGTAAGCGGAATAGGAATGGCACCGGCCCTGATTGCCTTAGTGCTATACGCTTTATTACCTTTGGTTCGGGCGGTGGCGGTGGGTATTGAGCAGGTTCCTGCCGATGCCGTAGAAAGTGCTAAAGGGATGGGGATGTCTGGCTGGCAAATCGCTCTTCATATTGAGTTGCCGTTGGCGCTCCCGGTACTGCTGCGTGGGCTGAAAGTTGTGGCGGTACAGACGGTCGGGATGGCGGTTATTGCCGCACTTATCGGAGCCGGTGGCCTGGGTGCGCTGGTATTTCAGGGAGTACTGAGTAGCGCGCTCGATCTGGTGCTATTGGGCGTTATTCCCGTGGTTGCCCTGGCGGTTGTAGTAGATGCACTGTTTAGCCTCGCCATTGCGATTCTGGAGACCGGTCATGATTAAGTTTGAAAATGTCAGCAAATCTTTCCAGGGTAAGCAGGCGGTTAAGTCGCTCTCGTTTAGCTGCAAAGAGGGGCAATTTACGGTTCTGATTGGCAGCTCAGGCTCAGGTAAGTCAACCACGCTGAAAATGATTAACCGGCTGATCGAGCACGATAGCGGGGTGATTAGTTTTTCTGGCAGCGATATCCGCAGCTTTGATGCCCGCCAGCTCCGCCGTCGCATGGGGTATGCCATCCAGTCGATAGGCCTGTTTCCCCACTGGACCGTTGCGCAAAATATCGCCACGGTGCCGGGGCTGCTGAAATGGCCAAAAGCGCGAGTTCAAAAACGGGTCGATGAGTTGCTAACGTTGCTTCAACTTGACCCAGAGCAGTTTCGACAGCGTTATCCGCACCAGCTTTCCGGCGGACAACAGCAGCGAGTTGGCGTGGCGCGGGCGCTGGCCGCCGACCCGGAAGTGTTGCTAATGGATGAACCTTTTGGTGCGCTCGATCCGGTGACCCGACAGGCGATGCAGCAGGAAATTCGCCGTATTCATCAGCTGCTGGGCCGGACAATCGTGCTGGTGACTCATGATATCGACGAAGCGCTGATGCTGGCCGATCATCTTATTTTGATGGATGACGGTGCTATCGTGCAGCAAGGAACGCCGCTGGAACTGTTAATGCAGCCTGCAAATCCGTGGGTGGCGGATTTCCTTGGCCAGGGAGCCAGGGGAGTGCGGTTATTGGGCCTGCGCCAGGTCAGCAGCATGTTGCGACCGGGTGAAACGTGTTCAGGAGAGCCTTTAATCGCCGGATTATCGCTGCGTGATGCCCTGTCCCGTTTTATCGAACAACAGGCTGAACGCTTACCTGTCGTCGATGAGCATGGGCAACCGCTGGGCGTTCTATATTTCAAAGATTTGCTCAATCAGGAGGCGGTGGATGGCTAAACTGCGCGATCCTCTGCCGTGGCTGATTGCTCTGTTTATATTGCTGCTGGCGATATTGCCCCATAGCCAGTCGTTATTTGCCTGGCTATTTCCCGAGGCCAGTCGGCCGCTCTATCAGCAGGAAAGTTTTCTTTCTCTTACCCTGGCACATGCCGAACTAGTGGGAATATCCAGCCTGCTGGCCGTGGTTGCAGGTGTGGGCCTGGGTGTTGTTGTAACCCGTCCATGGGGACAAGAATTTCGGCCTCTGGTGGAGACTATCGCCGCGGCCGGTCAAACCTTCCCGCCGGTAGCGGTACTGGCTGTAGCCGTTCCTGTCATGGGGTTTGGGCGAGATCCCGCTATTCTGGCGCTGACGCTGTACGGTATTTTGCCCGTACTGCAGGGAACGCTGGCCGGGCTTGGTGCAGTGGCATCAGATATTAAAGAGGTCGCGACCGGAATGGGCATGGGACGCTGGCAGCGATTTTGGAAGGTTGAGCTACCGCTGGCGGCACCGGTCATTGTTGCCGGTATTCGTACTTCGGTCATTATCAATATCGGTACGGCAGCCATTGCTTCCACAGTGGGAGCTAATACGCTGGGTACGCCGATAATTATTGGCCTGAGCGGTTTTAACACGGCTTATGTGGTGCAGGGGGCCTTGCTGGTGGCTCTGGCGGCGGTGATCGTCGACCGGAGCTTTGTACGATTGCAGGACTGGCTCAGCCGGCGTGCAAAATAACCGTGTAACCTACCAGCATTAAGCCGCCAATACCGCCCAAAGTCAGGACTAGCATCCCGGCAACAATCGCAATTTTACTTATTTTCATCACTTACTCCCGTCGTTATCCGGCGATTATACGGGGAAATGCCGATGTTAATAAATCATTAACTTTAAGTAAGCCATTTTTGCGATAAAAGAAATCATGCTGTGGGTTGCCGTCAGAACTCGCACTCAGGTAGTTTAGTGATTGTTTTTCATGTAACCAGGCGAGAGCAGGAAGATGAAGTAGGGTTATTAGCCCGGCTTTTATGGATACGACTCACTATGCAACTCAGAAAATTTTCCCAGGTTAACGTATTTAGCGACCACCCGTTAAAAGGCAATCCGCTGGCGGTTGTTATCGATGGCTCCGGGCTTAGCGACAAGCAAATGCTGGATTTTGCTCGCTGGACCAATCTGAGCGAAACCACTTTTTTGCTTCCTCCTGAATCCCCACAGGCCGATTATCGGCTACGTATTTTTACCCCGCGCGGTGAGCTTGATTTTGCCGGGCATCCCACACTCGGCAGCTGCTATGTCTGGCAGGCTGGGCTCGCGGAGCGTCAGCTAAAAAAAGAGATAATACAGGAGTGTAACGCGGGCCTGATTAACATTCGCGCTGAGGGTTCCAGCCTGGCTTTTAAGGCCCCTGAGCGCCGATATAGTGGCCCGTTAAACGACGAAAAGCTGAGACAAATCCGCCATGCACTCGGGCTGAGGCCGGAGCAGGTACTTGCCCATCAGCGGGTGGGAACCGGCTCGGACTGGCTGGCTTTATTACTTGATAGCCGCGACCGTGTGCTGGATATTCGCCCGGACTATCAACAGCTGGGCACCATGGTGGTTGGCGTTGCAGCGAGATGTGAGGAGGACGATGCACAGCTTGAGGTGCGGGCGTTTGTCGGGGAAACCCAGAGTGAAGATCCTGTTACCGGTAGTCTTAACTCCGGCCTGGCGCGCTGGCTGGTTGAGGAGAATTACCTACAGCCGCCCTATACAGCAGCTCAGGGGACGATAATGGGGCGCGCCGGACGGGTTTATATTACCCGCGACTCAGCAGGAGAATTATGGGTTGGCGGTAAGGTGGTGCCAGTTATCGATGGCAGCCTCAGCCTGCCGTAGGGCATGGATGCAGTACCAGATGAAAGAACTGGTTAAACTCACTGGGCTGATAACTCCCAAACGCTTCACCGGCTATGAATCCGTAACGCCGATAGAGTTCCAGGGCCGGTTCGAATAACGGCCCGCAGCCCGTCTCCAGACTGAGCCGTCGGTATCCTCGCTCCTGGGCACTATAAATAATGGTCTCCAGAATCTTTGCCGCGATACCGCTGCGTAAAAAGTCAGGATGAGTGCGCATCGATTTTATCTCACCGTTGCCATCGCTGAGTTTTTTTAAAGCCCCAATACCGCAGACTTTATCGTCATGCCAGGCGCTCCAGACTGTTATGTCTGGTGATTGCAACCCACTGATATCGAGCGCAAATGCCTGGTCTGGTGGTGAGCCTGCCCGCATTTGCTGTAGATGAAAGCGTACCAGCTCCTGGGAGCGGGAGTCGGTTAACGGATCTATTTGAATTTTCAGTGAACTCAGTTCTTTGCTCATCGCTATTTCGGATATGAGTTGCTTATTGTTGCAAAAAAGTAAAATTAGCGATGAGGAAAGTCAACGATTTTGAGCAGTTCAGGCCGAAAGAGGGTGATGAACTGCTCTGTCCCTGAATATTGGCTTTTACCAATCAGGCGCGCATACCGCCGGGAGGCTGAGTATTCATAAAAGCGAGAAGGCGTGGAGAGTGGTCGCCATTATCATTGCGGACATTTTGAGCCAGATTTGGCTGAGTGATACTGTGGTTTATTGCTGAATATGATTCAAAGACAGGAGCTGGATTACTAGCCCAGGCAGCCGTAGATAGCAGAGAGAGAAAAGCGAGGGCAGTAAGAGTTTTGCAGGTTTTCATAGCACGATCCTTAAACTTATTGACCTAAAAAGGCGCGTCAGTTCGTGGATAGCAAACCGGACATTAATTCAAAAAACAGGGACGCGCTTGCCGGTAACGCTCCATAGATACAACAATTCAATTGGCTAAAGGCCCAAAATAAAAAAGCCCTCATAGAGGGCTCTTTTTACATTATTTGTTCAGTTCAGCGGTCATGTGCACGCGGTTACCGGTATAGGCTTCAGTAATTTTATAAGATGAAGCTCCATCTTTCTGAGCCTGAGCGGCAATCTGCGCTTCGGCATCATCGATGGTTGAAGCAGTAGCTGTAATAGTTTGAGCAAAGGCACCAAATGACAGCATAGAAAGAACGGCAGCGGCGGCAAGAGTTTTGATGTTTTTCATGATTTTTTATCCTCGGTTATCAGGTGAAAGCCAATGACTTTCGATGGGAGTGATAATAACCAATGAAACTATTTCCGTTGTTGCAATTGATGCGATCTAGATCACATTTTTCCCTGGCTTTAACCTGAATATAACGTCAAAGATCTCATTTTTATGCCGTAACTAACTGATAAATCATTAGTGATGCTAATGGTTTGTTAATCATTATGCCCAGCCCAGCCCAGCCCAGCCCAGCCCAGCCCAGCCCAGCCCAGCCCAGCCCAGCCCAGCCCAGCCCAGCCCAGCCCAGCCCAGCCCAGCCCAGCCCAGCCCAGCCCAGCCCAGCCCAGCCCAGCCCAGCCCAGCCCAGCCCAGCCCGTCGGATGGATGCCAGCTATCTTTAGCGGTTACGACAAAATAGTTAAGGAATGGAGAAGTAACAGGGAGAAATTGAGGGCAAAAAAAAAGCCCTCAAAACGAGGGCTTAGAAAATTATTTTACCTGTTGACCAGGCTGCGCGCCGCTGTCCGGGCTAAGCAGGAAGATATCCTTACCGCCAGGACCTGCCGCCATTACCATGCCTTCTGAGATACCGAAGCGCATTTTACGCGGAGCCAGGTTAGCAACCATTACGGTCAGGCGGCCAATTAGCGCCTGAGGATCTGGATAAGCAGAGCGGATGCCTGAGAACACATTACGTTTCTCACCGCCGATATCCAGCGTCAGACGCAGCAGTTTATCGGAGCCTTCAACAAACTCAGCGTTTTCGATAAGCGCAATGCGCATATCTACCTTGGCAAAGTCGTCAAAAGTGATAGTTTCCTGAATCGGATCATCAGCCAGAGGGCCAGTTACCGGTGCCGCGGCGGCTTTCACTTCTTCTTTTGAGGCTTCAATCAATGCTTCAATCTGTTTGCTGTCGATACGGTTATACAGCGCCTTAAAGGTATTCACTTTGTGATTAACCAGCGGCTGAGCAATCGCATCCCATTCCAGGGTTGTATTCAGGAATGCTTCCGCACGCTGGGTCAGCCCTGGCAGTACCGGCTTGAGCCATGTCATCAGGATACGGAACAGGTTAATACCCATAGAGCAGATGGCCTGCAGGTCGGCATCGCGGCCTTCCTGTTTCGCCACAACCCACGGAGCCTGCTCGTCAACATAGCGGTTAGCCACATCGGCCATTGCCATGATCTCACGAATAGCGCGGCCAAATTCGCGGCTGTCCCACGCTTCGCCAATACTCTGCGCGGCGTCGATAAAGGATTGATACAGAGCTGGATCGGCAACTTCAGCAGCCAGCTGGCCATCAAAGCGTTTGGCGATAAAACCGGCGTTACGAGAGGCCAGGTTAACCACTTTATTCACGATATCCGCGTTTACGCGGGCAATGAAGTCTTCCAGGTTAAGGTCGATGTCATCAATGCGCGAAGAAAGCTTGGCTGTGTAGTAATAACGCAGGCTGTCGGCATCCAGATGTTTCAGCCAGGTGCTGGCTTTAATAAAGGTGCCGCGTGATTTCGACATTTTAGCGCCGTTAACCGTCACATAACCGTGTACGAACAGGTTAGTTGGCTTGCGGAAACCGCTGCCTTCCAGCATCGCAGGCCAGAACAGGCTATGGAAATAGACGATATCTTTACCGATGAAGTGGTAAAGCTCGCTATCGGAATCTTTCTTCCACCAGTCGTCAAAGTTCAGATCGCTGCGTTTGCTGCACAGGTTTTTAAATGAACCCATGTAGCCGATAGGCGCATCCAGCCATACGTAGAAGTATTTGCCAGGAGCGCCCGGAATTTCAAAGCCAAAGTATGGCGCATCGCGAGAGATATCCCACTGTTGCAGGCCGGAGTCAAACCACTCCTGCATTTTGTTCGCCACCTGCTCCTGAAGCGCGCCGGAACGGGTCCAGGCATTCAGCATTTCACTGAAAGAAGGCAGGTCAAAGAAGAAGTGCTCAGATTCACGCAGCACCGGAGTTGCACCAGAAACTACCGATTTAGGTTCGATAAGTTCTGTCGGGCTGTAGGTCGCGCCGCAGACTTCGCAGTTATCGCCGTATTGATCCGCAGATTTACATTTCGGGCAGGTGCCTTTGACGAAACGGTCCGGCAGGAACATGCCTTTTTCCGGATCGTACAGCTGGGAGATAATGCGGGTTTTGATAAAGCCGTTTTCTTTCAAGCGCCCATAGATAAGCTCCGACAGTTCGCGGTTCTCTTCACTATGGGTTGAGTGATAGTTATCGTAGCTGATATCAAAGCCAGCGAAATCATGCTGATGCTCGCGGCTCATCTCTTCAATCATCGCCTCAGGCGTAATTCCCAGCTGCTGAGCTTTCAGCATAATCGGGGTGCCATGGGCGTCGTCAGCACAGATAAAGTTCACGTTGTGGCCGCGCATTCGTTGGTAACGTACCCAGACATCAGCCTGGATATGCTCCAGCATGTGACCAAGGTGAATTGAGCCATTAGCATAAGGAAGGGCACAGGTTACCAGAATGTTTTTCGCGTCTTGAGCCATAGTGATACTTACTATCTTCATATTGAAAAAGGGGCTTTTGATGTTACCTGAAAGCATGCTGTTTGGTAAGCAAAACGCATGACAGCGGGAAATTTTCCTTGATGGGCGCAGTGCGCCAGGCAGTTCTGGTATGCTATGAGAACACGTGTTTTTAAACTCAATTAAGGAGTCGGGATGAGTCCTCAGTCCCCGGCCATATCTCCGGAAGCGCTGCGCGCGATGATTTCCGGGACGCTGGCCAATTTTCAGCACCCTACGCTGCGACACAATCTCACGGCCTTAAAAGCGCTGCACCACGTAGCGCTGATGGATAACACGGTTCATATCGAGTTAACCATGCCATTTGCCTGGAACAGCGGCTTCGAAGACCTTAAAAAACAGTGCAGTAGCGAAATTCTGCGTCTGACCGGTGCCGCGGCGGTCGACTGGAAACTGAGCTACCAAATCGCCACCCTGAAGCGAGTTAAGAACCAGCCTGGCATTAACGGAGTGAAAAACATTATCGCCGTTAGCTCCGGCAAGGGCGGCGTGGGCAAGTCATCCACTGCCGTCAATATGGCGCTGGCTCTGGCAGCCGAAGGCGCGAAAGTAGGCATTCTCGATGCCGATATCTATGGCCCGTCGATTCCTACTATGTTGGGGACCGAAAACGAGCGCCCAACCTCGCCTGATGGTACGCATATGGCGCCAATTATGGTTCATGGCATGGCGACCAACTCTATCGGTTATCTGGTTACGGATGATAATGCGATGGTGTGGCGCGGCCCGATGGCCAGCAAAGCGCTGCTGCAACTGCTGCAGGAAACCATGTGGCCTGATTTAGATTACCTGGTACTGGACATGCCTCCCGGCACTGGCGATATCCAACTGACGCTTGCGCAAAACATCCCGGTTACCGGGGCCGTTGTGGTGACCACGCCGCAGGACGTTGCACTTATCGACGCCCGTAAAGGCATCGTGATGTTTGAGAAAGTGGAAGTGCCGGTACTGGGAGTGGTGGAAAACATGAGCATGCATATTTGCAGCAACTGTGGCCACCATGAGCCGATTTTCGGCACCGGAGGTGCTGAAAAGCTGGTGGAAAAATATCATACCGAATTGCTGGCTCAGATGCCGCTGCATATTTCTCTGCGCGAAGATCTGGATAACGGCACGCCGACGGTAGTTGCGCGTCCAGACAGCGAGTTCACCACAATGTATCGTCGGCTTGCTGGTCGGGTTGCGGCCCAGGCCTATTGGCAGGGTGAAGTTATCCCTGGTGAAATAGCCTTCCGCGCGGTGTAAGCGGGCAGGCCAGATAGCGCGCCATGGGCAGCCTGGCGCGCTTTTTTATTGCCTGCGTTTTGCCAATTTTCCAAAGATATTTTGTTGTTTAGCCAGTTACTCGACTTTTTTTAAGTCCAGCAGCTCTTCGAGCGTAAGAGCATTTTGCTGCACAACTTCCAGAGCATCATCCAGCCCGCGGTTATAGAGCAGCGGTGCCAGTTTACCGATCAAAGCATCGAGTAAAAACTCCACTTCGAACTGACCCAGTTCCAGCTCATGCTGTTCAGCAAGATAATCACTTAAAAACTCAGCGACAGATTGGTAGTCAGAGCGTTCTAGTTTAGGGACGGACATGAATGGCTCCCGTGAGTGGATAAAAGCAAGGGATAGTAGCATCCGCCTGGGCATGGGCACGTACTCATAAATCGCCGACGCGCTCTATATGGTAATAGGATTACGGTAAATAATATAGAATTTATCTTGGTTTAGATTTTTCATTTATTTAATGAATGATTATTTCCTGTATTCTTATTTTTAATATTTCGCTGAGGATCTATGTCAATAAAAATAATATCCAGCACCATAGACTTCTCCTTTTAACCAAAAGGAGTTGATGATGTGTTCGATAAATAAAATCACGATGGTGACAGGTTTTCTTATTTCAATATTTAGCACCAACGTGCTGGCAGATACATCGCCGTTGGCGCACTGGCCAAAAGAGCAGGCTCAAAAAATTACTCAGCTGGTGAACGAGCATGCGAACCAGGGAGAATATGCGGTGTTTGATATGGATAACACCACTTATAAAAATGATCTGGAAGAGTCGCTGATTCCCTTTATGGAAAATCGCGGAATTTTAATCCGAGATAAATTGCCACCAGAATTAAAGCTTATTCCTTTTAACGATAGTCTGGGTGAGCCAGAAAGTTTATATAGCTATTATCATCGTCTTTGTGCCCTTGATGAGCTCATTTGTTATCCGTGGGCGGCGCAGGTATTTGCTGGTTTTACTCTCAATGAATTATCCGAGCAGGTTCATGCGTTGATGGCGCTAAATGGCGCGCCAATCCCGGTTAAATATATTAGTGCTGGCCACCTTGTGGCTGGAACGGTAAACGGTCCGCAGCCGGTAAAAGGAATGCAGGAGCTTTTTGCGTTCTTAACCGCAAATGGCATCGATGTCTGGATAATGAGCGCCGCACATGAAGAGCTGGTACGGATGGTGGCAAGCGATCCGCGCTATGGATATAACGTGAAGCCTGAGCATGTGCTGGGGGTAAATACGCTGCTACGCTCACCGGTTAGCGGTGAGCTGACCACCGCACGTAAGCAAATCCGGGCCGGTACTTATCAGCCAGATAAGAATGGCAACCTTGTTGTTACCAGTTTTTTGGTCAATCCAATGACCTGGTTTGAAGGGAAATATGGCACCATCCTTGGCTATATATCCCAGTGGCGCAAGCCGATCCTGGCCGGTGGAGACACGCCTTATTCAGATACCTACATGCTGCTTAATGCGGTTGATACTAAAAAAGGCGGCATGAGGCTATGGATAAGCCGCCGTCCCGCGACGCTGGTTAAGCTAGAAAGCCTGCAACAGCAGGCCGTTGGTGCCCAGAAAACCCTGGGGCAAGAAGTTAATGCCGATAGCAACTGGGTCATTGTGTCTCAGCAAGAGCTGATGGAGCACTGATCCAGACCGGGCCGTGGGAAACCGGCCCGTTTACTTAACGAGTTAACGCTTTAAAGCGCTGGGTGGTTGAGATAAGCGCCGTTTCAGTGGGCAGTCGCTCCATTGAGCTGGCTCCATAAAAACCGTGAACTAACGGGCAGTGGCGCATTATCCACGCCGCATCCTCTGGCGTAGCGATAGGGCCGCCGTGACAGAGAACAATAATGTCTTCCCGTACCTGTCTTGCCGCCGCGGCCCATTCATTAATTGCCGTAACGCAGTCATCCAGCGTCATGGCCGTTTCAGCGCCGATAGCGCCCCCGGTAGTTAACCCCATATGGGGCACGATAATATCGGCTCCGGCCTCCGTCATGGCAACGGCATCTGCCGCGCTAAATACGTAAGGTGTGGTCAGCAAACCTTTCTCATGAGCCATGCGGATCATATCCACTTCCAGCGCATAACCCATTCCAGTCTCCTCCAGATTCTGGCGGAATTTGCCGTCTATGAGGCCAACCGTAGGGAAGTTTTGTACTCCTGCGAAACCCAGACGCAGCAGCTCATCAAGAAATGGGCCAAACTGGCAAAACGGGTCGGTGCCATTAACGCCTGCCAGTACCGGCGTATGTTTCACTACCGGTAGCACCTCTTTGGCCATATCCAGCACGATTTCATTGGCGTTGCCATAGGCCAGCAGACCGGCCAGTGAACCACGGCCTGCCATGCGATAACGGCCAGAGTTATAGATAACGATAAGGTCAATGCCTCCGGCCTCTTCGCAGCGGGCCGATAAACCGGTTCCTGCTCCGCCGCCGATAATGGGCTCCCCTCGGGCAATGGCGGCGTGCAGCTGATTAACTAGCGCTTTGCGTCTGGCTGAATACATGACTTTCTCCTGTTGGCTGAGCAATATCCTTAAAGATCCCGACCGCAGCATGGGCAAACTCCGGGCTGTTGATATGGCAGTCGAGGCGGCAAATACAGCGTGTAGGCGTTTGAATCAGATGTTGTTCTAGTGCGCAGATAAAAGCGGTATCGGCCTCAGGCGACCAGAAGGGCTGGCCGGGTGCATCCAGCGCCGAAAAACCGCCAAGAGGTATTAAAAAGCGCACTTCTCCACGGCAGCGATTGAGTTTTTCGGCAATCCAGCGGCCCATTTGTGCGTTCTCTTCTGGCGTTGTCCGCATCAGGGTAACCTGGGCGTTATGCTCCAAAAGCAGGCGTTGCTGAAAACACTCCGGCACTTTGCTGCGCTCCGGGAAATTCACCATGTCTAATGCTCCGCATGCGCCAACCCACGGCAGGCCGGTTTCGGCAACGACATCCAGGCGCTGCGGCGAGCAGGGCAGCACGCCGCCAAAAAGCAGGTCGGCTATTTCGGTCAGCGTAAAATCCAGCATGCCATCCAGCAGCCTGCCGGCGGCCAGTTTTTCCATCGCATCACCGCCGCTGCCGGTGGCATGAAAGACCAGACAATCAAATTCATCCTCTAATTCCGCTGAGGCCTGCAATACGCAAGGCGTGGTGACGCCAAACATCGATAAACCAATCGCGGGCTGGGTGTCGGTTTCATCAGGGCCGGTGAATAGTACTGCCCCGGTTATCTGATTAGCGGCATTAGTCAGCACTTTGCGTGAGATTCGATTGAGGCCTGCGACATCAGCTACGGAATAGAGCATAGCGATATCGCTTGAGCCGACATAGGGCGCGGTATTGCCGCTGGCCATGGTGGAAACCATAAGCTTGGCGATGCCCAGCGGCAGCGCCTGCATAGCCGGAGTAATTAATGCCGTACCGCCCGAGCCGCCGAGCCCGAGCAAGGCTGCGGCATCACTGCGGGACAGCATAAAGCGCGTAAAAGCCTGCGCCATAGCGCTAATGGCCCGGCCGCGATCGCCGCAAAATACGGCTTCAATTCCTTCTGGATGCCAGGAGGCAACCTCGCTGGCGCTGATATCTACGCTGGTGCTGGCCTGATGAGGCTGAGTGGAGAGATCAACCGTGACAGTTTTCATGCCGCGCTGATTAATTTTATTGCGAATGTAGTCTAGTTCCCGCCCCTTGGTATCGACGGTTGTGACGATGTACACCGCTTTGATGGCCGAACTCATAGTGTTATTCCTTTAATTTAACTAAGGCTCCCTGCAAAGCTGATTCTGCGGAAGATAGCTTTGTACCTTTTGCATACATGTGACGCTGAAGTGGCGGGATGGGCAATACTGGTTTTTTCATAATGAGACTACGATCTCAATATTTGGAGATCATTGTCTCATTTGTGAGGATGAGGTGTGACGAAAATAGCGCCAGAGAGTATTATTTCCCTGCTGTTACAGGAGCTTGTATGAACGAAAATCTTACTTTTGTATCACCAAAACAGCGCCGTACCAGGCAGGCAATTCTGGATATGGCGATGCAGATGTATAGTCGCGGGCTGGAGCCAACAGTCGCTGAAGTGGCAGGAGAGGCCGGAGTGTCTCGCGCCACGGCTTATCGATATTTCCCGACTCAAGGGGCGCTGGTGACGGCCATGGTAGAGCAAAGCCTGGGGCCATTAATGCACTGGCAATCGGATGAGCCGATGGTTGATGCCCGTATCCGCTCGTTGTTTGGCCATGCCTGGCCGAGGTTATTTACCTATGAAGGCGTGCTGCGCTCGGCGCTTAAAGTCTCTCTGGATCAATGGGCCAGAACAACCGAAGGCACTCTTCATGAAACTCTGACCAGAGGCAATCGCATCCGAATTTTGAGACGAGCGCTGGCTCCACTGGAAGAGCATTTATCGCCATCCAGCTATGACAACTTGCTGAAATCCCTGGCAGTGGTTTATGGCACCGAGGCGCTGGTGGTACTAAAAGATATTGCCGGTAGCGATAACAATGAAGTAATGCGTATCACCGAATGGATGGCGATAGCGTTGCTGGAGAAAGCCCAGCGTGAGTCACAGTCCGGTTTATAGTTGCGGCGGTTAATGGCCTTGATAATTAATCAGCAGGCCTGTAGGCCTGCTGATTAAATTACTTCGCATGTGGCGCATCGGGCAGATAAATAACCGGATTTTCAGCGAACATAAAGCGATCGGCGTTAAATTCAAAATCGTTGGCGGTGGCGTCAAAAAGCATCTGTTTAGTATTTTCCAGGTGCTGCCACATGGCGCGTTTACAGGCTTGAGGATCTTTTTCAATAAGCGCTTGTAAGATAAGTTCATGCTCATCATACCAGCTGCGAATTGACTCCAACTGGACGTGCTCGTGAAGCTTAATCCAGTATGGGTTTTGCAGGCGCTGGCTCCACATATTTTCTACGATAGTAATCAGCGCGCTGTTATGGGTAATTTTCGCCATCTGGACGTGAAACAAATAATCCCATTCCGAATCCCGATAGCGGTCTTCGTTTTGAGCTTTCTTCTGTATTTCCACCAACTCGACGATATCCTGGCGCGTAACCTGAGTGGCGGCGAACTCGGCAATGTTACTTTCAATCAGCTGCCGTGCCTGCAGCAATTCAAACGGCCCGAGGCGGGTAAACTCCAGGTGAGGGCTGGCTTCCGGGTGGGCTTTGGGTGAGTTGGCGATAACGTGAATACCCGAACCTTTACGAACATCAACGTAACCTTCTACCTCCAGCATAATAATCGCCTCCCGCACTACGGTACGGCTGACGTTCATCTCTTCGGCAATCAGCCGTTCGGGGGGGAGTTTGTCTCCAGCCCGATAAATCTTCTGCTCCAGACGCTGTTTTAGCTCGGCGGCAATTTGCTGATAGAGCCGACCAGACTCATTTATACCCACTCATATACTCCATGCGAAAAGCCAATATCGGGGGATCGCTTGCGGATGCAAACCACAACACCTTCGTGGTCGCCACAATAAACCATTATGTAAACCGCCGCTGCAGGATACCGGACAAATCATGAAAATAAGAGCGATGATATCAGAAAAAAAACGGGGCGAAGCGCAGATAACGCATCGCCCCGTTAGGATGAAAGGCTAATTACAAGTGGGTCTTCTTCGGTTCAATTGGTTTAATATCTTTCAGCACGAACAGATAGATAAGCGCACCGGCAAGGCAGGCGCAGCCGGAGACAATCAGCGCTGGAATAAACGAACCGCTGCTGGCGATAATATAGCCGGTAACGATAGGGCCAAGGATACCGCCGCAGTTTGCCACCGCATTCTGCATACCGCCCAGCAGAGAGGTCATATTGCGCGGTGCAACGTCGCCCGGCAGGCACCACAGCGCCGAGGCGGCAAATGCCAGCGCAGCGTAAGACAGGCACAATAGCCCAAGCATCACGGCGGTGGATTCAACCAGACCGGCAAAGGAGATGCTGGTAGCCAGCAGCATGCCGCCGACCAGGTTTATCTTACGGGCAATGTTCAGGTTATTGGTTTTGTTATAAACATAATCGGTAAACCAGCCGCCCAGGTACTGACCGGCAATACCGGAAAGTGGCGGCAGCATCGCTGCGAAACCCATCTCCGAGAGACTCATGCCGCGTTCGTTCATCAGATAGCTGGGGAACCAGGTAATAAAGAAGAAGATGGCATAGTTAAGCATGAAAAAGCCGCTGCACATGGCGATAACATTGCGGTAGCCAAACAGTTGGTACCATTTCATCGGCATGGTTTTATCCAGGCCTTCTTTTTTGGCCTGTCCATCGCGAATATAGCGTAACTCTTCTTCACTAATAGTTGGGTGATCTTCCGGTTCCTGATAGACACATAGCCACCAAATTGCCCACAGCAGACCCAGCCCACCGCAGATATAAAAAGCGGCGTGCCAGCCCCAGGTCGCAATCGCCCACACCACAACCGGCATGGCAAACGCAGTACCAAACTTTGAGCCGCTATCGAACAGTGCCGTTATTCGCCCACGTTCTCTATCCGGAAACCATTTAGCGGTGATACCGCTATTACAAGGATATGCCCCGGCTTCACCCACCCCCATCACAATTCGCGCGGAGATAAAGGCAAATGGCGTTCTGGCAAGCCCGGTAGCCATTGTTGCCAGCGACCACCAGATAACCGAGGCCGCCAGGGTTTTACGCTGGCCGATGCGATCGGCGAGAAAGCCCGCCGGGATCTGAAACAGCGCATAGCTGAAGAAGAAAGCAGACATAATCCAGCCCATTGCCTCGGCGCTAAGCTGAAGATCTTTTTCAATAACCGGCGCAGCGGCAGACATAACGGTACGATCGAGGTAGTTCACTACGGTTGCCGTCAACATCAATATAGCGATATGAAAGCGAACCTTACTTTTTGTTTTTCTTGCCATAATCATTGCCTCAGTATGGGACAACTCCCTGTTTATCACTCAATCCCACGCTGGCGTTAATCGCAGGGGAATCGTTCGGATCTGGCGTTTTTAAGCAATCTTAGTGGTGGTTATAGTTTTAATTTAAAAAAATAGGTGTGCTAACTTGTGGCGAGTCGATACTAATCAATCATACAAGTTAAAAACTTGTCATACATCACATTGCTGAAATGTAATATAAAATGATGTCATTTGATGGGTATTTGTTATTTTTTTTTAGTATTATCAGTTGGATGCAGGATTTGGTGGTTAAATCTGGCAACAGCCTTTGACATCATAAAATACCAGGGGTAAAACAATTGGTATAACAACTTTATCTTGTCATACTCGGTTCAACTGGCAGGCGTCGGCGAAAACGGCTGCCCAGGTAACCAGGATGACCGCCATCAGGATTGAAAAATATGCAGCGTTTTATACAAATCCATCGCCAGGATAATGTGGCGGTCGCGCTATGTGATTTAACCGCCGGTGAGTCGTTATCCGTAGCTGATGAGCCGCTTATCCTGAAACAGGACATTGCGCGCGGGCACAAATTTGCTCTCAGTCAGATTGCTCCTCAACAGCCGGTAGTCAAATACGGCTATCCCATCGGGCACGCTACTCAGGAAATTGACCGTGGTGAGCATATCCACAGCCATAACCTGAAAACCAGCCTCGACTCAGTGACTGACTACAGTTATCAACCTCAGCTAACAAAAGTCGCACCGCCGTTGGCTGATTACCCGGTTGAAATTTATCGGCGTGCAAACGGCGCGGTGGCGGCGCGTAATGAACTGTGGATAGTGCCTACCGTAGGTTGCGTTAACGGTATTGCCCGGCAAATTCTCCAGCGCTTTATGCGTGAAAGTGGGGATGCGCAGGATATTGATGGTGCCTGGCTGTTTACCCATCCCTATGGCTGCTCACAGCTGGGTCAGGATCATGAAAATACTCGTCAGGTACTACAAAACATGGTGCAACACCCGCATGCGGGTGGGGTACTGGTGATAGGCCTTGGCTGTGAAAATAACCAGGTTGCGGCTTTTAAAGCGACGCTCGGCGAACATGATGAGGAGCGTGTTGCTTTCCTGGTGAGCCAGCAGTTTGACGATGAAGTAGAAGAGGGCGTGCGCCTGATGCATCAGCTTTATCAGGCGATGCGCCACGATAAACGCTCGCCGGGCAAACTCAGTGAGCTTAGCTTCGGGCTGGAGTGCGGCGGCTCCGATGGCTTTTCTGGCATTACCGCTAACCCGCTACTGGGTCTGTTTTCCGATCAGATAACCGCTCATGGTGGAACCACGGTATTAACCGAAGTTCCAGAGATGTTTGGCGCGGAACAAATACTGATGAGTCATTGCCAGGATGAGGAGACATTCGGTAAAACCGTTACCATGGTGAATGATTTTAAAAACTACTTTATTGCCCACCAACAGCCGATTTATGAGAACCCATCACCGGGCAACAAAGCGGGTGGCATCACCACTCTGGAGGAGAAATCTCTGGGCTGTACCCAGAAGGCTGGCCAAAGCCCGGTAGTTGATGTTTTACCTTACGGAGCACGGCTGCGGCGCAAAGGGCTGAACCTGCTTAGCGCGCCGGGCAATGACGCCGTAGCGACCAGTGCGCTGGCCGGAGCCGGCTGCCATATGGTGCTCTTTACCACTGGGCGGGGAACGCCATACGGCGGCTTTGTTCCGACGGTAAAAATTGCGACTAACAGCGATTTGGCTGCCCGTAAAAAGCATTGGATAGATTTTGACGCCGGAGCGGTGCTGGCTACCGGTGATTTCACCGGCCAGCTGGAAGCTTTCTGTGAACTGCTGGCGCAAATCGCCAGCGGTCGTCAGGCCTGCAATGAGATAAACGACTTCCGCGAGCTGGCTATATTTAAGTCTGGCGTAACGCTGTAGCAAGGATGGCGGGGATCTAAATCGTTTGCCCGTTGATCTCCAGTATTGTCGTCTTGATTAAGCTATTTCATATATTTATCGGTTTATATTTGGCTACTGCAAAGCAGGTGGCGTAATTCGGGTTATCCGTCCAGGATTAAAACGGATTATGAGCCGCCTGCTGAAATTACGGTTTTCGGCAGGCAGGGAACAATGGACTGACTTCAGGAAGAAGATCCAATGACCGATAAAATCACATTATCAGCGCTCAGGCGCGGCGATGTTCTGCTCTTTGAAGGGATGGATAGTGACAATATCTCTTCAACCATCATGTATTTAACTAACTCCAGAGTGAGTCACGCGGCGATGGCCTATAGCGAGGAAAAGGCCGGGCAGGTGGCGACACTGGTTCATGAAGCCTCTCCAAAAGTGCCGCTCTCCGTGCGTGATGCGGCTAAAAGCTTTGGTGACAGACTCATTACCGTGCGGCGTCTGCCGGAAAGTCGCGACGGGGACGGCGATGAATTAATTGCCGCCGCTGACCGTTATTTACGTGAGGAGGCACCTTACAACAACTATGGCCTGTATATGGTGGGTGTGTTGTTGATTTACCGTAAATTTATCCCCGATAGCCGGACCTCTTTAATAGTTGCAGGGATATTAAAACTCGCGACCAAACTTATCGTCCATCGCCTGAATAAAAAAGGTTTCCCGGCCAAACATCCCATGACCTGCTCACAATTTGTTGCCCAGTGTTACGACGATGCCGGTGGTCGTTATCGCTTATTTGATTACGACCTGCTGATGAACAATGAAGGTGTGGCCGAAGAAAGCGAATCCCTCTCACTTTTAGATATGGCAATTGAGGCGATTGAGGATTCTCCGTTGCTGGCGGAGCCGTTAGACATGACCGTTCCCGGACAGGAGATGAGTGAACAGGAGATAGCTGCTCAGGCTCAGCAACTCAGCGGCCAGCTGCTGAACCAGCTTCGCCAGCCGCCGCTGGATATGGCGATGCCACAAAGTATTGATGACGAGCTGGTCAGAGCGATTGGTGAATTTTCCGATAGCCTCTATCAGGCGCATTACGCCGGGCTGGATAGTGCGGCTGCTAATGGAGTGACGGGCAAGCTGCGGTGGCTCAAAGAGCAGCGGAATCTGTTTATCTCCCCGGCAGATTTGTTGCGGTGTGCACGACTGGATACAGTGGGCACCCTGCGTATGAAATAGCCAATTATATTTTGCTTGCGTGGGGTCATATATCCGGCCCCACGATTAAACAAGGCTGCTCAGAATAAGATAATGGCATCCATTAAATTCGGTCTTTTTTCAGGGGCTGAATATTAATAATGGCTGTTAACGGGTCATCAGGATCTAAGCATTCATACAACCCGGAATCATATAAGGCGTGTACGCTGGCGGTGAGGCAAATTCCGTTTGCTAAATCCCAGGCCTCTTCATTGGTACATTCGGCGAACGGTTTAATATGACAGGCTTCTAGCGCATACCGCGTTCCGGTTGCCTGACACTTAAAGCCTGCCAGAGCCTTAATCGCACTGGCCCATTTAGTTTGTTGAATACGCTGCTTTTTCATCACCTGTCGGGTTTTTTCCGATGCCGGCATTTCGAGTACTTCCACGACTTCTGCCAGCAATTTTCCGCCGCCGATCGTTCTGGCTAAGTCTTCTGTAATGGCGTGTTGATGGACTTCGCCCATCAAAATATATTCAAGAAAATAGGCGTCGTAGCATTTTGGGTTTGATGGTTGCAGCACGCACCAATAGCCATCACGCCGGCCGTAATTGCTGCTGACATATAGGCTAACCCAGGATTTGTCGGGATGGCGCAGGCGAATATATCCGGCGTACCAAAAAACGGTAATGCCCGTTTCATAATCATTGATAGTCCCGGTACTCGGGTCGTTATTCAGCGCACTCATTCCCTTAGGAAATTTGCCATAGTAATAGGTATGCGCCATGCAGAACCTCCTTGTGAAAAGAGTGAGTAATGGTACTCCTCTACCGTGCGCGAATGCTATGGATGTTTTAGCCTGATGGTGCCCCATTGGTTTTTGAGGAGGATAAGGCAGGGCATGATGACAGGGGCATATGAACCTGAATTATTATAAATATAATGACTCTATTTCTGGTTAATTAAACCAATCAAAAAGTAGTGTGTAAATATAACCACTTAAAATCCTCAATAAGTGAATTTAAAATATTATTGTCACTGACGTCGGGAACTTAACGCTTAAGCAGCTCGCAGTCTGGGCTAATGTGATTAGTTGAAAATATTACACGATATAATTTGGTAGTTAAATTATCGTCATTCGTCAACGATGTTTGGCAATATAATATATTTTCAACCAGGCTTGCCGATTGGGTTATGCCCGTTAATAATTAGCAGGCTCATTAGGGAAATGCACCGTCGACGAAAGTCGGCGGTGCATTTCTTTGGTCTAAAGTCTGGGGCAAATAAATGTAAACCTTCTGAAATTTAAATAATATTTCTGGTTATGCCTCATAAGGCGGCCTTTGCCTGATACCTCTGATTTACTTGTCCCATAAGTGACATCTTTAACGTTCATGAGGGGAGGACGCATGTTATTCAGAAAAAGTGCCATTTTGTTGGCCGTTTTTTTAAGCGCACAGAGCGTTTATGCCGCCGGGCTTGATAGCCTAAGTGCGCGCGATGTCCTGGGCCCGGCGGGGGTTGATGTTTCAATAGATTCACAGCCACCGGCAAAATTGATTGTTGATCCTCCTTTGCCTGGTCCTCTAAGCAAAGGTGCCGTTTTTATTCAATACCGGGCGGAGAATCTGCGTATTGAGCCTGTTTTCGGTCCAGATGCGCTGCGCGTCAGGCCGCGTATCGGTCATATTCACGTTATTGTTGACGATAATCCATGGCACTGGGCTGATGCCAGCGGTGAGCCGGTTATTCTGGTCGGCCTTCCCGCTGGCCCACATAAAGTAACCATTATTCTTGCTGATGCCACGCATAAACCACTGGATAAAAAAACGGTGGAATTCACCGTGCCGCCGCATGCTGAAAACCATCAGATGAAATGATTTTTCAGTTTGACGAGGTTTGAATTATGGCAACTAAAGAGAATCCAAAATCGGTTATTTCCTGTCGGCACCTGATAGTTGATTCCGGGCTGGAAACGGCCCGCGCTTTTCACTCCATAGAGGCGTTCTGAGAAAACTGATTGTACAGAAATGTATCTGTCGGCATCGGTAACACAGAGGATCACAAAAAGGGTGATTGGGAAAACATGGTGGACATACCCGGTTGGTTTAATGGCCCTAACGCACCAACGCGTGCAGCCTGATAGTTAACAAACCGTACTGGAGTTTGCCATGAAAAAATTACTGATTGTCGTAATGAGCGCGGCCGTACTGTCTGCATCTTTTACCGCTTTTGCCGCACAGGATGTTAGCAACCCCGCCGGTCTGCAAAAAATCGGCACCGTTTCTGACGCCAGCGGCTCACTGACCCTGAACGAGCTGGAAAATAAACTGCGGATCAAAGCAGAAAAAGAAGGGGCGGCTTCATACCACATCACATCAGCCGGAGGTAAAAATACGCTGTACGGTACTGCTGATATTTATCGTTGATAGGCCCCTCTGCGTATAGGCGGGGGATGAGTTTTCAATGACAGGCGGCGGGTAAAATATGAAATTAAAAAAATGGGTTAATTTAGCGCTGCTGGGCGGCGTAATAGCGCTCGGATCCGGCGTGATGCCAGCAATGGCTAAAACTGAAACCGTTGTGTTAGTTCACGGCGCGTTTGCCGATGGCAGCAGCTGGAATGCAGTTATCAGCGAGCTCCAGAAAAAACACCTGGATGTTATTGCGGTGCAGATCCCGCTGACCTCTCTTAAAGATGATGTTGCTGCCACAAAGCGCGCTATCGAGCAGGCTCACGGTGACGTGCTGCTGGTAGGGCACTCCTGGGGCGGAACGGTAATTACCGAGGCGGGCAATAACCCCAAAGTTAAATCACTGGTTTATATCGCCGCCTTTGCGCCAGCGGCCGGGCAGTCTACCTCTGAACTGGCGAGTTCTTTTCCGGCTCCGCCCGGTAGTGCCGGTATCGCTAAAACGCCTGCTGGTTATCTCTATCTTCCCGAAAAAGCTGTAAAAGAAGATTTTGCTCAGGACGTACCGTCTGAGACACAGCGGCTCATTACCGTTACCCAGGGGCCGATAAAAGCCTCGGCGTTTGATGAAAAAATCACTCAACCGGCATGGAAAACAAAGCCTGTCTGGTATCTGGTGAGCAGTGAGGATCGAATGATCAACCCGGACCTTGAGCGGTCAATGGCGAAATCGGTGAACGCAAAAATTGAAGAGGTAAAAGCCAGCCATGTATCCATGATAAGTCAGCCAGACAGCGTGGCTAAAATTATCTTGCAGGCGGCTGACGGCAAAGCGCCTAAATCCTGAACCGTTCTCTCATAACATTCGCGCCCGGAGCTTCAAAGCCGGGCGCATTTTTTTGGGGCGGAAGAAAAAGTGAAATTGTTCTGGAAACTATTTTTGCCCTGTGACGCCGGGTAACTATAAGCCTGTTTCAAGTATCCCTTTAACCGGTAAAAGCATTTAGGTTGGTCTCAGCTAATACAGCTGATTCCCCTAACGACTTTTTCATCAGGCCCCGAAATTAAATTGATGTGCAAATTTTAGCGCTTGTGCATTGGGCTCACCGCTGGCAAGATCTTATGCGGAGATTGACGAGAAATTGCTCGCAATCTTTTGATTTTATTATAATCGACTCGGGGTGCCCTTCCGCGTGAAGGCTGAGAGATACCCGTATACCTGATCTGGATAACGCCAGCGTAGGGAAGTTCGATGCCTGCCAGGCGTCCCTTCTTTCTCGCCGGGCAGGAGTTTTTATGCAACCTGACCTGCTATCCGTTGCCGCCGTAAATCAGGCGCAGCGTGACCTCCGCCAGCACTCACCGCTGGTGCACTGCCTTACTAATGATGTCGTGCAAAACTTCACTGCTAACGTGCTGCTGGCGCTTGGCGCCTCCCCGGCAATGGTTGTTGACCCGGAAGAAGCGGCGCTGTTTAGCCAGCATGCCGATGCGCTTTCGGTCAATCTTGGAACTCTCACCCAAGGGCAAATGACGACTATCCGCGCCGCTATCGGCGGTGCCCGCGAGGCTAAAAAGCCCTGGGCGCTTGACCCGGTTGCGGTGGGCGCGTTGCCGCTGCGCACCCGCTTTGCCGATGAGCTTATTAACCTTCAACCCGCCGCTATACGCGGTAATGCCTCTGAAATCATGGCGTTATCAGGCAGTAATGGCCTGGGGCGCGGTGTTGATAGCACCCAAAGCGCACTCCAGGCGCTGCCGGCGGCTCAGGATCTGGCGCGCAGGACCGGCGCAGTGATTGCCGTAACCGGGGAAGTGGATTATGTCACCGATGGCGAACGCACGGTGGCGGTGGAAGGTGGTGACCCGCTGATGACCAGGGTTGTCGGTACCGGCTGTGCGCTTTCCGCCGTAGTGGCGGCCTGCTGCGCACTGCCTGGCGACAGGTTACTTAATGTGGCGGCGGCCTGCGCAATGATGTCGCGCGCCGGTCAGCGTGCGGCCAGCATATGCCAGGGGCCGGGCAGCTTTGTGCCTGAATTCCTGGATGCGCTATACAATTCTGATGTGGAGAAACAACAATGAAACGGATCAACGCCCTAACCATCGCCGGTACCGATCCGAGCGGCGGTGCCGGTATACAGGCCGATTTAAAAACCTTTTCGGCACTGGGCGCCTATGGCTGCTCCGTTATCACTGCGCTGGTGGCGCAAAACACCCGCGGCGTACAATCGGTATACCGAATCGAGCCTGATTTTGTTGCCGCCCAGCTCGATTCGGTTTACAGCGATGTACGTATCGATACCACCAAAATCGGCATGCTGGCAGAGACTGATATCGTAGAAGCGGTGGCGGAACGCCTGCAGCGTTATCAGGTAAAAAACGTGGTGCTCGATACGGTAATGCTGGCCAAAAGCGGGGATCCGCTGTTATCGCCCTCAGCGATTGCTACTTTGCGAACCCGCCTGCTGCCACAGGTCTCTTTAATAACGCCTAATTTGCCAGAAGCCGCGGCGTTATTGGATGCCCCTCATGCCCGCACTGAGCAGGAGATGCTGGAGCAAGGGCGAGCGTTATTAGGGATGGGCTGTGGCGCTGTGTTAATGAAAGGCGGCCATCTGGATGGGGCTCAAAGCCCGGACTGGCTGTTTACTCCCGACGGCGAACAGCGTTTTACCGCGCCGCGGATTGTGACTAAAAATACTCACGGTACCGGGTGTACGCTTTCAGCTGCGCTGGCAGCGCTGCGTCCACGTCACGATAGCTGGGGAGCGACCGTTGAACAGGCCAAAGCCTGGCTGTCTGAGGCGCTGGCTCAGGCCGATACGCTGGAAGTGGGCGAGGGCATTGGCCCGGTGCATCATTTCCACGCCTGGTGGTAATGGTAGTATACTGACTACTCTTGTGCTGCCCGGAAATGATAAATGGAACAATCACATACCCGGCTCATCGCCCAGCTGAATGAACGAATTGCAGCGGCGGATAATGCGCCGCTGTACCGTAAGTTTGCTGAGACTATTAAAAATGCCGTGCGCAGCGGCATTCTTGAACACGGCAATATTCTTCCGGGTGAGCGAGACCTTAGTCAGTTAACCGGCGTTTCGCGCATTACGGTGCGTAAAGCGATGCAATCCCTGGAAGATGAAGGGGTGGTGACCAGGGCGCGCGGTTACGGAACCCAAATCAATAATATTTTTGAGTATTCGCTTAAAGAAGCGCGCGGGTTCTCTCAGCAGGTAGTTTTACGTGGGAAAAAGCCAGATACTCTCTGGGTGAACAAACGCATGGTTCCCTGTCCTGACGAGGTATCTGAGCAGCTGGGCGTACCTTCGGGAAGCGAGGTGTTCCTGCTAAAGCGCATTCGCTATGTGGATGAAGACCCGGTTTCCATCGAAGAGTCCTGGGTACCGGCTCATTTGATTGAGGATGTCGACGCTATTGGCATCTCACTTTATGACTATTTCCGCAGCCAGCAGATCTATCCTCAGCGTACCCGCTCCAGAGTGAGCGCCTGCATGCCCGATGCCGAGTTTCTGGCACATATTAAGCTCGATGGAAAAGTACCGGTGCTGGTCATCAAACAGGTTGCGCTCGATCAGCTACAACGCCCTGTCGAATACAGCACCAGCTACTGCCGCAGCGATTTATACGTTTTCGTGTGCGAGGAGTAATTCCTCGCGCCAGGGCGCGCAGTCCCCTCCGCGATGGCCGACCACCCACGAAGCCACCGCATTCCCCAGCAATACCGCATCCGCCAGCGACCATCCGGAGGCCAGACCTGCCAGCACGCCGCCTGCATGGCTGTCTCCGGCTCCGATAGTATCGACCACGGTTACCGGTCGTGCGGCGATATGTTCCGATGCGGCTGAACTGAAGTACCATGCGCCATCTTTATCGAGGCGAACGATAAGGGGGGCAGAGAATTTATCCTGCCAGCCATGGCCAAAATCTTCCACTTCAGGGCTGAGATTAAAACGTGCGGCGGCGATTTCCGCCTCCTGACGATTTAATGTAACCAGCGGGCGGCTGGCCATTATTCGTTCCATCAGGGGCGTGGAAATATCGTTAATGCGCGGGCCGAAATCTATAACCGGCGTGACATGCTCCAGTTGCTCCAGCCAGCTAACCAATAGCTCTCCGCATGGGGAGGCCAGTTGATAACCTGAGAGATAAATCAGGCTGTTACGCGGAATATCCAGCCGGGATAGCCAGTCGGCGTTCCACTGGTTTTCTACGCCGCTGAATGACATAAACGTTCGCTCACCATCTGGCTCCACCAGCGCCAGGCACCAGCCGTTATCGGCCTTGTCGGTGGTTATCGCGCTATCAAGCCCTTCTTTAGCCATTCTGCTGCGGATAATATCGGCCCAGACGCCCCGGCCAATGGGCAGGGCGTTAGTGGCTTCAATTCCCAGGCGGCTCAGGGCCACGGCAATATTGAGCGCACAGCCGCCCACATTAACCCCTTGCTGCTTTAGCTCAATATCGCATCCGCGCCATGGCAGCACGCTGGTATCGGCAATCACATCAATGACGGCAGCGCCGACGACAATAACCGGGCGCTGAGTTCGCAAAGCGGGCAATCGTTCCATCAGGCGCGTTTTCGTCATGCCTCCTCCCGCTGTTTCCTGAGTTGAGTCAGTGCCGTGGCGTAGCGGGCAAAATCGAATTGGTTTACCGCATCCAGCTCCTGTTTCAATACCGGGTCGATAGCGTTTACGCCATTAAGCGCGCCGCAGATAGCGGTAGCCATCGCGCCGATAGTATCGGTATCACCGCCAAGATTGGCGCACAACACCGCACAACGGTTAGGGCAGCCGCCCGCCAGCTCGACCATCGCAATAGCGCACGGGACAGACTCGATGGTGCTGGTTCCCGCACCTACCACCTGATAAAGCTGCTCACTGGCGGATTCGGCTCCGCTAGATTCGCGAACAATCTTCAGCGCAATTTCTAGCCTGGCTGCGAGAGAAGCGCTAAAGGTGGTGATGCGTTTTTGCTGGGCCTGATGGGCAATTGAGGGCAGAGAAGTGACAATATCGTCCCATTTGTCCCCCTCAATGGCGCGCGATATGGCCCAGGCAATTACCACGGCACCGGCCACGGCCAGATCCGATTTATGGGTGGGGCTGGAGGCCAGCGCGACATCATCGATAAAGCTATCCAGGCAGCGGGGAGGCAGCAGGCAGCCAAGCGGAGAGACGCGCATTGCCGCGCCGTTGGTTACACCGTTATTCTCAAGGCTGGCGACCGGTTTACCATCGCGAATAGCATTCAGGGCAATTTTTGACGTGGGGCCGAGTACGTTTTTATTGAATGCGTCAAAGCCTTCAGCCCAGGCCAGAATATTGCGGCCAATAATGTCGGGATTAATTTCCCCTTCACACTCAAGCAGGGCATCGGCCAGGCACAGCGCCATCGAGGTATCGTCGGTAAATTCGGCCTGTTTAAAGTAACAGGCGGCGTTGTTTTCCTGAGGGCCAGGTAAAAAACGGTCGATCCAGCCAAAGTGCGCTTTAACCCGAGTGCGCGGCCATAGCTCCGATGGCATGCCCATCGCATCCCCTAATGCCTGGCCGTAGAGCGCCCCGAGAATACGTTCAGCTTTCATTTTACTTCCCCTTGTTGTGTCAGCGCTAAATCCGGACAGTCCACTTCAATGGTGGCAATCTCTTTGTCCGACTCGCGAAAGAAAACCATAAACAGTACGGCGATGATGGCTATCATTACCGCGCCGAAAGTCCACATTCCGGCCCAGTTAAAAGTGAGACCGTGTACCGGCTCCTGATAGGCAAACATTTTCTCCATCATGACACCGCCTATGCGGTAACCCAGCAGACTGCCAAAACCCTGGCAGCACAGAGTAATCAGGCCCTGAGCGGCGGTGCGCATATGCACCGGTGCTTTTTTATCGACATAGATGTAAGCCGTAACGTAGTAAAAGTCGTAGCTCACGCCGTGCAGCAGAATGCCTAAGAACAACAGGGCGTAGGTGAAATACTGTTCCGCCCCGCCGTAGACGAAAAAGCCGTAGCGGATGGCCGCGGTAATCAGGCCCAGAAGCAATACCTTTTTAATACCAAAGCGTTTAGTGAAAAATGGCAACGCCAGCATGAAAAATATTTCTGAGAACTGGCCGAGCGTCATCCAGCCGGTGGCATTTTTCATGCCTACTTCTGTCAGATAGCCGTTGGCAAAGATGTAATAAAAGGCCAGCGGCATCGCAAACAAGAATGAACAGAAGAAAAAGACCAGGAAGTTTTTATCGCGCAGCAGCACCAGCGCATCCAGCCCGAGCATAACTTTGATGTCCATCTTGCCGGTGCTTTTAGGCGGAGTATCCGGCAGGAAGAAAGCGAAAATCCCAAGAAGCGCCGAGCTGGCAGCGGTAATCAATAGTGGAATATTGGTTGGTGAAATATCGCTATAGCCCAGCATTTGCGGCAGAAAGCCGCAGGCCAGCCCGGAGGCTATCCAGCCGATGGTGCCCATCACGCGAATACGTGGAAAATCACGCTCCACATCAGGAACATTGGCGAAAGCAATGCTGTTAGTAAGCGCAATGGTAGGCATATAGGTGAGTGAATAGGCCAGCAGCAGCGGGAAAAAGCCGCTAAATGTAGTTTGCTGCGCAGCGAAATACATCAATATCGCCCCGGCAAACATCAGCACCGCCAGAACCTTCTGGGCGGAGAAAAAACGGTCGGTAATGGAGCCCACCAGAATAGGTGAGAGGATAGCGGCAATCGCAGTACAGGCGTAAGACCAGCCTATCTCCCCGGCGCTGAAACCACTTTTATTGAGCCACAGCCACAGTGGAACAAACCACGCCCCCCAGATAAACCACTCCACGAACATCATGAACGACAGCTTTACTGTTGTTTTCATCTTTGAATCCTTCATGACAGGTAAGGTACGGCGTGACAGTACCATCAAATAATACCTTTTAAATACCTTTGGGGCGTAAATTTGAGCAGGGTAACAATATTTGCCAGGTGAATCGAGGCAGCTAATCGGCTATGGGAAACCGGTCACAAATAATATTTCTGGCGGGTGATTTATTGGCCGGTGAGAGGCAAACCTTCGCCACAGGTTTTGAATGACAAAACCTGTGGCAATCGTGGGTGAGTAATACGTTAGTCAGGAAATGGCCCATCCATGGGCGGGTGAAGGGCTGGTGCTGGCGGGAAAAATAAGGCGCTAGCGGCGTTTTTTCTTACGCCCCTGAACGGCTTTAAAACGGGGGTTACTTTTACATACTACGTACAGTCGCCCTTTACGGCGCACAATCTGGCAGTCCGGATGACGCGCCCTGGCGCTGCGTAGTGAATTAACAACCTGCATGATTAATCTCTTTTATCCGATGACGCTGAGTCAGAAAAAAAGTGGCCAAAGCGCTGATTAAACCGCGCAGCGCTGCCCTCATTGGTGAACACCTTCTGTTTACCGGTATAAAACGGATGTGATTTAGCGGAGATATCCAGCGTCACATAGGGGAATTTCTCGCCCTCTATTTCTATTTCGCGATCGGTGGCAATAGTAGAGCCAACCATAAAGTAGTGATCGGCGGTGGTGTCGTGGAAGACCACGGTGCGATAAGCAGGGTGAATGCCAGGTTTCATGGGATTACCTCATGTAATGTTATAATATAACAATATCGATTAAGGCTTAATTTGGCAAGGGGTGAATTAATCATTACGGATTGCTTGTCCTGCTGTCGGGGGCAGGAGCGGGCGGCTAATTTATTAAATACAAATAATTAGCCTGCATGAATGATACGAAAATTTTTTACTCTCCCGGCGTGCCATTAGCCGCGGAAATCCTCTCATGAATGGTGTAGCGCTGAGCGCAGGCGGCCTAATTGGGACTGGCACTACAGTCAGATATGTCGTGAAAAGCACTAATCCACCCTCGAAAACTGGTAAAGCCCTGGGGAAAGTACCAGGCTTAGCGGTGGTTCTGCATCATCGCAGTTAACCAGAGTGCATCGTGAATGCGCTCTTCAGGATGAACAGCCGCGGCTACCTGCGTGGCCGCCATTGGGAGAGTTTATGACTGATATTGCACAACTTTTAGGTGACAGCGCCGAATCCCTGTTACAGCACCGTTGTATGACCATTCCCGCCGATAAGCTTTATTTACCCGGCTCTGATTATGTTGATCGGGTAATGATTGATAATGACCGCCCGCCCGCCGTGCTGCGTAATATGCAGACGCTTTACAACACCGGCCGTCTGGCGGGAACCGGCTACTTATCTATTCTGCCGGTTGACCAGGGTGTCGAACATTCAGCAGGCGCTTCTTTTGCCGCTAATCCGCTCTATTTTGACCCTAAGAATATTGTCGAGCTGGCGATTGAGGCTGGCTGTAACTGCGTGGCATCAACTTATGGCGTGCTGTCTTCGGTTTCACGCCGTTACGCGCACCGAATTCCCTTCCTGGTTAAGCTCAATCACAATGAAACCCTGAGTTATCCGACCACTTACGATCAAACGCCTTATGCCAGCGTCGAGCAGGCTTTTGATCTCGGCGCGGTAGCGGTTGGGGCCACTATTTATTTTGGTTCTCCGGAATCCCGGCGTCAGATTGCCGAAATCTCGGCGGCTTTTGAGCGGGCGCACGAGCTGGGGATGGTGACCGTATTGTGGGCTTATCTGCGTAACTCCGCCTTTAAAAAAGAGGGTGTGGATTATCATGTGAGTGCCGACCTGACCGGCCAGGCAAACCACCTGGCGGCCACTATTGGTGCCGATATCGTGAAGCAGAAGATGGCCGAAAATAACGGTGGTTATCCAGCGGTGAACTTTGGTTATACCGACGACCGGGTCTACAGCAAGCTGACCAGCGATAATCCTATCGATTTGGTGCGCTACCAGTTAGCCAACTGCTATATGGGGCGTGCGGGGCTGATTAACTCCGGCGGTGCCGCTGGCGGAGAGAATGACCTCAGCGACGCGGTACGAACAGCGGTTATCAATAAGCGTGCCGGGGGAATGGGGCTGATTCTTGGACGCAAAGCATTTAAAAAGTCGATGTCGGAAGGCGTTAAACTGATAAATGCGGTACAGGATGTTTATCTGGATACCAAAGTCACTATCGCCTGATACATAATCCTCTCCCGCAGCGGGAGAGGATGCTTTTGCCTCGCCAATTACTCTCTTATCTTTCTCGCCGTCTGTTGCAGCAGCTCATAAGCCTGATAACGTTTCTGATGAACAGATTGATACGTCCGATTCGGGTTATAGCATTTATCCATATGAGTAAACTGCGCCATGGCATCATTGACCGATGGCGATACTTTTCCCGCGACGGCTCCAAGGATAGCCGCGCCCAGCAATACTGGTTCCGGGCTTTGAGTCGTTATCACCGGCAAGCCGCAGGTGTCGGCCAGGATCTGGCGGACAACAGGATGCTGGCCCGCGCCGCCGCTGATAATAATGGTTTTACTGATGACGCCACATTTAGCCTGTGCGTCGATAATTTGCCGCAGTCCATAGCCAATTCCGCATAGCCCCGCCAGATATAAACTCAGCAGACTGTCCCGGTCTTGCTCCATGCCCAGACCGGCGATAATCGCTCTGGCGTGTGGGTCAGCAAGCGGGGCCCGATTACCTAAAAACTCCGGCACTACATGCAGGCCCGCTGCCAGCTGGATGGCGTCAGAAGGGTGGGGGAATTTTTGCAAAATCAGGTTGGCGAGATAGACAGGCAACGAAACCCCGGCGTGGTCTGCCTCCTGCTTTGCGGTCAGGCTGTCCGGATGCGAGGCCAGCAAGCGATCGATAGCGGCGCCGGCAGCGCTTTGCCCGCCTTCGCATAGCCATAATCCCGGCACCATCGCTCCATAATATGGCCCCCAGACGCCGGGCACGAACGCAGGTTCCTGGGTAAGCGTCATGGTGCAGGATGAGGTGCCAAATACCCAGGCCAGACCGCTTAAGGCATCGCCCTGCGCTCCAGCGGTGCCGATGCCGCCCGCATGGGCATCAATAATCCCAACGCCAACCGGCGTGCCCGGCAGTAACCCGGTCTCCTGCGCCGCCTGAGCGCTCAGGCCTCCGTCACAGGGTGTTCCGGGCCACGCGATGTTCTGGCCAATACGCTGGAAGCCTTTATCCGCCAAATCATCAAGGCCGATGGTGTGAAAATAATCCTCATCCCAGCGATTTTCATGGGCCAGCCACGTCCATTTACAGGTGACGGTGCATGCAGAGCGGGTTAAGTCGCCGGTGGCACGCCAGGTCATAAAATCCGCCAGATCCATAAATTGCCAGGCATTATCGTAAGTAGCGCGGTGATGCTCCTTGAGCCACAGCAGTTTCGGCGTTTCCATTTCCGGTGAAATCTTGCCGCCGACATAATCCAGAACCGGGTGACCGGTGGCATTGATGCGTTCAGCCTGTTCGGTAGCCCGATGATCCATCCATACGATAATGTTGTTGTGATCTTCACCATCCGGGCTGACGGATAACGGCGTGCCGTGCTCTCCCAGCACCACCAGCGAGCAGGTGGCATCGAATCCAATCCCGGCCACCCGTTGGGAAGGAATATTGCTTAGATGTAGAACCTCTTGAATACAACGGCATGCCGCCTGCCAAATCTCTGCGCTTGATTGTTCTACCCGGGAGCCGCTGCGGTGTGTGGTCGTTATCTTTTGCGTACTGTGGGCCAGCATTGTCCCGTTCAGATTAAATATTCCGGCACGCACGCTTCCTGAACCGACGTCGACCCCAATGACTGTTTTTTCGGCGCTATCCATTTGTCCTCTCCGAAGATATACCTGAGCCTATTATCTATAACTTGTGAGCGCGTATTAGTGACGGGTGCGGTAAACCTGCCAGTCAGTGATAAATCTGACCGGCAGAGTTGTCAGGGGGAAGGGGTCTGTTATTAGCGTAGTAATGGGCAGTCTGGCGGCAGACGGCAAAGAATGGCCTCGGGGCAGATCTCAATGCGGAATTGACGTCCGCGCAGTGGCTCGCCGTCGAGATTAAAGGTCATCTCATGAGGTGCTTCTATTTCCAGCCACGGCACCTCGGCGCGAACGATATTCGGGTTGTCATCATCGCCACCAAATAACGAGTTCAGTGCGGCAGGCAACAGTTCCTGCGCCGTTACCACGCTGGCATTCAATAAGCCGTCGTTGATGAGTGCCGTCGGGCACAGGCGCTGGCCGCCGCCGGCCTGGCGACCATTGCCGATGCCGATAACCAGCGCATCACCGGCCCAGTGAAAATCAGGCCCGAGCAGCTCACAGCTATCCGGCTTAAGCTGATCGACCCGCAGCATGCCGTGAAGAACATAAGAAAGGCCACCCAACGCCGATTTAAGTTTTTCCGGCGTTTCGGTAGTGATACGGGTGCCAAAGCCGCCGGTTGCCATATTGATGAAATATCGCTGTTCGTTGACCCGCCCAAGATCGACCGGATAGGCTTTGCCATGCAGCGCCAGGCGCAACGCATTTATCAGCTCATGAGGAATTCCGACGCTGGTGGCGAAGTCATTTGCCGTACCGAGTGGAAGTACTGCCAGCGGCAGACGGCTGCTCTCCGGGGCCGCGACCAGAGCGGTGGCGACTTCATTAATCGTACCGTCTCCGCCCCCGGCGATAATCGTTTCTGCATTCAGGCGGCTGGCTTCAGCCATATAGCGCTCAACGTCGCCATGTTCGAAAGTTACCCGCACGTGTATCTGTGCGCCTTCACTGCGGCATAATTCAATAGCGGAGCGTAATTCTGGGTTATCGGTACTTTTTCCATTCAAAATCAACAAAGCAACGGGAGAGCGTTCCATATTTCACCTCGTAACGGGCTTGATTCAACAAGTGTATCTTATGTATGAAAAGGTGAGGTCAGAACTGGCTGAAAGGAGGGAAAAAATCAGCCCGTGTAAGGGAGGTTACACGGGCTAAGGAGGTGGTTCCTGGTACAGTTAGCATTTTTATGTTTTCAGCACGGACATGCTAACCGATATAACTATTTAGGTGTGTGATCGGTTTCTAAGAATTAACCAAAGGTAAAATCCGACCTAAATTAGTTAGTTACCATGTGGATTACGGGTGGTTTGTCCTGCCAGATTACGCAACAAAAGTGCATACTCAATCGCTACATCTTCCGGTACTGGGATCCACATTACGTGGCCGTCGCCAGGCGCGACATCTACCGGCTGGCCCTTACCGTTTTCCATCTGATTGAGGGTAAAGGTGATATTGCCCTGTGGGGTCATCATCTCCAGGCTGTCGCCGCACATGAATTTGTTTTTTACCGCAACGGCCGCCAGCTCGCCCCGGCGCTCGCCGGTGAATTCACCAACAAATTGTTGACGATCGGAGACTGAGAACCCGTATTCATAGTTTTGATAGCTATCGTGGGTATGACGGCGCAGGAAACCTTCGGTATAGCCGCGATGAGCCAGACCTTCCAGAGTTTCAGCCAGCTGCGGATTAAACGGTTTCCCGGCGGCGGCATCGTCGATTGCCTGGCGGTAAACCTGAGCAGTTCGGGCGCAGTAATAGAAGGATTTGGTGCGGCCTTCGATTTTCAGGGAGTGTACACCCAGTTCGGTAAGACGACCGGTGTGGGCAATCGCACGCAGATCCTTAGAGTTCATGATGTAGGTGCCGTGTTCGTCTTCAAAGGCGGTCATATACTCGCCGGGACGCTGGGCCTCTTCAATCATAAATACTTTATCGGTTGGCGCGCCAGTGCCGAGGGTTGGCGTGATATCGCTGACCGGAATCGGCTCCTGAATGTGGACGATATTGCCCACGGCGTCTTCTTTGCCTTCCTGAACTTTATATTCCCAGCGGCAGGCGTTGGTGCAGGTACCCTGGTTAGGGTCGCGTTTGTTGATATAACCAGAAAGCAGGCAACGACCGGAGTAGGCCATGCACAGCGCACCGTGGACGAAAATCTCCAGCTCAATATCAGGAACCTGCTGACGAATTTCAGCAATCTCGTCGATAGACAGCTCGCGCGACAGGATAATACGGGTGAGGCCCATCTGTTTCCAGAATTTCACCGTGGCCCAGTTCACGGCATTCGCCTGCACTGAAAGATGAATATCCATCTCCGGGAAAGCTTCGCGAACCATCATGATAAGACCGGGATCGGACATAATCAGCGCATCCGGCCCCATATCGATAACCGGCTTAAGGTCACGAATAAAGGTCTTCAGCTTGGCGTTGTGGGGTGCGATGTTGACTACCACGTAGAATTTTTTACCCAGCTGGTGGGCTTCCTGGATACCAAGCGCCAGGTTCTCGTGGTTGAATTCGTTATTGCGTACCCGCAGGCTGTAACGTGGCTGGCCAGCGTATACCGCATCGGCACCGTAAGCGAAGGCGTAACGCATATTTTTCAGCGTTCCCGCCGGAGAAAGTAATTCCGGTTTAAACATGATGGTCTCGTTCTGATGACAGGTCAGATTCGCCGCAAGCAGCGAAGTAAAACAGGGCATTCCCCTGTTTTTGGGGCGGGAATTGTAGCGCTCCGGGCCTAAAGAGTAAACCTCAGGCCCGGATAAGGGTCAGGCCAGGCGGGCTGCCTCGGCATCCCAGCGGTAGCCCACACCGTAAACGGCGCGAATAAACGGCTCGTTGGCGTTTAACGCTTCCAGTTTGCGACGCAGGTTTTTAATGTGGCTATCGATGGTGCGGTCAGTTACCACGCGATAATCGTCATACAGCAGGTTCAGTAACTGTTCGCGTGAGAATACCCGGCCCGGCTCGCCGGAAAGCGTTTTCAGCAGGCGAAATTCCGCAGGTGTCAGATCCAGAACCTGTCCGTTCCAGCTGGCCTGGAAGCGGCTTTCATCGATAATGACCGCAGGCTCATCACTGGCCGCAGGTATCACGCCGGCGCGCGCCGGTTTGCAGCGGCGCAGAATGGTTTTGACACGAGCCACGACTTCACGCGGGCTGTATGGCTTACAGATATAGTCATCGGCCCCAATCTCCAGCCCCAGCAGCCTGTCGATCTCCTCAATTTTGGCCGTCACCATGACGATAGGCACTTCGGAAAAACGACGGATCTCGCGGCACAGCGTTAAGCCGTCGGTACCCGGCAGCATTAGATCCAGCAGAATCAGCGCCGGAGAGTGCTGACGAACATAAGGAATGACTTCATCACCGTGGGTGATAAGCGTTGGCGCATAATTGGCGGCCCGCAGATAGTCGATAAGCAGCTGCCCCAGCTTTGGCTCGTCTTCGACAATCAGGATAGGTAAGGCGTTTTCATCCAGCGGAAATACGGTCATACAACCCTCTGGGCTTCACTATACAACGGTAGAATGAGCGTTATGCTAACGCCTCCTAGTGGCGAATGGGTAGCATTAATAGTTCCATTATGTGCTTCGACAATGTTCTGGCAGATAGCCAGCCCAAGCCCGGAGCCGCCGCTGGCGCGATTGCGCGAACCTTCGGTACGGTAAAAACGCTCAAATAACCGCTGTAATTGTTCGTCATCGACGCCGGGTGCGCTGTCATAAAAGTTTAGTATCAGATTGTTTTTATGTACTTTCCCATCAATACGCAGCTCCCCGCCGGCATCGGTATAACGCAGGCTGTTTTCCAACAGGTTGATGAATAACTGGCTGTAGCGATCCCGATCGCCGAATACTTCAGCCTCATCGGGAAGGTTCACGGAAATCCTGATATTCCTTTCCATAAAGCGCGGTTTGAAAGCGCCGACTGCCATTTCCAGTACGCCGATAAGCTCCAGCTGTTGCTTCTGATAGGCCAGTGCACCTTCATCGGACATAGAGAGATGGCGCAGGTCATCCACCAGCTTGGTTAAGGTTGTCACTTCCATTTGCAGCGAACTGACGGACTCCGGGGTAAACTGCCTGACGCCGTCCTGAATAGCCTCCAGCTCGCCGCGCAGCACCGCCAGCGGTGTACGCAGTTCATGGCTGATATCCGCCATCAGGTCTTTACGCATCCGCTGGTTTTTTTCCAGAGTGGTGGCCAGCTGGTTAAAGTCCTGAGCCAGTTTGCCTAGCTCATCGCCACCGCTGACCGGCACCCGGGTGGCAAAGTCACCTGCCGCCAGGCGGTGGGTACCTTCGACCAGGCGTTTCACCGGGCGCAGTAGCCCGCGTGCCAGCAAGAAGGTAACCCCCGCCGCCAGCAGAGCCGAGAGCGCAACAATAACCCAACTGGTGCGGCGCTGCTGGTGGTCGAAATTGATATCCGTGCTGCGGGTGAGGCGCTCAACCGGTGAGGCAATAACCCAGCCAACGGTTTTTCCTGCGGTAATAATTGCTTTGTGGCTGCCTTCGCGAGGTATCTCTCCAGGCGGCCCCACCAGCCGTTTCATTTGCTCATCCACCACCCAAAACTGGGTGCGCCAGCCATGGGGGGGCAATTTCACCTGGGCATCGGGGTCGCGGTCGAAAGCCCGCAATAGTTTGAACATGTAGCGGTCGTTATGGCGCAAAAATTTCCAGCTGCCATGCGCCTGATATTGATCCGAGAGCGCATCACTTAACAGCTGTAATCGCTGCTCATTACCATGCTTGATGTAGCCGATAAAACCGCGCTCAAAGCTCAGTCTCACCCCCCAGTGCATGGTGATCAGCACCAGCAGGCAGGTGCCGAAGATGGCCATAAACAGTTTTCCGGTAATCCCTGGCCGCCACAGCTTCATGATTTACTCCTTTTTCGGCTCAATACCACGTTAGGCTGGCTGTCGTTCGGTACACGGGCGAACAGCAGGGCAGGTAGCGCAATAATCAGCGCCGCGCAGCACCAGGTGGCGATAAATACTGAATGGGTATCAGGGCTTGATGCGGCGGGGGTATGGTGACCAAATGCGCCCATCAAGATCCCGGCTACGCTCACGCCAAGGCTCATCGAAAGCTGCATGACCATTGACAGCAGACTATTACCTCCGGCGGCCAGAGGATCGGGCAGATCTTTAAGGGTTAGCGTATTCATTGATGAGAAGCGCATCGAGTTGACCATGCCGAGAATAAACAGCACTACCGGGATCAGCGGCGTCCAGCCTAATGTGCCGACGGTGATAAGCACCAGACACAGCGCGGCCAGCCCTAATGTGGCGGATACCAGTACCCGACGGTATCCAAAGCGGTTAACCACCTGCACCACAATTCGCTTCATGCTCATACTGCCAAAGACCATCGGGATCATCATTAACCCGGCGTGGAATGGCGAAAAACCGAGGCCAATCTGGAGATAAACCGGTGTCAGAAACGGCAGCATGCCGCTGCCAATACGGGCCAGCATGCTACCGCTTAACCCGAGGGAAAAGGTTCGTGTTTCAAACAGCCGCAGGTTGAACAGAGCGCTTTCGTTATTGCGGGCATGCAGCAGATAGAGCGCCAGAGTTATCAGGCCGCTAATCACCAAAACGGCGGGCAGCCATGTCATTCCGGCGGCCATCTCCCGGCCATCCAGCGCCAGAGTTAAAGTTGCCATGGCGACCGCCAACAGCACAAAACCCCACAGATCGAAACGCCGGGTCTGCATTTTATAGTTCGGCATCAGCCACAGGGTAGCGATAGCGCCGAGTAAACCGACCGGCAGGTTAATCAGGAAAATCCAGTGCCAGGAGGCGTACTGGACTAAAAAGCCGCCGAGCGTTGGGCCAAGCAATGGCCCGACCTGACCCGGTAGCGTTACAAATGTCATCGCCGCCATATACTGCGCGCGCGGGACAATTTTCATCACTGTTAACCGACCAACCGGCACCATCATGGCACCACCGATCCCTTGCACCACACGGGCCAGCACCAACTGGTCCAGGGTGTTGGCCTGGGCGCAGCACAGAGAACCGAAGGTAAACAGAACGATGGCGCTAAAGAATATATTGCGCACGCCCACCCGATCGGCCAGCCATCCGCTGGCCGGAAGCATGACGGCCACCGTCAGAACATAAGAGACAATGACCATGTGCATATTGAGCGGGCTTTCGCCCAGGCTGTGGGCCATGGTCGGCAGCGCGGTGTTGACGATAGTGGTATCGAGCGTTTGCATAAAAAAGCCAAACGCCACTATCCACAGTTGCCAGCGCACCTGGCGGGGGAGGTCGGTCATGCATGTTCCTCCTCGCTCACTACCGGGCGTTTACGGGCAAATCGCAGCCGTAGCCGGTCGAAGAAGAGATAGACCACCGGCGTGGTGTACAGGGTAAGGATCTGACTGACCACAAGGCCACCGGCAATAGTTACCCCCAGCGGCTGGCGTAATTCGGAACCGTCACCGCTGGCGAGCACCAGCGGCAATGCCGCAAACAGCGCCGCCAGGGTAGTCATCATAATTGGTCTAAAGCGCAGCAGGCAGGCCTGAAAAATCGCCTCTTTTGGTGTCATCGAGCCTTCACGCTCAGCGACCAGCGCAAAATCCACCATCATGATGGCGTTCTTTTTCACTATACCAATCAGCAACATAATCCCAATCAGGGCAATCAGGCTAAACGGTGCCCCGAAAAGCTCCAGCGCCAGCAGCGCGCCCACTCCGGCAGAGGGCAGGGTGGACAAAATGGTTAGCGGGTGGACATAGCTTTCATAAAGAATCCCCAGCACGATATAGACCGTAGCCAGTGCGGCAAGGATCAGATAAAGCTGCGAGTTTTGCGTATCCTGGAATAGCTGGGCATTCCCGGCCCACTGACCGCGTACCGAGGTCGGTACGCCGAGTGCGGTCATGGTCCTGTCGATAGCATCGCTGGCATCGGAAAGCGCCACGCCATTTGCCAGGTTAAACGACACGGTCGCCGCCGCCGACAGGCCTTCGTGGTTTACCGAAAGCGGAGCGTTAGCGGGCTGCCAGCTTGCAAAGTAAGACAATGGAATCGGCTTACCGTCTTTGCTGGTGACGAACATCTGGTCAAGGGCGCTGATATCCTGGGTGTAGCGCGGGTCGACCTCCATGACCACTTTATATTGGTTCAGTGGCTGATAAATAGTCGAGATCTGGCGCTGACCGAAGGCATTGTTCAACAGGTTGTTAGCATCCGCCACGTCGATACCCAGCCGCGACATGGTTTCACGGTCATAGATTAAGTCCATCTCCGAGCCGTTATCCTGTTGGTCGGAGCTGACGTCGGTTAGCTCAGGCAGTTTTGAAAAGGCCGCTGTTATTTTGGGTTCCCACTCGCGCAGGGCAGTCAGATCGTCTGAGAGCAATGAGAACTGATAACTGGCGTTGGACTGACGGCCACCGGCGCGAATATCCTGCATCGCCATCAGAAACAGGCTGGCACCCGGCTCATTGGCCAGTTTTTTACGCAACCGGTCAATAACGCCCTGGGCGCTGACGTTACGTTCTGAAAGCGGTTTCAGCGAGATAAACATTGAGCCGCTGTTAACCCTGGAACCACCGGTAAAGCCGGTTACATTATCCACCGCCGGATCTTCGCGGATAATGGTCATAAAATCCTGTAATTTCCCGCGCATAGCGCCAAAGGAGATGCTCTGGTCAGCCTGAATGCTACCCATTAGCAGCCCGGTATCCTGCTCCGGGAAAAAGGTTTTAGGCACGGAAATATAGAGCCAGACGTTTAGGACGATAGTGGCAATGAGCACCGCACCCACCAGTTTGGTGTGATTCAGCACCCAGCTTAGTGAGCGCGCATAGCCTTGCTGCAGTTTATCCAGCATCCGTCCAAAGCCGCGGTTAGTCGGCTCTTTTTTCGGGCTGGCTTTGAGCAGCAGGCCACACATCATTGGCGTCAGCGTCAATGACACCACCAGCGAAATACCAATGGATACCGCCAGCGTAACCGCAAATTCCCTGAATAGTCGCCCCGGCAACCCCCCCATTAGCAACAGCGGAAGGAAAACGGCGACCAGCGACAGGCTCATGGAGACGACGGTAAAGCCAACTTCGCGCACCCCCTGTAACGCTGCCTGTAGCGGTTTTATTCCCGCCTCAAGGTGCCGGGCGATGTTCTCTAGCACCACGATGGCATCATCTACCACAAATCCGGTGGCAACGGTGAGCGCCATCAGCGACAGGTTGTTCAGGCTGAAGCCGCAAAGATACATGGCGGCGAAAGTGCCGATAAGCGACACAGGCACCGCAACGGCTGGAATAAGCGTCGCACGCCCGGAGCGCAGAAACAGAAACACCACCAGAATCACCAGCCCGACCGAGATAGCCAGTGTCTGCTCTACCTCTGCCAGCGAGGCGCGAATGGTTGGCGTTCTGTCCATCGCAACCTGAAGATCGATTGTGGCCGGAACGGTGGTGCGCAGTATCGGAAGCTGCTCGCGAATTCTGTCGACGGTTTCGATAATATTGGCGTCGGATGTTTTACGCACCATCAGCAGGATTGCCGGTTTAGCGTTGGTCATCCCGGCATTACGTACGTCCTGCACCGAGTCGCTAATGTTTGCGACATCCTGTAAACGAACCGCAGCCCCGTTGTTGTAATGAACAATAAGCGGCCGGTATTCAGCAGCCGTTTTCATCTCATCATTGGTTTGCAACTGCCAGCGGCGGCCGGTTTCCTCGATAGACCCCTGAGGGCGACGCACGTTGGCATTGGAGATAGCGGTGCGCACAGAATCCAGCGAAACGCCCTGATTAAACAGCGCCTGAGGATTGAGATCGACACGCACGGCGGGGAGCGAACTGCCCCCAACATCCACATCACCGACGCCATCTATTTGCGAAATACTCTGGGCCAGACGGGTGGATGCAATGTCATAAAGCTGCCCCTGCGAATAGGAGTCTGACGTTAATGTCAGGATCATTATCGGCATATCGGACGGGTTGGCTTTACGATAGGTCGGGCGGCTTGGCATCCCGGTCGGCAGCAGGTTTTGCGCGGCGTTGATAGCCGCCTGCACGTCGCGGGCGGCACCGTTAATGTCCCGCTCGAAGTCGAACACCATGATTATACGCGTGCTGCCAAGCGAGCTGGTGGAGGTCATTTCACTGACCCCGGCTATTTGCCCCAGCGAACGTTCCAGAGGCGTCGCTACCGATGAGGCCATAGTTTCTGGCGAAGCGCCGGGCAGGGAGGCGCTGACCATGATAACCGGGAAATCCACCTGCGGCAGCGGGGCCACCGGCAGCAGCCGGAAGCCAAGCACGCCGCATAAGGTGATGGCCACACTAATCAGAATGGTCGCCACCGGGCGATAGATGAACAGGGCGAAGAACTTCACTTACGCCTCCTCACCGTGCCGCTGCCAGCGGCTGCGGACACGCAGCGCCAGATTATCAAACAGCAGGTAGATAACCGGTGTGGTAAACAGGGTCAGAACCTGGCTTACCAGCAGACCGCCGACCATACCAATCCCCAGCGGACGGCGCAGCTCAGCGCCGACGCCGGTACTGAGCATCAGCGGCAGTGCGCCTAACAGCGCCGCCAGCGTAGTCATCAGGATCGGACGGAAGCGCAGCAAACAGGCCTGATAAATCGCATCGTAAGGCTTCATTCCCTGCTCTCGTTCGGCGGCCAGCGCGAAGTCAATCATCATGATGGCGTTTTTCTTCACGATACCGATAAGCAGGATAATCCCGATAATGGCGATAACATCCAGCTCGCTCCCGGCCAGCAGCAGCGACAGCAGCGCGCCGACACCGGCGGTTGGCAGGGTAGAGAGGATGGTTATTGGGTGAATAAAGCTCTCATACAGGATACCCAGTACGATATACATCGCCACGATAGCCGCCAGAATCAACCATACGGTACTGCTTAGCGCCGCCTGAAATGCCAGGGTGCTGCCCTGGAAGTCGGTACTGATATCGACCGGGAACCCCAAAGCTTTCTCAGTATCGGACACAATTTGCACCGCATCGCCCAGTGAATAGCCGGGGCTGACGTTGAACGAAATGGTGGCTGAAGGGAACTGATCCTGGTGGTTTATCGCCAGCGGGCCGAAGCGCTGCTCGATTTTGGCGATAGCGTTAAGCGGTACGCTGCCGCCGTCGCTGCTGGTTAGACGAACATCGTTAAGCGCGGCCAGACCTGGCGTATTGGTAATATCGTGGCTTAATACCACGCGATACTGGTTGGCCTGGGTGTAGATAGTCGAAATCAACCGCTGGCCAAAGGCGTTATACAGCGCATTGTCCACGTCTGACATGCTGATTCCGAGGCGGCTGGCGTTATCGCGATCCACATTAACGTAGCCAACCAGCCCCTGATCCTGCCAGTCGCTGGCGACATCGGCCAGCTGCGCTTTCTGCTGCAAGGCGCTGGTGAGCTTCGGTACCCAGGTGCTGAGTGCATCGAGTGAAGTGGCGCGCAGGGTAAACTGATACTGGGTATGACTGACCTGGGTATCAATGGTCAAGTCCTGCACCGGCTGCATAAACAGCGTTACGCCTGGAATATTGGCGACTTTCTCCTGCAGGCGCGAAATAATCGCTCCCACCCGGTCATCGCGCTCATCCAATGGCTTGAGGTTTATCTGGAATCGACCATTGTTCAGCGCCGGGTTAGTACCATCGACCCCGATAAATGAAGTGACGCTGGCCACGTCTTTATCCGCCAGCAGAATATCTGCCACCTGATGCTGGCGCTGACTCATGCTGGTAAACGAAACCGACTGCGGTGCCTGTAAGGTGGCCTGAATAATGCCGTTATCCTGAACCGGGAAGAATCCTTTAGGGATAAACACCCACAGAATCAGCGTCAATGCCAGCGTGCCCAGGGCCACGCTTAGCGTTAACCACGGATGGTGCAGCACTTTGGTTAAGCCACGTCCATAGGCGGCAATAACCCGCTCAATAAAGCGTTCACAGGCCAGTGAGAAGCGGTTTTGCTTGCGCAGAGATTCCTGGCTCAGCATACGCGCGCACATCATTGGCGTTAGGGTGAGAGAGACCACCGCAGAAATTAGTATTGCGATGGCAAGCGTAACGGCGAATTCCCGGAACAGACGGCCAACGATATCGCCCATAAACAGCAGCGGAATCAATACTGCAATCAGTGAGAAGGTGAGGGAGATGATGGTAAAACCTATCTCACCGGCTCCTTTCAGCGCTGCCGCCATGGGCTTTTCACCCTTCTCGATATAGCGCGAGATGTTTTCAATAACCACAATCGCGTCATCGACCACGAACCCGGTGGCGATAGTCAGGGCCATTAGCGTCAGGTTGTTAATCGAGAAATCGAGGAAAACCATCACCCCAAAAGTACCGATAAGCGATAGCGGAACCGCAACGCCGGGGATAATGGTGGCCGGAATATTGCGCAGGAACAGATAGATAATCATCACCACCAGCGCGATAGCCAGCATCAGTTCAAACTGAGTATCGCTGACTGAGGCCCTGATATTGGTTGTCCGGTCGGAAATCAGGTTGATGCTAACGGATTTTGGCAGGCTCTCTTTTAACTGCGGCAGCAGTGCGCGAATACTATCGGCGGTATTAATGATGTTGGCACCCGGCTGGCGCTGCACGTTCATCACAATTGCCGGTTGTTTATTGGCCCATGCTCCCAGCCACTGGTTCTCAGCCCCTTGCTCCACGGTGGCGATATCGCGCAGCCGCACAGGCGCACCGTTTTTATAGGCAACCACCAGTTGCCGATATTCATCGGCTGACTTCATCTGGTCATTGGCAGAAAGCGTAATGGCGCGGGTCGGGCCATCGAGGCTACCTTTAGCCGAGTTGACGTTTGCGTCGCTGATAGCGGTGCGCAGCATTTCGCTGGTCAATCCCAGTGATGCCATGGCCTGCGCGTTCAGTTTTACCCGTACCGCCGGGCGCTGACCGCCGCTAATGGTGACCAGACCCACGCCGCTTATCTGAGAGATTTTTTGCGCGATGCGGGTTTCGACCATGTCTTCGACCTGGGTCATCGGCAGGGCGCTAGAGGTAACGGCCAGCGTCATAATTGGCGGATCGGCCGGGTTCACTTTGTTATAGACCGGCGGGTTAGGAAGGTCGTTTGGCAGCAGGTTGGTTGCGGCATTAATCGCCGCCTGTACTTCCTGCTCGGCGACATCCAGCGGCAGTTCAAGCTGGAACTGTAATGTAACGACTGAGGCCCCACCGGCGCTCTGTGATGACATCTGTTTCAGGCCAGACATCTGACCGAACTGGCGCTCCAGCGGCGCGGTCACTGCTGAAGTCATAACATCCGGGCTGGCACCCGGATAAAGTGTGACGACCTGAATGGTGGGATAGTCGACTTCAGGCAGCGCGGAAACGGGTAGAAAGCGATAGCCAAGCAACCCGGCCAGCAATAAGGCCACCATCAGAAGGGTGGTGGCCACCGGGCGCATAATAAACAGGCGGGATGGACCGCCTGTGGCGCTAGGTGGAAGAACCTGCATTAGGATTGTGCTCCTTTAGCGGGTGTTGCCGCAGCGGATGCGTCTTTTCCTTTAGCATCATGCGCATCAACTACCTCAACCCTGGCGCCTTCGGTCAGTTTATCCAGTCCATCGGTGACCACTCGGGTGCCGGCGGATAATCCGGCATCGATAACGACTTCCAGGCTGTTTTGAATGCCCGGCGTTACCGTGTGTTTACTGACTTTATTATCATCGCCCAGAACCCAGACGAAGTTACCTTCGTTACCCATTTGCAGGGCAGCAGTTGGGATAACTACGGCATCCTGCTGGGTCGATACCAGCAATCGGGCATTTACAAACTGGTTGGGATAGAGCGAGTCGTCGCTATTCTCGAAACGCGCTTTGAGTTTGATTGTCCCGGTAGTGGTATCAATCTGGTTATCGAGGCTCAGCAAATTGCCGGTGGTCAGCATGTTGGCGTTGGTGCGATCCCATGCCTCTACGCTCAGAGCTTTCCCGGCTTTTTGGGCCTGCATGATTATCGGGATGTCATTTTCCGGAAGGGTGAATACCAGATCGATTGGATGAGTCTGGGTAAGCACCACAATGCCGTTAGTATCGCTTGTTGAGATCTGATTACCGATATCAACCTGCTTAAGCCCCACGCGCCCTGATATAGGGGCAATAATGCGGCTCCAGTCGAGCTGCAATTGGGCATTAGCCACGGCGGCCTGGTCGGCTTTGATGGTGCCGAGGCTTTCATTGACTTTAGCGCTTTGAGTATCGAGGTCCTGACGGGAAATAACCGCCGTTTTGCTGAGCTGCTGATAACGCGCCAGATCGCGACGGTCATTGGCAAGCGTCGCCTGGTCACGAGCCAGTTGTCCCTGAGCCTGAGCCAGCGCGACTTTGAATTCGCTAGGATCTATCTCGGCCAGCAGATCGCCGGCTTTAACTTGTTGACCCTCAGTGAAATGAATTGCCATTAGCTGGCCATTTACCCGGCTGCGGACGGTAACGGTATTGGCAGCCGTTACTGTTCCCAGCCCGGTGAGATAGCGGGGGACCGTTTTTGAGATAGCCGTGGCCGCCTGAACCGGAGCCAGCGGGCCTCCGCGCCCGTGGCGGCCGCCGCTTTTAGCAACTGATTTGGTGCTACCAGAGGCGTCAGCCGGGGTAGTGCTGGATGAAAAGTGACGCCAGACCAACAGTGCGGCGATAATTATTACCGCTAAAACCGCAATCTTAACGATGCGGGAATTTTTAGTACCATTCATAATTAAACGTCTAGTCCTGAACGTAGAGACGTGATGATACTAGTTTAGCCGCCAAATCACGCCGAAAAATGAAGGAATTATGGAATAGGGTGAGTAGTACGTCAGGGCAATCCGGCCCTGACATGGGGCTTAGCTTTGAAATACGACTCCGGCCCAGCGGGCAAGGCCTGCGGTGACCGAGCCAAAATCATTACCACCGGCGACGGGAATACCCGGCAGCAGTTCGGTAAGCGCGGCGCGGATCAACGGTGAGCGAGCGCTGCCGCCGGTAAGGTAGATAACATCCGGCTGAATACCTGACTCGTTAAGAACCAGGCTGACCTGGCCCATAATGCGCTCCAGCGGTGCGCCTAAAGCTTCTTGCTGCTGCGTACTGTCAATAAGTGCCGCGAGCTGCTCCTGAATGAAAGGCAGCGGCGTTTCAACCTGAGGCTGGCTGGATAACGCAATTTTGCTCTCTTCGGCAGCGCGCACCAGACGATAACTGAGGCGCTGACGCCATACTTTTTGCAGATGGCTTACCTGCTCTGGCTGCTGGGCGTCTCTGATAAGCTCAGCCAGCAAGCGCCCGCTGGCGGCACTGTAAAAGTCGCTTTGTGCCGGAACATCGTTAATCGCTACCGCATTCCACCATGGCAGGGTCGGCAGAATGATGCCTTTCTCAGTGAGGCCACCCATACCCAGCAGTGGCATCAGCTGTTTGAAGGCCAGCATAATATCGAGATCGTTGCCGCCAACCCGGCAGCCGCTATGGCCCAGCAGGCTTTCCCCTCGATCGCTACGGTTGCGCCACTGCGGGCCCATGAGCAGCAGGGAGCAGTCGGTGGTACCGCCGCCAATATCGACAACCAGTACTTTTTTCTCTTCCTGAAGGGTTGCTTCGAAATCCAGACCGGCGGCAACCGGCTCGAACTGGAACACTACATCGCGAAAACCGGCGCGCTGGGCGGCACGCTCCAGTATGCCTTGTGCCTGCTGGTTAGCCGCATCGCCGCCCAGCCCCTGGAAGTTAATGGGTCGACCAATAACCGCCTGACTGATCTCTGCCTGAAGCTGATTTTGTGCCTGGCTGCGAATATGGGTCATCATGGCGCAAACCAGATCTTCAAACATCGCTACCTGTTGCGCCTTCAGACCGCTGGCGCCAAGGAAAGATTTCGGCGATTTAACGAAGTAAACTTCCTCCGGATCGGCCATATAGTTGTCGAGCGCGGCAAGACCAAACAGCACGCTATCTGGCGTGATGCTGATATCTTCTTCGCGATTAAACTGGATGGCCCGGCGCAAAATGCCCTGGCCCTCGGCATTGCCGGGTTCAATTTGGCGGTGGCGCCACAGCCACTCGCTCACTCCTTCACGGGTGGGCGAGCAGAGCATCGAGGGCAGGAGAGGTGAGTCATTTTCGAGCAGCAGGGCCTGTGGCTCGCCGTCGCGCATTACGGCTACAGAGCAGTTAGCGGTACCGTAATCGAATCCTATAAACATATTTTGCCCCCGGCTTAGTGCCTGCCTTGTCAGAACAACAGGCAGGTGCTTAAAAAAACAGGGGGGCGACTTTAGCTCAATGCTTTATGCCGGGCAAATGGAATCTGCCCGAACCTAAAGTCAGTGGATCCCAAATAAAATATCATTCAGTAAATCATCCAGCGGCCGCTGCCGGGCGATTGCTTCGCCGTATAGCATATTGATACCAATGGCTGAAAGCACATCGACGGTTTGGCCGTTATGCACCGCAGCGGCAATCGTGCGGATATGCAGGCGCTGGGCGTGGCCGTGAATGATTGTCGCCATCATTTCATCCATCAGGTTGCTGGCAATGTTGCCGCTTAATCCTGAGTCCAGCAGCAAGTAGTCGAGAGTTTGACGCGGCAGTGCGTTAAAAATATCGAGGTCGCGGCTGGCGTAGTTATAAATAAGCACGCAGCCCGCTGCTTTCAAACGGCGTAAGTTCTCGATAACCCGCGGCTGTGTTAATGGGGTATCTCCGTAAAGCACGATGTGCAGTAGTCGTGAAGGCAATGTCAGAGAATTGATGCGCGTAAATAGCGACTCGCTAGCCGAAGGGCTACTCAGTGTCGCCAGCGATACAGGCAATGCGGCGCATAACCCGCGTGAGGCAATACGCTGAATATAACAATCGAAGAAATGGCTGATGACTCGTTCATCGCGCGCCATCTCCAGGGCCTGCCGGTCGGACAGAGTATAAAGCGATGTAGCGGCTAGCGTGTCTACATTTGCGCCGCTAATACGCGGCTCTAGCAGCCAGAAACTGGCAGCCTCTGGCACAGAGCTATAGACCACAGGCCAGGCTGAGAAAGTAACGCTGGCATTCGTTATCGCTTGCAAACGCGCGGTCAGCGGCGGCAGATCATGAGCATCTGCCGCCTGTTTGCGATCGAATAAACTCACTTTACCGCGCCCGGCGTGTTTAGAGTTGTAGCAAGCAATATCTGCCTGAGAGAGTAGTTCGCTGGCGACCCGATTATTACTATCGATACTGGTCAGGCCGATACTGGCACCAATGGTGTAGCCTTTCCCTTGCCACTGAAGCTTGTAACTATTAATGGCCTGAATAATGCGCTCACCGATAGTCTGCGCGGCCTGCACCTCACAATCTGGCAGCAACAGCCCGAATTCGTCGCCTCCTAACCGGGCCAGAATGTCACCAGGCCGCACCTGATGCTGCATTAAGCTTGCGATTTCTCGCAGCAAATAGTCTCCCGCAGCATGTCCGGCGCTATCGTTTACCGCCTTAAAGCGATCGAGATCGATAAACATTAACGAATGATGGCGGCCATTAATTGTCGCCAGCAAGCGTTTGAGCACATTTTCAAAATTGGTCCGGTTCGCAAGACCGGTCAGGCTGTCGTGTGAGGCGCTGTAGCTTAGCTGGCGCAGCATTTTGCGCGACTCGGATACATCGTGAATAACGATAACTGAACCTTGCGGCAGGCCGCTCGATGCCATCAGCGGGGTGATGCTGTAATGGATGTCATAGCTGGAACCGTGACGGTTATGTAAGACGACATCCGGTGCGCTCTGTTCGTCATCGGCAAAGGCGTGTGGGAAATGGCTGATATCGGCGATAACCGGACCATTAGTCCCATCGGTAATCACCGCAACATCGCCCAACTGCTGATTTAGCGCTTCATCCTGGCTCCAGCCCATCAGCTTTTCTGCCACCGGGTTCATGAAGGTAATGCGCTGTTGCTCATCAATACAGATAACGGCCTCGCCAATGGAATTCAGCGTTATGTGCAGCCGTTCTTTCTCCTGAAATAGAGCTTCATTCAGCAGTTTCACTTCGGTCATATCCATATTGATGCCCAGCAGACGGTCTACGTCGCGCGAGGCATCTTTAACCCGCCGCGCCAGCGAGTGAATATGGCGAATACCGTTATCGAGCTGAATTCGGAACTCAACCTCAAGCGGAGAGTGGGTTTTAAGCGCAAGGTTAATGGCTGAGTCGACCTGGGCGCGGTCCTCACTTAAGATTCGCGAACGCCACTGGTCATAAGAAGGGCGTTCACTCCACGGAAGCTCATAGAGTTCGAACATCCGCTTATCCCAGCTCAGGCGATCGGTTTTGAGATCCCATTCCCAAATACCAATCCCCCCAGCTTCGTTAGCCAGGGTAATTCGCTCCATCAGACGCTGGTTTGTACGCTCACTGAGTTTCAGCTCAGTGATATCCTCAATTTGCGCAATGTAGTAGTTAGGCGATCGATCTTGATAACGTACGACCGAGGCGGACATTCGCCCCCAGACGACATTGCCGTGGCTGGTGATATAGCGCTTCTCCATTGAGAAGCTCTGAATTTCGTCCCGCTGCAATCTTACGAACTGCGCCAGGTCGGCATCCAGATCCTCAGGCCAGGTAATTTCCTGGAAAGTGAGCTGCTGCAGACGCTCCTGTGGATAATCGAGAAACTGGCAAAGCGCCCGGTTTACCTGCATCCAGCGCCCTTCGGTAGATACCAGCGCCATACCGATAGCTGAATACTCCATCGCGCTGCGAAACCGTATTTCACTATCCAGAATGCGTTTCTTGTCGCTGCGGAAAGCGTACATGATTATCGACATGACGTTAGCAGGCAGTAAGACCAGTAAAAATGGCAGCCACGAAGTGTTATCCAACTGGCGTGGGTCCGGGAAAGCAGTGAGCGTGGGCCGGGTTGTCATCAATGTGGAGATAACAATCAGCGTGGTGAGAAAAACCAGGAAAGCCGCAAGACGCGGCAAACGTATGGCGCTCCACATCAGCAGAACGATGATAAAAGCAAATGGCCATGGCATCCACAAAAGCGCCATGATGCTTAGCGCAACGGTACAAATGAGAGTGAAAATACTTTCTGCGACGATGATACCGTTGCCGGGCGTGGAGAAGTAGTTTCGACGGTAAAGGATCCCTACCGGTATCAGCGCCAGGGCGGGAATGGATTCTGAAAGCAGCCAAATTGAGAGTAATGACCAATCAAAGGTCTGGTCGGTCAGCGCAAACATGAGTAGCGAGCCACACAGCGGAGCAATGATGGCGCAACTCCAGACCATGCGCAGCCACTGCCCCAGGCTGGATAGCGGATTTTCTCGGGGAATTAGCCGACGTAATAACAGGGCAGCGATGGCCGCCTCGACGATATTGATAAGCGTCAGCCACAGGTTTTCGAGACTAGCCGGTACCAGGGTGATACAAGCCAACAAAATGGCTCCGCCGCCAGCCAATGCAATCACCGGCCAGCGAGGTACCGGGCAGTGATAAAACATAATAGTCATAACCGATGTGGGGAACCACAGCGGGGCTAAAGTGTGGCCATCTACGGTTAGCTGGATAGAGTAAAAAGCGAGTAAGTAACAGGCTATAGCCGTCACTACCAGACCCGGCAGGAGCCGGAATGAAACATCCATTTGTCGGGTAGCAGGAGACGCCATAAAAAGTTCTCTGTTAGACGCAGGGCAGGGAGCCTGGACATATGAAATATGTGTTTTGCGAATATGCTAGTACAAAAATGTTACCTTTCCTATGCTGCACCGTGCCAATTAATTAACATTAGACACATAATGTCTGGGCAGTTTGCGAGTTGTGTTCAGGTGCTGGCAGCGGTTTGCTAATTATCTGGTGTCACCTGGCAGAAATACCTATAATCAGCCTGCCCGACGCGCAAGCGTCCCATCTCTAATTATTTTAAGCCTATCAGGTCGTTAATTTTATGACTGACAAGTCCCATCAGTGCGTCATCATTGGAATCGCAGGCGCATCGGCCTCAGGAAAGAGCCTTATAGCCAGTACACTTTATCGGGAATTGCGCGATCAGGTTGGTGATGAGCATATTGGTGTTATTCCGGAAGACTGTTATTACAAAGATCAAAGTCATCTGTCGATGGAAGAGCGGGTTAAGACCAATTACGATCACCCCAACGCGATGGATCACGATTTACTTTTTACCCATCTTCAGTCGTTAAAATCAGGCCAGGCTATTGAGCTGCCGGTCTATAGCTATGTTGAACATACCCGCACCACGGATACCGTTCACATTGAACCGAAGAAGGTTATTATCCTGGAAGGGATACTGCTGCTGACTGACCCGCGTTTGCGTGAAGCGATGAATTTTTCTATTTTTGTCGATACGCCGCTGGATATTTGCCTGATGCGTCGTATTAAGCGGGATGTTAATGAACGCGGCCGTTCTATGGATTCAGTGATGTCACAGTACCAGAAGACTGTGCGCCCTATGTTCCTGCAGTTTATCGACCCTTCTAAACAATACGCCGATATTATCGTTCCACGCGGCGGTAAAAACCGGATAGCAATCGATATTCTCAAGGCTAAGATTAGCCAGTTTTTTGAGTAACTCAGCCCGCATTTATCCGCGATGACACTGACGAGTCGCGGTTTATCGATGTGGCATGGTTATATTGGCCGCTCTGTGGCATGTTATCGAAATAAGAGCGTTTAAGGAGATTCTGACATGCGTCTGTGCGATCGCGATATTGAAGCCTGGCTGGATGAAGGCCGTTTATCTATTACTCCACGTCCACCGGTAGAGCGGATCAACGGTGCCACCGTTGACGTGCGTCTTGGCAACAAATTTCGCACCTTTCGCGGTCATACAGCTGCTTTTATCGACTTGAGCGGCCCGAAAGATGAAGTTAGCGCGGCTCTGGACCGTGTAATGAGCGATGAAATAGTATTGTCAGAAGGCGATGCCTTTTATTTGCATCCAGGGGAACTGGCTCTGGCGGTTACACTGGAATCGGTTCGCCTGCCGGCAGACCTGGTCGGCTGGCTGGACGGGCGCTCATCCCTGGCACGCCTTGGCCTGATGGTGCATGTTACCGCTCATCGTATCGATCCGGGCTGGCAGGGCTGTATCGTGCTCGAGTTTTATAACTCCGGTAAGCTTCCGCTGGCATTGCGTCCGGGCATGCTCATTGGTGCGCTAAGTTTTGAGCCTCTTTCCGGGCCGGCAGCACGTCCGTATAACCGGCGTCAGGATGCTAAATATCGTGACCAGCAGGGCGCGGTTGCGAGCCGTATTGATAAGGACTAATCATTAAAAATGTGTGCCGGATAAAGTCATGAGACGATTTCTCACTACGCTGATGATTCTGCTGGTCGTGCTGGTAGCTGGCCTGTCGGCTCTTGTGCTGATGGTTAACCCAAACGATTTTCGGGATTATATGGTTCGCGAAGTCGAGGCGCGCAGTGGCTATAAACTGGCTCTGGAGGGCCCGCTTCGCTGGCATGTATGGCCTCAGCTAAGTATCCTCTCCGGGCGTATGTCACTCAAGGCCCCAGGCGCTACTGTGCCGGTGGTTAGTGCATCCAATATGCGGCTTGACGTTGCTTTGTTGCCTTTGCTTTCGCACAGGCTTGAGGTGCGCCAGGTTTTGGTTAAAGGCGCGGTGATTCAGCTGATGCCGCAGTCTGAAGCGCAAAAGGTGAAGACCGCGCCCGTTGCCCCTAAAACATCTGTGCCTCTGCCTGACGGTGGCCGCGGCTGGTCGTTTGATATTGGCCGGCTGCAGGTGATCGACAGCCTGCTGGTGTTTGAGCAACATCCGGGTGAGCAAGTCACCATGCGCAATATCAACCTTAAGATGACGCAGGATGAGAAACGCCAGGCTCAAGTGAACTTCAGCGGTTCGGTGAATCGTAATCAGCGCGACCTCGATCTGCAGTTTGAGGCTGATCTCGACGGCAGTAATTATCCATCGACCCTTAATGCCAACCTGACTTCGTTGAATTATCGCCTGCAGGGTGCGGATTTGCCGCGTCAGGGGATAACAGGTCAGGGGCAGATGAATGCTCACTGGCAACAGTCATCGAAAACGCTGAATTTTAGCGGCATTAAAATCAGCGCCAACGACAGTGATCTGAATGGTGAGGTTAATCTGGTTTTAGGCGATACCCCTGATTGGGATATCTCATTAAGCTCGCAGCGGCTGAACTTCGACAATCTGTTGGTCATGCGTAATATCGGCCCTGTGAATCAGCAGACCAGCCAGCCGCAGGCTCGCGTGGTACCGCGACCGGTTATTGCCAGCGCTGTTCCAGATGACGATCTTACAGGCTTAACCTCTTTTAACGCCCAGTTTGCTTTAAGTGCCGCAAGTACCCAATGGCGCGGTCTGCAACTGAGTAACCTGGATGCACGTATGAGCAACCAGGGGGGAGTACTGGATATCGCCTCCCTGCAAGGTAAATTGTCAGGTGGCAATTTCTCACTGCCAGGCACCATTAATGCCCGCAGCCAGCCGGCACAGATTTCACTGGCACCTACGCTGGAAAATGTCGATCTGGCACCTTTGCTTGCCGCCTTTAATTATCCGCAGGCCTTGACCGGCAGGATAACGATGAAAGGCAATCTTAGCGGTAATGAGCTTGATGCTAATAACTTCCTAAGTCAGTGGCAGGGGAGTGCTGAAGCCAGCGTTTCCAATCTGCGCCTGGAAGGTATGAATTTCCTGATGTTGGTCCAGCAAGCGATTGCGCGAACCAATGATAAAGATATTGAACAGCAGCATAGCGACGATAATGCCACGGCATTAAAAGTATTTAGCACAGTGATGCACCTCGACCATGGCAAGCTTGAGCTTTCCGATATGGTCGGCGAGTCGCCGCTGCTGGCTTTAACGGGTAACGGACGTCTGGATTTAGTGAAGCAACAATGTGACACCGAATTTGCTATTCGCGCCACTCCGGCATGGAAAGGGGATGCGGATCTGGTTGCTGCGTTGCAACGAAACCCCCTGCCATTACGGGTGTTTGGGCCGTGGCAGGCGTTAAACTATCATCTCGATGTGGATCGCGAGCTGCGTAAAAACCTGCAAAATGAAGCGAAACAGCGCCTCAAAAACTGGATTGATCGTAATAAAGGTAGCCAGCGTGCCAAGGACGCCAGCGAAATCCTAAACGCTAAATAAGCTTTAATCTCAGAAAAGGGCCGCAAAATGCGGCCCTTTTTTTGTTGGCAACATTACGCTTTATGAGTTTGGCAGGAACTATCTGCATTTATTAGCCAACAGATACACGATATATGCGAGTATCTGGGGCGATATGTGCTAACTCGCTATCTTCAGAGCCGCAGACACGATTTACGGCCTCGAGGGAAGGGAGGTTAAAGCTCCGCATCATCCATGCTATCAGTTTTAAGCGGAAAAATTTGCACCTGTAGTACCCGTCGGTTATCCACCTGCAAAGTACGAATCCGATAATCACCGATTTTCAGCTCCTCACCGGCTTCAGGAACATGCTGGAGATGCTCCATCAGCAGACCCGCGATAGTGTGATATTCACGTTTCTCATCGAGCGGTAGTGGTACATGTTGCACCAGGTCATCCAGCGGCATATGACCATCGACCAGCCAGCTGCCGTCAGCCTGACGCTCAATATCATGGCGGGCATCACGCTCATCCACCTCATTAGGTAGATTCCCGGCAATAGTTTCCATCACATCGCTAAGTGTGACTATCCCCTCTACCGAACCAAACTCATCCACTACAAATGCAAAGTGAGTCCGCGCACTGCGGAACTGCTCAAGTGCAGGTAACAGAGGTAATACCTCGGGGAAAACCAGTGGCTGTCGAATCAGGGCCTCAAGATCGAGTGGCTCGCCGCGTAATTGCTGGTGAAGCAGATCGATAATATGAATCACGCCAAGCGGATTGTCGTCTTCACCGCCAGTCACAACCATACGTGTGTGGTGATTTTTCTCCAGCAGCGCTCGGCTTTCCTCAATGGGGGCATCAATACGGATATGCTCAATATCATGCCGCGAGGTCATAATGCTGCTGACTGAACGCTGATTCAGATTTAAAACCCGCTCGATCATTTTTCGCTCCTGAGGGGCGAAAATTGCCTCTTCAGCGTCGTGATCGGCAATCAAAGATGATGTTTCTGCATCAAGTTCTGCATCCTCTTTGCGACCGTTAAGCAGGCGCAGAACGGCTTCAGCAGTGCGCTGGCGCAGGCTTAAATCGGCGGATAGAAAGCGCCGACGGTTGAAATTAGCCAGCTGATTGAGAGCTTCAATCATCACAGAGAAGCCGATAGCCGCATACAAATACCCTTTCGGAATATGGAAACCAAACCCTTCGGCAATAAGGCTAAAACCAATCATCAGCAAGAAGCTAAGACAGAGAATAACGATAGTTGGATGGCTGTTAACGAAGCGAGTGAGCGGTTTACTGGCCAATAGCATCAGAGAGATGGCGATAATCACGGCGGTCATCATGACCCACAGATGTTCAACCATACCCACAGCGGTAATAACCGAGTCTAATGAGAAAATGGCGTCCAGTACGACGATCTGAGCCACGACTCCCCAAAAGCGTGCGCCGCGCTGCTGGCCAGACTCCTCGCTATCTTTGCCCTCTAGCCGTTCATTCAGCTCAACGGTTGCTTTAAACAGTAAGAACAGACCGCCAAACAGCATGATGAGATCGCGGGCGCTAAAGCTCAGCTCGCCAAAATTGACTACCGGTTTTGTAAGTGTGACCAGCCAGGATATGGAGGCCAGCAGCCCCAGGCGCATCACCATCGCCAGCAATAGGCCGGTAATGCGGGCCCGATCCCGCTGTGCTGGTGGCAGTTTCTCCGCCAAAATGGCGATAAAAACCAGATTATCGATGCCCAGAACCAGCTCCAGTACGACAAGCGTTACCAGACCGGCCCAGATGGTGGGATCTGCAACCCATTCCATAGTGTGATTCAAACCTTCTAAGACATTAAGACTAATGGTGGTAATGATGGATGGGCAGGGCGTGAAAAGCAATGCTCAGGGCGGGGAGGGGCACATGCGTTTTTACAAAAAATTAGGAACAAGATTAATTCGTGTACACAGGATTTATCTCAACTATAACATTTGACTAAAAATTGGTATCAAAAACAAATGGTAGAGTAAATTTTACTAGGCTGATGATGGAATTAAGCTGGTAAAACCTTATAATCTTATGCCATCTGTCGGGCTGCACGTAGTGTGCTTGAGCACTTTTTGATATTGCATCCTGTTATTACGCTTCGTAAGGCAAAAAACTACATGAACGAAAAGGTCATTTTCATTGGCGCATCAGGATTTGTTGGGACTCGTCTGATAGAGACGAGTAAAGAAGAGTTTGATATTAAAAATCTGGATAAAAACCAGAGTCACTTCTACCCAGAAATGACGGTGATTGGCGACATTCGTGAACAGCAGAGTGTAGATGATGCCCTTGCGGGACAAAAAACAGTGGTACTCCTGGCAGCAGAACACCGTGATGACGTAAGTCCGGTATCTCTCTATTTTGATGTAAATGTTGAAGGGACTCGTAAGGTCTTGTCTGCAATGGAAAAAAATGGTGTTAACAACATCATCTTCACTAGTTCTGTTGCAGTTTATGGTCTAAATAAAACCAATCCAAATGAGCAGCATCCTCACGATCCATTCAATCATTATGGTAAGAGCAAATGGCAAGCCGAAGAAGTTTTGAGAGAATGGTATAACAGATCTCCAGAGACCCGCTCCCTTACAATTATCCGACCAACAGTAATTTTTGGTGAACGCAATCGTGGAAATGTCTATAACCTGCTGCGACAAATTGCCAGCGGTAAGTTTGCTATGGTGGGTAAAGGTACGAATTACAAATCGATGGCTTACATTGGAAACATCGTAGAGTTTATTAAATATAAACTTAAGAATGTCCATTCAGGCTATGAGGTTTATAACTATGTCGATAAACCTGATATGAATATGAACCAATTAGTACATCAGGTAGAAGAAAGTTTAGATAAAAAGATCCCGTCAACCCATATTCCATATCCGGTGGGTATGCTTGGTGGCTACTGCTTTGATATTATAAGCAAAATTACAGGCAAGAAGTTTGCTATCAGTTCTGTAAGGGTTAAAAAATTCTGTGCTACGACACAGTTTGATGCAACCAAAGTGCACTCTTCAGGTTTCGTAGCTCCATACACTCTTGGCGAAGGGCTGGATAGAACTCTACAGTATGAGTTTGTTGCACCTAAAAAAGACGATATTACATTTATTACTGAATAACTGGATGGCAGGGACAGCGTTGGCAGGCCGGATGACTTTTTTAATGATAGCCAGTGCTGTAATGACATTTTGATATAAGCTCGGAACTAATGCCATGCTGGCGTAAAACTGAGCTTTTAAGGTGGTAGAATGGTCAATCTTAAAGCAGTGATTCCTGTAGCCGGACTGGGTATGCATATGTTGCCAGCAACAAAGGCAATTCCTAAAGAGATGCTCCCTATCGTCGATAAGCCAATGATTCAATACATTGTTGATGAGATTGTGGCTGCCGGCATCAAAGAAATTGTATTAGTTACCCACTCATCTAAAAATGCGGTCGAAAACCACTTCGATACCTCATATGAGCTGGAGTCGCTGCTGGAGCAGCGCGTAAAACGCCAGCTACTCACGGAAGTAAAAAACATCTGTCCTCCGGGCGTCACCATCATGAACGTTCGGCAGGGACATCCGTTGGGATTAGGTCACTCGATCATGTGTGCGCGCCCAGCAGTTGGAGATAACCCATTTGTCGTTGTTTTGCCGGATGTTGTCCTGGACAATGCCAGTGCGGACCCTCTGCGTTACAACCTATCGGCAATGATCGCCCGTTTCAACGATACAGGCCGTAGTCAGGTATTAGCCAAGCGTATGAGCGGAGATCTTTCTGAATATTCAGTGATTGCTACCGATGAGCCGCTGGACGAAGAAGGTAAAGTTGCCCGCATCGAAGATTTCATCGAAAAACCAGATCAGCCTCAGACTCTTAATTCCGATCTTATGGCGGTAGGTCGTTACGTCCTGTCCGCTAATATCTGGCCAGAATTGGAAAAAACTCAGGCTGGTGCCTGGGGGCGTATTCAGTTGACCGATGCTATTGCTGAACTAAATAGGAAAGAACCGGTTGAAGCTATGTTAATGTCAGGGGATAGTTTCGACTGCGGTAAGAAAATGGGCTATATGCAGGCATTTGTCACTTACGGTTTACGCAATCGCAAAGAGGGTGACAAGCTACGCGCGAGTATTAAAAAAATGCTTGTAAAGTGAAGGAATAATTTCACTAAAAACCGATACGGCAGTGCTAGATGCAAGGCACTGCTATTTATTTGTCAACTAGCTGAAAAATCAACTGCAAGTTTGGGTTGTACATAGCGGTAACGTGTACTGGTAGCTGTTGAGCCAGGGGCGGTAGCTTGTTTATTATAAATTTCATCTGAGATACTCATGAAAAAGATAATTACATTTGGAACTTTTGATGTTTTTCATATTGGGCATATTAATATTCTAGAGCGTGCAGCAGCATATGGTAATCATCTCACAGTAGGTGTTTCATCTGATGAATTAAATTTCTCTAAAAAACAACGATATCCAATTTATACCCAACAAGATAGGATGAAAATTATTTCTTCAATGAAGGTTGTTGACGATGTTTTCTTAGAAGAGTCTTTAGATAAAAAACTTGACTACATCAAAAAATACGGGGCCGATATTTTAATTATGGGGGATGATTGGCTTGGAAAATTTGATTGGGTAAAAACTGATTGTGATGTTATTTATTTGCCAAGAACACCATCAATATCCACTACTGAAATAATTGAAGTAGTAAAAACTTTAAGATAATGTTGGGATGATTGTGGCTAATAATATGCGTTTGGCAAAAAATATACTTGCCTTGGTAGCAGTTCAATTTACTAACTATATTGCACCTCTTCTAGTACTGCCCTATCTAACCAGGACCTTATCTGTCGAACAATTTGGTGTTGTAGTTTTATCATTCTCTATTTGTAGTATTGCATTAATAGTAACAGATTTCGGTTTTGGTCTGTCTGGTTCATATTGGATCTCACTGAACTCGCAAAATAAAAAAAAGGTAGCTGAATATATCGGCGGGGTTCTTATTTTTAAAGTACTATTGGTTATTATTATATTAATAGCCATTAGTGCGTATCTCTTTTTTTGGCAACCTGTTTTTTTTCATGATTATAAGTTGCTCGCAGGAATTTTATTTACAGTACTATTTCAATCATTTCAGATAATATGGTTTTTTCAAGGGATTGAAAAAATGAAAAATGTTACCATGATAATGGTTTCATCGAAGATAGTATATGTAATCAGCATAATGTGTTTAGTAAACACTAATAATGAGTCAGGTGTTGTTCTTATTTGCCTGGCGGGCAGCGCACTCATTTCTGCTATTTTAAGTATTATTCGCGTTTATAAAGAATCATATGCAATATCAATACCTAATGTTCTATTTTTTAAGGAAATTGTCAGCGCAAGCTTGAGTTTTTTTATATCTCGTGCAGCTGTGGGAATTTATACAAGCGCTAGTGCATTTATTGTGGGCACCTTTAGTGGACTACAACAAGCTGCATTGTATTCAAGTGCCGAGAAGTTGTATCAAGCAGGCCAGAGTGCATCATCTCCAATAAGCCAAGCGTTGTTTCCCTATTTGACAAGATCTAAAGACAGCAAGATGTTATATAAATTTATTATAGTTTTGCTTCCTCTTTTAATTCTTATGGTAGGTGTATGCGAGATTTATGCACAAGAAATACTGAGAATTTTTTACGGAGAGAAATACATAGATGCAGTTCCAGTACTAAGAGTTTTTCTTATCACATCAGTGTTTACTTTTGTAAGTGTAAATATTGGTTACCCTGCCTTTGCAATTTATGATAAGTTAAAATTAGTAAATTTATCTGTGTATATAGCTGCAGTGATGCACTTTTTTGGATTAATATTCTTGTATCTAACTGATAACATTCATGCCTTGTCTGTCGCGATTTGTGTTTGCATTGTTGAATGTATGGTTTTGATTATGAGGATCGTAATGTTCACTTATATCAGGAATAAAAATGCCGCAATCAAAGCTTGATTTTATTCAGCATGAAATGCTTAGAATTGCTCTAAGCTTCCATCATTTTTGTGAAGAGAATAATTTAAAATATGCAATTTGCGGAGGAACATTACTGGGAGCTGTTAGGCATAAAAATTTTATTCCATGGGACGATGATTTTGACGTTTTCATGCCAAGAGGTGATTTTGAACGTTTTTTGGAAATATGGAAAGATCATAATGATATTGAGCTAAAAAAAAATGGGGATAGTGATTATTATAAAATAGCAACGCCAGCCAAATTACATAATCCAAAAACAAAAGTAATAGAATTGAATGAAATTGAGAACGGTGTAAGTGACTCTTTTTTGAATCATGGAATATTCATTGATGTTTTCCCAATTGATTTTTATCCAGATAATAAAATAGGCGCAATGCTTAATAATTATATTGGAAAGATTAATATCAAAAAGTCTTTATCTCGTTTCCCTATGCATACATTATCCTGGCGACATAGGAAAGTAATTTCAATATTTAAATATATACCTCAATACGTAATTGATAAAATTGTGGATGTTGGCCTGAATCAAGTTAGGGAGAATTCACTTGGTAAGATAGGATATGGTGTTGAATCCGCTATAACTAATTTATGGGTTGATGCAGATGTTATTTTTCCATTTAAAAAAGTTAAATGCATTGCGGGGCATGAGTTTTATATGCCGGCACAACCGGAAGCTTATCTGGCTCATAGATTCGGTGATTTTATGACGTTACCTCCTAAGGATAAACAGTTTAGTCATATTTGTAAACTTTATGTTAATGGGGAAGAATATATCTAGATGAGATTAAATATAAATATCCTAAACGGTACTTTTCTTTTAGGAACGCTAATTTTTACCTCGCTGCTATATTCTTTGACATTAATAAATATAGATACCTTTTATCTAATTAGCGTTTTGTCCGTAATTGTTGTTTTAGTCTTGCGAAAAAAGATTGACCTTAAGGTGCTTTTTTTCATAGCGTTATTAGTTTTTATTCTCGGAAGAGGCGTTTTAGGAGCGGTGGGATATAATGATTCTTTTTCTATAATGTGGGGAAAGGGTTATGATCTTAATATTTTAGATGATAAGCAAAGTATTTTGTTTTTTTGGGCAATGTCTTTGTATGTCATATTTATAGCATTTTATTTTTTTGATGCCTCTAATAAAAATAATAATGTTATTAATAATGAAGCTATAATAAATAAAAAATTCTATCATTATGTGTTTAATATTTGTTTCGTAATCTCATTAATTTTAATTCCTATAAGCTCATACTCTAAGATTAGCGCTTTTTTAAGTGGAGGTTATTCTGGACTTTATGTTGGGCAAACTGAGTATAACTTCAGCTTTATGAGATTAATCACTTTCCTAATGCCGCTAATGTTTTCTATTTGTTTGATTTTGAATAGTTCAAAATTGAACAAAAAATTTATTTTTGCATTATTTTTATTTTTACTAGCATCGTTAGTTGTAGGCCAGCGAGGTGCATTTGGTTCATGGATGCTGGTTTATCTTTGGTATATTATCGTATTTAAAAGAAAAAAAAATGCGTTTTTAAAATTATGTATTATTGGCGGTATATGTATTCCATTATTTCAGTTTTTAGAAGCTTATCGAAGTGGTTTCGATGTAAATCAAAACATACTTTTTAGTTTCTTTAATAATCAAGGAATGACATTTTTTATACCGTATTTTTATAAAGTAGTGGGGAATGCTCCTGTATCAACAATTATTGCAAGTATTTTCCCTGTTGGTGGCATTTTTCAGATCTTATCACTTACATCTCCTGAAACTGCAACAATTAGTAGTTGGGTAAGTTCTGGTCTAAGTTCAAATTTGTTTGAACAGGGCTATGGTGTTGGTAGTAGTATATTTGTCGAATTATTTGCATTGTCTGGGAATAATATGATTGTATATTGCTTGTTGTTGTTTTCGATGTTTTCTATTATTCAAGTCATTAGTAATAAATCGCGGCAAGAAGTTTTTTTCTTGCTGATATTTGGACAAATCTTACCCTACATATTTTTGATGCCAAGGGGATCATTGAATCAAATAACCTCGCAGATCATCTATTCATCTATAATAATTTTTTTACTAAAGATATCTTATATTTTTGTGGTTAGGAAGAGAGCTTTAAAATGAATGACCTTCCATTAATTAGTGTTTTAATGCCTGCTTATAATGTTGAGTGTTATATAGAAGAGGCTATTAATAGTCTTTTATGCCAATCGTATAAAAATATAGAAATAATTGCAGTTGATGACTGTTCTACTGACTCGACCTTTTCTAAATTACAATCTCTTGCTGCTATTGATTCTCGGATTAAGCCTTTTAAAAAAGAGTATAATTCGGGTATTGTTGATACACTTAATATTGGGTTGACCTACTGCTCTGGCTGCTTCATTGCACGCATGGATGCTGATGATATTGCAGAGAAAAATCGTATAGAGCTTCAATATAATTTCCTCCTTGAAAACAGTGCAGTTGATATTGTTGGCTCAGCTACGACAACCATTGATATGTTTGGAAATCCCATCCAAGTTTCAAATGTTCCGGTAGGTCAAAAAAAAATATCATCAACAATTGCTTTGTTTTCCCCATGCTTTCATATTTGGCTTTGCAATAGAGAGATATATGATCGTCTCAATGGATACAGGAAACTTGCTCCAGCTGAGGATTATGATTTTTTACTTAGGGCTCAAACAGCAGGTTTCAAAATAGATAATATTCCACTTCCGTTGATGAAAATTCGTTGCCGTGATGGTAATACTGCTGACATTGCAGGATTAAAGCAGAGGAAAGCTCATAATTATGTTCTGCGATTATATCTTGAGAGAATCAAAAAAGGCAGTGATACATATTCGCATGAAAATTTTGAGAGAGCCGTGTGGTTTACACAATCTGAAGCTAAAAATTATAATAAATCTATTAGTTTGATAAAGTCAGGGTTTGGTAAAAAGAGTAAATTAGTAAGGAATATTTATTTTTTGAGAGCTGCGTTATCATCAAAGTGGCAATTCAAGTACTCACTAAATCGTTTATTATTTAAATTAAAATTAATGCAATGAAAAAAATTATATTTCTAATCCATGATATTACTCAACATGGCGGAACAGAACGTATTACATTAGCATTAACTCAGCAAATGACTAGTGATGGTATTCCATGTGAGATTTTTTCACTTAAAAAAAACAACGAGAAAATATTTTATCCTTTTGACAATATCGAAATAAGTTTTGCTAAAGCCAAGAATAAATATATGGCAATGCTTGAAGCTGTTAGTTTTGCAAGAAAGAAATCAGCTCGATTAGTTGTGGTCTCTATGGGACGCTTATCTGTTGAGTTTTCTTTTATTGCGAGGACGGTTTTTTTTCGTAATTTTTATTTGTATGAACACGTTGCCTTTGAATCATTTAGTAATATAATCCAAAAAATAAAGTTGTTATCTTTCCGCTTTTCTCAGGGGGTCATTTTTTTAACGGAGAATGACAGACTATTGGTACAAGCTATACTTCCAAAAGTAAAGTTGATTGCTATTAAAAACATTAATCCATATATAGTTAATGAAATAACTCCATTTAATCAACGAGAGAATATTGTTTTAGCTGTAGGTCGGCTCACATATCAAAAAAACTTCCCTCGGCTATTAAGTATTTGGGGGAAAATCAATAGTAGTGGTTGGAAACTCATTATTATTGGCTCTGGCGAGCAAAAAGAAATACTTGAAAATATTATTCGCGAGAGCACTATGGACAATGTTTTGCTTTTAGATGCAACTAAAAACATAGAGCTTATTTATAAAAAAAGTAAAGTTTTTACAATGTCGTCCCGATACGAGGGCCTGCCTATGGTTTTAATTGAATCTCAGGGATTTGGTGTGCCATCTATATCATTTGATTGTAAGACGGGACCGAAGGAAATTATTATTCAAGATGAAACTGGTTATATCATACCCTATGATGATGATAATGAGTTTGTTGATAAGCTTCAATTGTTAATGAATAACTCAAATATATTAGAGAGGTTAAGTCATAATGCTTTTATTCAATCATCAAGATTTAGTTATGATAAGATAAAAGATTTGTGGTTGACTTTTTTAAATGAGGATGAGTATTAATGAATGAGGTTTTTTCAATAATAATGCCAGCTTTCAATGCTGAAAAAACGATTTCTAAAAGTATTGAATCTGTCCTTAACCAGACATATCGTGATTTTAAGCTTTACATTATTGATGATAATTCAACAGATCAAACACAAAGTATTATCCAGGATTTCTTAGAAAAAGATGACAGAATTGTTTATGTTAAAAAAGACATAAATTCCGGTGTTGCTGATACACGTAATGTTGGAATTGAACGCTGTGCTGGTATATATATATCTTTTCTTGATGCTGATGATTTATGGAGAGAAGATAAATTAACTAAACAATTGAAAATACTAAGTGAAGGATGGGATGTTGTATGCTCAAATTACATTGCCTTCAGGAGTGATGATTTTTCAATTTTTACAGCTAGAAAATCACCGCAAGTTATTACGTATGAGCGATTATTACAATCAAATTTTATCGGAAATCTAACCGGTGTTTATAATGCTGTTAAGCTCGGAAAAATATTCCAAAAAAAAGTCGGGCATGAAGATTACATTATGTGGTTGGATATTTTAAGAAAATCCAAATCGGCATTTTGTGTACAGGAAAATTTAGCATCATATAGATTATCAAATGGCTCATTGTCCTCCAATAAATTAAAGGCTATTCGCTGGCAGTGGAATATTTATAGAGATATACTTGGTTTTTCCGTGATAAAAGCAATGTATTATTTTTCTTGTTATATTGCCTATGCATTCATAAAAAGACATTAATTATTATTTGATTTATAGGGGGCGAAATGGCTGTGCTTGTAACTGGTGGCGCGGGATATATAGGTAGCCATACTCTAATTTTGCTATTGCAAAACGGGTATGAGGTGGTCGTTGTCGATAATTTGAGTAATTCAAGTTATGAGTCACTTAATCGCGTTCAGGCTATTTCAGGAGTCGAAGTAAAATTTTATCAAGGTGATATACTGGATGCATCTCTCATGAGAGATGTATTCGAAAATAACCATATAGAGTCTATAATACATTTTGCCGGACTTAAATCAGTCGGCGAGTCTAATTTAAAGCCACTTGATTATTATGAAGTGAATGTTTATGGTACAATACGGTTATTACAGCTTTCTCAGGAATATCATGTTAAGCGATTTATATTTAGTTCTTCTGCAACGGTATATGGTAATCCCTTAAATTTACCCATTCAGGAACATTCTCCGATAGGAAATACAACTAATCCTTACGGCACAAGTAAGTTAATGTCCGAGAAAATTCTTGAAGACTTCACAAAAACCCACAAAGATTTACAAATAGTTATTCTTCGATATTTTAATCCAGTAGGTGCTCATCCTTCTGGATTGATTGGAGAAAGTCCCCATGGAGTGCCAAATAATCTCGTGCCCTTTGTATCACAAGTGGCAGCTGGTAAAATTGGACAAGTGAATATATATGGGGCTGACTATCCTACACCAGATGGTACTGGCGTTAGGGATTATATCCACGTAATGGATTTGGCCAGAGGCCACATTAATGCTCTAGAATCTAATTTATTATCTAAACCGATTGATATTTTAAATTTAGGCACAGGAAATGGTTATTCAGTACTTGAGGTTATTAAGGTATTCGAACGAATTTCAGGTAACCGTATTAAATACATTATAAGAGAACGAAGAAATGGCGATGTTGCTTCATGTTGGGCTGACTGCCAAAAAGCTAAAGACCTGTTAGGTTGGCAGGCTGATTATAGTCTGGATGAAATGATAGCGCATACATGGAATTGGCAAAGCAAAAACCCAAATGGCTATGAAATAGAGTAGGATTAAGAAGCACCTTCCGCTATCCAGATTCCTCAAACCTGAGTTACCATTACTACATCGTACTGCGTACAGTTCGCAGTGTTACACCTGACAGGAGTTAGTCATGTCTAAGCAGCAAATCGGCGTTGTTGGTATGGCGGTGATGGGCCGCAACCTGGCACTTAACATCGAGAGCCGCGGCTATACCGTATCTATCTTCAACCGTTCCCGTGAAAAAACCGATGAAGTTGTTGCCGAAAATTCAGGCAAAAAGCTGGTTCCTTACTACTCGGTGCAGGAGTTTGTTGAGTCCCTGGAGAAGCCACGCCGTATCCTGCTGATGGTGAAAGCAGGTGAGGGTACTGACAAGACTATTGAGTCTTTGAAACCTTATCTGGATAAGGGTGATATCCTTATCGACGGCGGGAATACTTTCTTTAAAGACACTATTCGCCGTAATAAAGAGCTGTCCGACCAGGGCTTTAACTTTATCGGTACGGGTGTATCCGGTGGTGAAGAGGGTGCCCTTAAAGGCCCATCTATCATGCCAGGCGGTCAGAAAGAAGCCTATGAGCTGGTTGCTCCAATTCTGCGTCAAATCGCAGCGGTTGCTGAAGACGGAGAACCTTGCGTGGCTTACATCGGTGCAGACGGCGCCGGTCACTATGTGAAAATGGTTCACAACGGCATCGAATATGGTGATATGCAGCTGATTGCTGAAGCCTATTCTCTGTTGAAAGGTGGCCTGAATCTTTCTAACGACGAGCTGGCTAAGACCTTCGCCGAGTGGAATAAAGGTGAGCTGAGCAGCTACCTTATCGATATCACCAAAGATATCTTCACCAAGAAAGATGAAGCCGGTAAATACCTGGTTGACGTGATTCTGGATGAAGCGGCTAATAAAGGTACCGGTAAGTGGACTAGCCAGAGTGCGCTGGATCTTGGCGAACCGTTGTCCCTGATTACTGAATCCGTATTTGCCCGTTATATCTCTTCGCTGAAAGATCAGCGTGTAGCTGCGTCCAAAGTTCTGAGTGGCCCTCAGGCTAAAGCGGTTGAAGATAAAGCCGGCTTTATCGAAAAGGTACGCCGCGCTCTGTATCTGGGCAAAATCGTTTCTTACGCTCAGGGTTTCTCGCAGTTGCGTGCCGCGGCTGAAGAGTTTAACTGGGATTTGAACTACGGTGAGATTGCTAAAATCTTCCGCGCTGGTTGCATTATCCGTGCCCAGTTCCTGCAGAAAATCACCGATGCCTATGCCGAGAATCCGGCTATTGCTAACCTGCTGCTGGCTCCATACTTCAAGAAAATTGCAGATGAATACCAGCAGGCGCTGCGTGATGTAGTCGCTTATGCAGTACAGAATGGTATTCCGGTACCTACTTTCGCCGCTGCGGTTGCCTACTATGACAGCTACCGCTCTGCGGTACTGCCGGCTAACCTGATTCAGGCTCAGCGTGATTACTTCGGTGCTCATACTTATAAACGTACCGATAAAGACGGTATCTTCCATACAGAGTGGCTGGATTAATCCTTCCTCACTTTGAAAAAGCCCTCTTCGGAGGGTTTTTTTTATGCCTCAAGATATACAAGAGCCAAACAGTTCCAGAACATTCCAATCACATGTTGATTTAGAATCGATCGTATCTGTCACGGTATTTAATATCAAAGAGGAAGTATGACAACTCAAGATTACTCCCGAGCGGTAAGAGAAGATAATCGCAGCGATGAAATCGATCTGATAGATCTGATGTTGCAGCTATGGCGTGCCAGAATAACCATCATCATCTTTATGATTATGACCGTTGTATTGGCGGGGGGATATTTAGTGGTGGCTAAAGAAAAGTGGAGCTCAGAAGCAATTATTAGCAGTCCTGATGCCGGGCAAACCGCGAACTATATGAATGCGATGAATGTACTCTATGCCCAGACTCCGTCGGATGCTCCTTCAGTGGTGGAGGTACAGCATCGTTTTTTCTCGCGCTTTAATTCTCTAATCTCCGCGTTCTCCCAGCAATTGATTAACAAAGAGCAGCCGGAGGAGTTGACTATTGAGCCTGTGGTTAAGGGGCAGACGATGCCGCTGAAAATAACCTATTCAGGTGATTCGGCTGAAAATGCTCAATCTACTCTGAGTAAATATCTCCAGATTATCAACCAGAGGGTGGTGCGCGAGTTGGATGAGGATTTAACGACCAGTATCAACTCGCGGATGCAGGACCTTAAGGAGTCTCTGGCGAGTCAGGAGAGGATTGCCTCTGAGAAGCGCCAGCAAAGATTGAAGGTTATCTCTCAGGCACTTAAAGTTGCAGAACAAAGCGGTATAAAGACTTCGAAAGTAAGCCAGGCGGAGAGCCAGTCGGAAGATACATTGTATTTGCTGGGTAGCGAGGCGTTGGCAGCGATGCTGGAAAACGAGTCAACCCGCCCGTTGCCGCTAAACGACTACTACTACAATACCCGCCGGGCACTCGTTTCGATCGGTCAGTTGAAATCGCAGCCTGATAGTCTGTATTCCTTCCGCTATGTAATGAAACCCGATTTACCATTGCATCGCGATAGCCCTAAACGCGCACTGATTATGATACTTGCAGCCCTATTCGGCGGGATTTTAGGGGCCGGTGTGGTTTTGGGGCGAAATGCGCTGAATAATTATCAGACGCAGGCTCGTTTGAACTAGTTTCGTCCACCGCGAATGGTGCCGGTAAAATACCGGCACCATTAGGCTAAGTTGAAGTTGAGTTTAACGATGCCTGCTTTTCAGATTATCAATCACCGTACCCAGCTCTAAATCCTGATCCTGAAGTAGCACCAACAGGTGATACATCAGGTCGGAGGCTTCATTAACCAGTTCTTCTCTGTCGTGAACGGTTGCCGCCAGCGCCGTTTCCACGCCTTCTTCCCCCACTTTTTGCGCGATGCGCTTGGTACCACTGGCATAAAGCTTCGCGGTATAGGAGCTTTGCGGGTCAGCGTTTTTACGTGCGGCCAGCAGTTGCTCAAGCTCGTAGAGGAATAGCCATTGCGGTTTAGCCTTTTCTCCCGCGAAACAGCTACTGTTGCCAAGGTGGCAGGTTGCTCCTTGCGGTGTGGCCAGTACCAGCAGCGTGTCGTTATCACAATCAGCGGTGATGCTGATGACATTTAGAAAATGCCCGGAGCTTTCGCCTTTGGTCCATAGCCGTTGCTTAGTCCGTGACCAGAATGTGACATTGCCGCTGCGCTCTGTTTCTGCCAGCGCTTCGCGGTTCATGTAACCCAGCATCAGCACTTCACCGGATTGTGCATTCTGGATAACCGCCGGTATCAGGCCGTCGGTTTTTTCCCAGTCCAGCTGGCTTTCTAGTTGTGAATTTAGCACGTTCTTATCTCCATCCCTTGCCGGGATAGCCAGCTTTTTAGCTGACCAATATTAATAATCTGTTTGTGGAAAACCGATGCCGCCAGCGCGCCGTCAACCTGGGCGTCGCGGAAGGCTTCCAGGAAATGTTCCTGGGTGCCTGCACCGCCAGAGGCGATAAGCGGCACTTTGCAGATTTCCCGTACCGCTTTGAGCTGAGTAATGTCATAGCCATTACGCACGCCATCCTGGTTCATCATATTGAGTACGATTTCCCCAGCCCCCAGGCGCTGGACTTCTGCTACCCAATCCAGGGTTTGCCACTCGGTAACCCGGGTACGGCTTTCATCGCCGGTGTACTGATTAACCTGATAGCGGCCGCTGTCTTCATCAAACCAGGTATCAATGCCAACGACAATGCACTGGACGCCGAAGCGATCGGCCAGGCGAGAAATCAGACCGGGGTCAGCCAGCGCCGGGGAGTTAATTGAAATCTTATCGGCACCAAAGGAGAGGATCTGTGCCGCCTGGTCGACGGTTTTAATGCCTCCGGCAACGCAGAAGGGGATATCAATAACCTCAGCCACTCGCGAGATCCAGCTTTTGTCCACCACTCGTCCATCGCTGGAGGCGGTAATATCATAAAATACCAGTTCATCGGCGCCTTCGGCGGCATAGCGTTGGGCGAGGGGGACGATATCGCCAATGATTTCATGATTACGAAACTGTACGCCTTTGACGACCTGACCGTCGCGAACATCAAGACAAGGGATTATCCGTTTTGCCAGCATGCGATAGCCTCCTCAACGTTAAATTTACCTTCCAGTAGTGCGCGGCCAACAATAACGCCTTTCACGCCGCTGCCGCGCAGGGCATTAATATCATCCAGGCTGCCGATGCCGCCGGAGGATTGAAATGCGACCTGCGGATAGCGGGCACAAATTTCGCGGTACAGGCTGACGTTGGATCCGGCCAGCGTGCCATCGCGCGAGATATCGGTGCACAGCACGTGGGCGAGACCCACGGTGAGGTAGTCGTCTACCAGCTCCTCCAGGCTAATGCCGGAGTTCTCCTGCCAGCCGCTAATGGCGACTTGTTTTGCGCCGTCTTGATCGATACGAACATCCAGCGCCAGTACCAGGGACTGAGGGCCAAATCGTTTAAACCAGCCTTTTACTTGTTCTGGAGATTTAACTGCCGTGGAGCCAATAACCACGCGGCTGACGCCCGCTTCCAGTAATGCCGCTACGTCATCTTCGGTACGCACTCCGCCGCCAACCTGCACGGGAATATCAACGCCTGCGACCAACTGCTTTAACAGAGATATTTGTCGTTGATTGGGATCTTTAGCGCCAGTCAGATCGACCAGGTGTAGAATCTGTGCCCCCTGGCGCTGATAGTCCTGTAACCGGGGCAGAGGATCGCGACCATAATCGCGCTGGGTAGCGTAGTCCCCCTGGTGCAGGCGTACCACCGCGCCATCGATAAGATCTAATGCGGGAATAATCATTTACATCTCCAGAAAATTCTTCAGCAGCCGCGCGCCAGCTTTGCCGGAGCGCTCGGGGTGGAACTGTACGCCGAAGAAGTTATCTTTTTGCACTGCGGCGCTGAACGGCTGGCCGTAATCGCATTGGGCAATGGTATTCGGGCCGACGGCCATGGCGTAACTGTGAACAAAGTAAAACCAGTCGTTATCGGTAATACCTCGGAACAGGTGATTACCTGCCTGAGGGACTATCTGATTCCAGCCCATATGCGGCAGAGGCAGGTTGCCGGTCTGCATTTTGACGATTGGCTGATCGATAATGCCCAGGGTGGCGACGCTTTCGGTCTCTTCGCTTTGGCTGCCTAATAGCTGCATGCCAAGGCAAATCCCTAACACCGGCTGAGTACAGGCCTTAATAAGCTCAATCAGGTCGCGCTGTTCAAGCTGCTCCATGGCGGCACGGGCGGTACCTACGCCTGGCAGCAGCAGCTTGTCGGCGGTTAATACCACTTCAGGATCGCGGCTGACAATCGGCTGGTAGTCAAGGCGTTCGATAGCCCACTTTACTGAGGCCAGGTTGGCACAGCCGGTGTCCAGAATAACCATGTTCATTACAGCACTCCTTTAGAGGAGGGCAGGGTATCGCCCTCAACGCGGATTGCCTGGCGCAGGGTACGGCCAAAGACCTTGAACAGGCTTTCCACCTTGTGGTGGTCGTTTTTGCCTTTCGTCTTCAGGTGCAGCGTGACGCCCATGGTATAGGAGAGCGAACGGAAGAAGTGCTCGACCATTTCAGTGCTGAGATCGCCTACCCGCTGGAAGTTATATTCGGCTTTATATTCCAGGTGTGGCCGTCCGGAAATATCCATAGCGCACCGTGCAAGGCATTCATCCATTGGCAGGGTGAATCCAAAACGGGTGATGCCACGTTTATCGCCTAGCGCCTGTTTTAACGCTTCACCCAGAGCCAGACCGGTGTCCTCTACGGTGTGGTGATCGTCAATATACAGATCCCCTTTTACGGCGATTTCCAGGCGCAGACCGCCGTGAGTAGCAATCTGGTCAAGCATATGGTCGAAGAAGCCGACGCCGGTGCTGATCTTGCTTCCGCCTTCTTTATCCAGCCATACCTGAACATCAATTTGAGTCTCTTTGGTATTGCGGGATACGCGGGCATAACGGTTACGTTTTGTCAGGCGATCGGCGATAGCTGTCCATCCCAGATCCTGAGGCTGGTAGCGCAGGCCCTGAATGCCCATATTGCTCGCCAGCTGCAGATCTGTTTCCCGGTCGCCAATCACATAGCTGTTTTCTGCATCCATCACGCCCGGCTCCAGGTAGCGGCTTACCAGGGAGGTTTTTGGTTTGCGGCAGTCACAGTTTTGGTCGGAGAAATGTGGGCAGATCAATACTTCATCAAAACCAACCCCCTGAGACTCAAAGACCTGCATCATCAGATTATGCGGGCCGTCGAAATCTGCCTGCGGATAGCTCTCGGTACCAAGGCCATCCTGATTAGTGACCATCACCAGCCGGAAACCTGCTTTTTGCAGCTGGAGTAGCGCGGGAATCACCTGCGGTTCGAACTGCAATTTAGCAAAGCTGTCGACCTGAAAATCTACCGGTGGTTCGGTAATCAGCGTGCCGTCGCGATCGATAAAAAGATATTTCTGGCTCATGAGCTCTCCGAAGGGCTTAGAACGGTCAGTTGGTTCAGTGCATCCAGCACCCGGCGGCATTCAGACTGGGTGCCCACCGTAATGCGCAGGCAGCCGCTCAGTGCCGGTTGTGCATTTTGATCTCTTAAGATAATGCCTTGATCCCATAGAGATTTGAATACGGCACTCGAGGCAGCAAAGCGCGCCAGCACGAAATTACCCTGAGAAGGAAAAACCTGCTCCACGCCTGCAATGCGCGCTAAGCCATCGGCCAATATCTGACGGTTGGCCATTACCTGCGCGACCCGGGCCTGCATATCGCGAATACCTTGCTGGCTCAGAGCCTGAGCGGCGATATCGGCGACTGGGCCTGGCAGCGGATAAGGGGCGATGGTTTTCAGCAGTAGCTCGATAATCGGCGGGTTAGCCAGAGTGAATCCGCAGCGTAGACCCGCCAGGGCAAAGGCTTTAGAGAGCGTGCGCAGAATAACCAGGTGAGGATAATCCGCCAGCCATTCACTAACCGTCGCCTGTGGGCAAAACTCGATGTAGGCTTCATCAACCACCACCAGCGCGCGCCCGGCGGTAAGCTCTAGCACTTTACGCAGAGCCGTCTGTTGTGGCAGCTGGCCGGTTGGGTTATTAGGGCTGCAGATAAATACCAGTTTTACGTTATCCAATGCGGCTTCTATTGCTGGCAAATCAAGCTGGAAATCGTCCAGTGTGGGGACCGCGCGCCATTCCACGCCGCTGGTTTCGGCGCTTACTTTATACATCCCGTAAGTTGGTGGGCAGTAAAGCACTGCGTCCTGGCCCGGTTCACAGAAGGTGCGAATCAGCAGTTCAATCCCTTCATCGGCACCGCGACTGGTGAGCACACACTCGGGAGCAACGCCGGCATATTGGGCGTAGCGGTTGATAACTTCTTGCGGCTGGCATTCCGGATAGCGGTTAAGGTTCTGAGCGCTAAGCTGGAAAGCGATGGCCTGCGGATATTCATTAGCGTTGAGCCACACATCCCCCTGACCACCGAGACGACGGGCAGACATGTACGGCGTCAGTTCGCGCACGGCGCGCCGGGCTAAATCTTCGATGCTCATGCTTGCTCCTTCAGTGCGGCTACGCGCAAAGTAACGGCATTTTTGTGGGCCGTAAGTTGCTCGGCCGCGGCAAGGATCTCAATGGTTTCGGCTAGCGTTGCGAAACCTTCAGGCGTCATCTCCTGCACGGTCATCCGTTTTTGGAAATCAGCCAGACCCAGGCTCGAACAGGTGGCGCTATAGCCATAGGTCGGTAATACGTGGTTGGTGCCCGAGGCATAGTCACCGGCGGACTCAGGCGACCAGTCGCCGAGAAATACCGAGCCGGCGCTGGTTATCTGCTCCACCCTTTGACGGGCGTCGCGAGTTTGAATGATCAGGTGTTCCGGCCCGTATTGGTTAGAGATGCTGACACACTGGTCGAGATCGCGGGTCAGGATTATCCGGCTGGCCGAAAGTGCCTGGCGTGCGGTTTCTGCACGTGGTAATGCGGCCAGCTGGCGCTCAGTAGCGGCGGCAACGCGTTCAGCCATCTGACGGTCCGGAGTCAGTAAAATGACCTGAGAGTCCGGGCCGTGTTCAGCCTGAGAGAGCAGATCGGCTGCGACAAACTCCGGGTTGGCTCCCCTGTCGGCAATAACCAGAACTTCAGAAGGACCGGCTGGCATATCGATAGCCGCGCCGTCCAAACGCTGACTCACCTGGCGTTTGGCTTCAGTCACCCAGCTGTTGCCTGGGCCGAAGATTTTATCCACCGCAGGAATTGATTCAGTGCCAAAAGCCAGCGCGCCAATGGCCTGAGCGCCACCCACCTGATAAATGCGGGTGATGCCGCACAGCTGCGCCGCATACAGAATCTCATCGGCGATAGGCGGTGGCGAGCACAGCACTACCTGCGGGCAGCCGGCAATACGGGCCGGGGTCGCCAGCATAAGAACGGTGGAGAACAGCGGCGCTGAGCCGCCGGGAATATAAAGCCCCACTGAGGCTATCGGACGAGTGACCTGCTGGCAGCGCACGCCGGGCTGGGTTTCGACATCGACACCGGGTAACTGCTGGGCGCGGTGAAAGGTCTCGATATTGGCGAGTGCGATTTCGACGGCCTGTTTAAACTCCGGGCTGAGCCGCTTAGCCGCGCTTTTAATAACGGCAGCCGGAACGGCCAGCTCATCAATTTCGGTATTATCGAAACGGGCGGCAAATTCACGCAGTGCGGCATCGCCATCGCGCTTTACCGTATCCAGAATCACGCTCACCTGGCGGGTAAGCGTGGCGGAATCTGCCAGTGCCGGGCGCTGCAGGAGCTGACGTTGCTCCTCGGGGGTGGCGCTGTTCCAGTCGATCAGGGTATTAAAGTTCATGGCTTACTCCATCATCTTTTCAATTGGCAGAACCAGGATGGAGCTTGCGCCCAGCGCTTTCAGTTTCTCCATCGTTTCCCAAAACAGCGTTTCGCTACTCACCATGTGCATGGCGACGCGTTGACGATCGCCCGCCAGCGGCAGAATGGTTGGGCGTTCGGCACCTGGCAGCAGGGCGATGACTTCTTCCAGTCGTTCCTGTGGCGCGTGCATCATGATGTATTTAGATTCACGGGCCTGAATAACCCCCTGAATACGCGTCTGAAGTTTGTCGATAAGCTGCTGTTTAGCGCTATCCATCTCTCCGGCGCGTTGAATCAGGCAGGCTTTAGAGCGGTAAATGACTTCAACTTCACGCAGGCCATTCGCTTCAAGGGTTGCACCGGTTGAAACCAGATCGCAGATGGCGTCGGCAAGACCCGCGCGCGGCGCAACTTCTACTGAACCGTTAAGCAGGCAGGATTTAAAGGAGATGTTTTTCTGGTCGAAGTAGCGTTTAAGCAGGTGAGGATAAGAGGTCGCAATACGTTTATTATTCAGCCCGGCAATACCGTCCCATGGTTCGTCAACCGGAGCCGCCAGGGAGAGGCGGCAGCCACCGAAATCCAGGCGGCGCAGTGTCAGGTAACGCGGATCTTCACCCTGAGCGCGGCGTGCCAGCAGCTCTTCTTCCAGTACGTTCTCACCAATGATGCCTAGATCCACCACGCCGTCCATCACCAGCCCCGGGATGTCATCATCGCGAACCCGCAGGATATCAATGGGCATATTCTCAGCCATCGCAATCAGGCGCTGAGTGTGCAGATTAATTTTGATGCCGCAGCGGGCAAGCAGCTCGCGGGAGTCATCACTCAGTCGGCCGGATTTCTGCATAGCTATACGTAAACGGGTGTTGTCTGACATCTTTAATTCCTCATTAAGCGTTCAATTCCTGACTGCGTTGCAAAAAAAAAGCCCCCGGAAGGATCTTCCGGGGGCTGTCATCACGTTTTAGCGCCACTGGAAGACCTGTTTGTCTTCCAGCACTCATCGCCTGAAAGACTAGTCAGGGTGATGGTGATGATGATGCAGGGCACTAACAACGCGAATCATATATTTCTCTGATGAATGTTTATCAAGCGATAATTTAACCTAAACCAGATTTACCTTTGAAAGCAAGCGCTTTTTTTAAGGTTGGGTAAAGCTATTAAATATGGCCGCTATCTGCGTTGTCAGTAACGCACGGCTGGCGTAGCCTTATTTGTAGCGGGCAGGCATAGGTCTGGCTTGCTTCATCTCAGGCGGTACTCACACAGACATTTCATGGGAGAGATGTATGAAACGGGTGGCAATTGTCGGGTTAGGATGGCTGGGAATGCCGCTGGCACTGGAGCTTCAGAGCCGCGGCTGGCAGGTTACGGGCAGTAAAACCTCCGCGGACGGCGTTGAAGCTGCCAGAATGTGTGGCATTGATTGTTACCAGTTGAAACTCGATCCGGCACTCATTTGCGAAAGTGATGATCTGGAGGCTTTGCTGAGTGTGGATGCACTGGTTATCACATTACCGGCCCGCAGAAGTGGGGCCGGCAGCGGCTTCTATCTGCAGGCGGTTCAGGAACTGGTGGACAGCGCCCTGGCGCGCGGAGTGCCGCGAATCATATTTACCAGCTCTACCTCGGTTTATGGCGCACAGCAGGGCGTGGTGAACGAGCGCACCGCTATGTCACCACAAACCGACAGCGCCCGCAGCTTATGTGAACTGGAAAGCTGGCTGCACTCTTTGCCCGGTACCCAGGTTGATATTTTGCGCCTGGCCGGGCTGGTGGGCCCAGGCCGTCACCCAGGCCGTTTCTTCGCCGGAAAGCAGGCACCGGACGGGCAGGCGGTCGTCAACCTGGTTCATTTAGTAGACGTTATCGGTGCTATCAGAGTACTGCTGGAGGCACCAGGCGGCGGTCGCCGCTATAATTTAGCTGCGCCCGGTCATCCCACTCGCGGCGAATTTTACCCGCTGATGGCGCGTCAGCTGGGGCTTGAACCTCCGGTTTTTCTCAGCGAAGAAGGGCGGCCACGTGGGAAGAGGGTAGATGGCAATCTTATCTGTGAACAGACCGGGTTCCGCTACCAATATCCTGACCCGATGACGATGCCGATGGATTAGTATCGCAGCGGGGTGCCTGATGAGGACACCCATGAAGCCGCTGATCGATGTTCTGATTATCCTCGATGCTCTTGACCGTGAAGGCAGTATGGCTTCGGCGGCGGCAAAGCTTTATAAATCAGCCTCATCACTAAGCTACGCCGTGCAAAAACTGGAGTCCGAGCTGAATATTCAGATCCTGGATCGGCGCGGTCAGCGCGCCCGCTTTACGGAAAGCGGGCGTTTGCTGCTGGAGCGGGGCAGGGGATTGCTGGATAACGTGCAGCATCTGGAGCAGATGGTGCAGCGCATCCAGCAGGGCTGGGAGCGCTCTTTGGTGCTGGCTCTGGATGATACTTTGCCGTTTTCTATACTTACGCCGCTGATAGCCACCTTTAGCCAGCAACACCCACAAACACAGCTCTCCTTGACGACATATTCCTCTTCCGGTTTGCGGTCGGCGCTACGCAGCGGCGCTGCGCTGGCGATAGGGCTGCGTGAGCCGCTTCCCGCCGATGAGGAGTATGAGTTTGCCCCCCTTGGCCATCGGGAGCGGATATTTGTTATTGCGCCCGGGCACGCACTGGCGTCCCAGGAAGCACCGCTGAGTCACCATCAGTTGCGCGAGCATTTACACGTGGTGCGAAGCCACTCGATGGATAGCGACGTCGCGGTGCGCACACTTCGGGTTTCTTCTCTGGAAGGCGCAGTGCAGTTATTACTTAGCGGGCTGTGCTGCGGGTTTATTGAACGTCATTTGGTCGAGAACTGGTTGCAGAGCGGCGCGCTGGTCGCCAGAGATGTGCAATTCCCACCGGCGGGTGAGTCGATATGGATGGGATGGAATCCTCATACTTTAGGCTGCGGTGGTCACTGGTGGCGGCAAAAAATTCTTGAGAATAGCGCTTTGCGAACGCTTTAAATTTTCATTCAAAAGCGATGAACATTTAATGCGGCTTTTCTATGTTAAAGCCGGGGTTTAACGTTGATGATATTTCGGGTAACTCAAACGTTAAAATATCGCTATTAAATTGGGCTGACTAACCCCTGGCATGCATAGGTATGAATGTTAATTAAACAATTGATTTTATTTGCTTTATTTTCATTATGGCTGTTAATAAACTCCCTGTTAAATCATCAGCAAAGATAACGTAAAAAAGAATTTAATAATTGGTGCCGATCGGGCTTGTCATTAAGGCTCAAGTTGGGGCAAAATACGCGGCCTGCAAAATGAGATATTAACCGACGTTAAGAGCGTCGGTTATTTTTTTGCACAAACGAAGCCATTTCAAAAAAAGAGGCCGGGCTTAGTACCGGATAGATAGTCACTTTAAAAATCGACAGTCAGGTGTCGCCGAGGAAACATAGATGGGGCAATTTATTGCTTTTGCGACGGCTTTCGCCGTAGGGGGAAATAACCATGTCGCATAACGTCACTGCTACTTCAACCTCTCGCGTGGAACTGCGTAAAACGCTTACGCTGCTCCCGGTTGTGATGATGGGCCTTGCCTATATGCAGCCGATGACGCTGTTTGATACGTTTGGCATTGTGTCTGGGTTAACCCACGGACACGTTGCAACAGCGTATGCCTTCGCTTTGATTGCGATTCTCTTTACTGCCCTGAGTTATGGCAAACTGGTTAAACGGTTCCCGTCTGCTGGTTCAGCCTATACCTATGCGCAGAAATCTATCAGCCCGACCGTAGGCTTTATGGTGGGTTGGTCTTCGCTGCTCGACTATCTGTTCATGCCTATGATCAATATCCTGCTGGCGAAAATCTACTTTGAAGCATTAGTTCCATCCGTTCCTTCATGGATCTTTGTGGTGGCGCTGGTTGCCTTCATGACGATTTCTAACCTGCGTAGTATCAAATCAGTGGCGAACTTCAACACCCTGATTGTTATTCTGCAGATGGGTATCGTTGCGGTTATCGTGGGCCTCATCATTCACGGCATTATTGCCGGTGAAGGTGGCAGCCACACGCTGGCCAGCTCCAAGCCGTTCTGGGATGAAAACGCACATGTTGTACCTATGATTACCGGTGCTACTATCCTGTGCTTCTCGTTCCTGGGCTTTGACGGTATCAGCTCTCTGTCTGAAGAGACTAAAGATGCTGAGCGCGTTATCCCTAAAGCTATCTTCCTGACTGCGCTTATCGGTGGTCTGGTATTTATCGCTGCGTCTTACTTCCTGCAGCTTTATTTCCCAGATATCTCGCGCTTTAAGGATCCGGACGCATCACAGCCTGAAATCATGCTGTATGTTGCGGGTAAAACCTTCCAGTTTGGCGTGCTGATCTTCTCCAGCGTGACCGTTCTGGCATCCGGTATGGCGGCGCACGCTGGGGTTTCTCGCCTGATGTATGTTATGGGTCGCGACGGCGTATTCCCGCAGCGCTTCTTTGGCTACATCCATCCGCAATACCGTACTCCGGCTCTGAACGTGCTGCTGGTTGGCGCTATCGCTCTGCTGTCTATCACCTTTGATCTGGTGACGGCAACGGCGCTGATTAACTTCGGTGCGCTGGTAGCGTTCACCTTTGTGAACCTGTCGGTAATCTCGCAGTTCTGGATCCGCGAAAAACGCAACAAGACGCTGAAAGACCACTTCAACTACCTGGTTCTGCCGGTATGTGGTGCTCTGACCGTCGGTGCGCTGTGGGTTAACCTGGAAGAAAGCTCTATGGTTCTGGGCCTGATTTGGGGGGCTATCGGCCTCATCTATCTGGCTTGCGTGACTAAAAGCTTCCGCAATCCGGTACCTCAGTACGAAGATATCGCGCAGTAATTTGCTGCCCGATACGCACTAAAAAAGGCCACTTCGGTGGCCTTTTTGCTGTCTGCTATTTACCGATAAGAAACGGTTAAGGCTACAGCTGAATCAGTTTCTTCACTTCTAGCGACTCGAGCTTACCTTGTAATTCCGCTAAAAAAGCGTCGTGGTATGGCATCGCCATGTGTTCTTCCAGCGCCTGGGCTGACTTCCAGCGCTCGATAAAAACAAAGGCCCCCGGACGCCCTTCTTCTTCGTGCAGATCGTATTGCAGGCAGCCTGGCTCTTCGCGGCTGGGTTTGACCATGGCACGTACGGCTTTACCCACCGCATCGCGTTTATCGGGCTGGGCCACTATTAGGGCGACGACTTTCACTTCGCTCATGGTTTTCTCCTTAGTTAATTGCAGGCAACTTACACCTGCGACTCACCAAGGTTAGACCGGTTCTTTAGCACTGGCTAATTAACTAGCTGCTGAACGTATAAAAACAGATTTTTCAGTAATGCCTGTTTTTGGCTGTCGCCTTCATGCTGCTGATAAAGCTGATGCAATGTCTGAGCATATTGTTCAAGCGCTTGTGGAGTGAGCACCTCCTGGCGATGGTGCAGCCAGCGCTGCTGCTCGTCATAATCAAGAGTGCCGGGGAAGTTGCGCGCCCGATAGTTAAATAACAGCGGTTCGATACGGGCATCGGCAAAGGTTAAATCCAGCGCCGGTAAGTCTTTTGGCTCAGTTTCCAGAATAATATTCATCGCGTTGCGGTCGGCATCGCTAAAGAAGCCGTTATATAGCTGGGCATCCACATTAGCGGAGGGAGTGAAAGGCTCGGCTTCGGCATAGAGAGCGACCAGTTTTTCGCGCACCTGGGGATTGGCGCGCAGCAGCGCAAGATTATCCAGACACCGCTGGCGATTAATGCCCAGGCGCTCCGCATCTTCCGGGCGCAGGGTATTGGCTTTAGCCAGAACCGGACATTTATTCAGATGTACCAGCTTTACCGGCACCGCGGCGTCATCGCCCAGGGCGGCTTTTGGCGTATATAAACGCTCCCGTAAGCGGTCGGCATCCAGGTCTAACAACGGTGACATATCGCCTGCCAGGTCAACCATAATTACCGCATTCCGATTATCTGGATGCCAGGCCAGCGGGGCCATCCAGCTGGTGTTACCGCGCCATGCACCGAGCATCCCGGATACATGCACCAGCGGCGTCATTTGCGGGATATCGATGAGTGTGGCCAGCTTGCGCTTATTACGCATGGTGTAGAGATAATCATAAAGACGCGGCTGGCGCTCTTTCACCAGTCGGGCCATGGCAATGGTCGCATACACGTCGCTCATAGCGTCGTGGGCGTTGAGATGCTCCACGCCATTGGCGGCAGTAAGATGTTCCAGGCGGAAGCTGGGCAGCCCGTCGTCGTTTTCCGGCCAGTTAATACCGTCCGGGCGTAGCGCATAGCAGGCGCGCATGACGTCCAGTAAATCCCAGCGCGAGTTGTTGTTCTGCCAGCTCCAGGCATAAGGATCGTAGAAGTTGCGATAGAGAATATTGCGCGTCACTTCGTCATCAAAGCGAACGTTGTTATAGCCCACGACGCAGGTGTTGGGGACGGTAAACAGCGAATGGATGCGGCGGGCAAAGCTTGCCTCGTTCTCACCGCGCTCCAGGGCAATCTGCGGCGTAATACCGGTAATCATCACCGCTTCTGGCGTCGGCAGGTAATCATCGGCAGGCCGACAGTAAAACACCTCAGGCTCTCCCACCACGTTTAATTCAGCATCGGTGCGGATAGCCGCAAATTGAGCGGGTCTGTCCAGCGCCGGATGGGTGCCGAAGGTTTCATAGTCGTGGAATAAAAAGGTGGCTGCGGTCTGCTCATCATTCATGATGTGAAATTCCAGATTTAGGCTGAGTCGTGCGGTGACGGGGTGACAGGTGCACAGAATAAACTAATTTGGCCGCTGCCAGAAGGACAGCGGCCGGGGAAGGAGAATATTAGCCCGGTTGTTGAGTATTGCGCTCGGCCTGAGGCTGATAAAACATCCGCATATCATAGCCGGTAGGCGTCTGATGCACCCGCAGTCCAAAGGCGGGCAGCACCGCATAAATATGGTCGAAAATATCAGACTGGATAGCCTCATATTCCAGCCAGACGGTGGTGGAGCTAAATGCATAAATCTCGATAGGCAGGCCGTTGCTGTCCGGGGCAAGCTGGCGCACCATCAGCGTCATGTCCTGGCGCAGACGCGGGTGGTTTTTGAGCCAGCTTTCCAGCCAGGCCCGGAAGGTGCCGATATTGGTTAGTCTTCGCCCATTAATCGGCGAGTTCATATCGACCTTATGCTGCTGATTATATTGAGTGACCTCGGCAACTTTCGATTCAAGATAAGGCACCAGCAGCTGTGCCCGACGCAACGCTTCCAGCTCATCGTCACTCAAAAAATGGATGCTGGTGGTATCGATATTCAGGCTGCGCTTAATGCGTCGTCCGCCGGATTCGGACATGCCGCGCCAGTTTTTGAAAGAGTCAGAAATCAGCGCATAAGTTGGGATAGAGGTAATCGTTTTATCCCAGTTCTGCACTTTCACGGTGGTAAGTCCGATGTCGGTAACGGCGCCATCGGCACCGTATTTAGGCATATCCAGCCAGTCGCCAATCTTCAGCATATCATTCGCTGACAGTTGGATCCCGGCCACCAGGCCGAGAATAGGGTCTTTAAATACCAACATTAATACCGCAGTCATGGCACCCAGGCCGGTGATTAACACCAGCGGCGACTTACCAATAAGCACGGATATCATCAAAATGGCGAACAATAATGCGGCAATCAGCTTGATACTTTGGAAAATACCGCGCAGAGGAAGCTGACTGGCAATAGCGCTGTGGCTAAAGAGCGTCAGTAAAATATCGAGCACTGAAAACAGAATTAACAGCGTGAACAAAATCATCCACAGCTGAGAAATTACAATTAATATTCCCTGGGCCTGGTCAGTATTATAAAGAAATAGTTTTGCCTGAATATTAAGCAAAACACCCTGAAATAATAATACTACCCGGCCAAACAGGTGATTATCGGCCAGAGATTGCAGCCACAGGCGTGATGAGGCGTGGATACGCTTCTTTAGCATTGGCAGCAGGAGTTTGTGAAACAGGCCGTGAACAATCAATGAGATGACGAATATAACCAACAGCACGGCAATCAGCGATAGCAGCGGCGCATAGGGGATATTAAAGTGATGTAGCCAGAATGAAATTTGGTGTTGCATCGAAGATTCCTTATGGGTAGTGCTTTCCTGAAAACGGCCCAGTATAACAATTGCGCAAATATTCGTCATTTAATTGCGCATAAATTAATAAATCTCAGCAGCGTAAATTTGAATTTTCAGCGATAATAAGCGGCTTATCTGAGATTAATCTCAGTTGTTTCATTTGTTCATATTTGTTTGCAATTTATCAGCACGTTGTAATACGAACTGCCGTAAAAACAGTGGCGGTTCTATTTGGTTATTGAGGATATCCTTTTGAAGTTTCGCCCGTTAATAGCACTCTCTCTTCTTACTGCGGCCTGCCAGATGGCGCACGCAGGCGCGCCGCAGCCTCCACAGATTCAGGCCGGTTCCTGGGCACTGATGGACTATACAACCGGGCAGATCCTGACGGCGGGCAATGAGCACGAACAGCGTAACCCCGCCAGCCTGACCAAACTGATGACCGGCTATGTGGTAGACCGCGCCATCGACAGTCAGCGAATTTCTCCAGATGACATTGTCACCGTGGGTCCGGATGCCTGGGCGAAGGGCAACCCGGTATTTGATGGTTCATCGCTGATGTTTCTGAAAGCCGGGGACCGGGTATCGGTGCACGACCTTAGCCGTGGCTTGATTGTTGATTCCGGCAATGACGCCTGCGTCGCGCTTGCGGATTATGTAGCCGGTGGCCAGCCGCAGTTTGTGAAGCTGATGAACGGCTATGTAGAGCGTCTGGGGCTGCATGATACCCATTTCGAAACGGTACATGGTCTTGATGCGCCCGGTCAGCATAGCTCGGCTTACGATCTGGCGGTACTGTCACGCGCTATCATCCACGGCGAGCCGGGCTTCTACCATATGTACAGCGAAAAGAGCCTGACATGGAATGGGATTACCCAGCAGAACCGTAATGGTTTGCTGTGGGACAAAACGATGAATATCGATGGCTTGAAAACCGGCCACACTAGCGGCGCAGGCTTTAACATTGTCGCGTCTAGCGTGGATGGTCAGCGCCGTCTGATTGCCGTAGTTATGGGGGCCGACAGTCCGAAAGGGCGCGAAGACCAGGCGCGTAAGCTTCTGCAATGGGGTCAGCGTAATTTCGATACCGTCCAGGTTCTGGCTAAAGGCAAGCAGGTTGGCACCGAGCGCGTGTGGTATGGCGCTACCGATACCGTTCGGGTAGGTACTAACACCGATTTCTGGATGGCGCTGCCGAAAGACGATATTCAGCATATCAAGGCTAAATACACGCTGAACGTGAAAGAGCTTGATGCGCCGCTGAAAGCGGGGCAGACCGTAGGTGATGTGGCGCTGTATAACGGTAATCAGCTGATTAACCATTGGCCGCTGGTCACGCTAGAGGCGGTTGAGAAAGGCGGGATGTTCTCGCGGCTCTCCGACTATTTTCACGATAAATCCTGATAACTCCCCGGTTGCCAACGCTGCCGGGTGAGCTAAAAAAATAATGGCCGGTAACTGCTTATATAGCTTTGAGTTACCGGCCATTTTTCTAACTAACCGGGTTGATGAGTCATCGTAAGGTGCTAACTATTCAGAATATCCAGCGCCTGCTCATGCAATGCAAAGTTTGCGGAGGCCAGCACCGCGCCGCCATTTTCCGGACGGCCGCCGGTAACAGTGGTGACTCGTCCCCCTGCCTGCTCAATAATTGGAATCAGCGCCACAATATCGTAAGGCTGCAATGCGAACTCCAGGCACAGATCTATCTGACCAGCGGCCAGCATCGCCATGGCATAGCATTCTCCGCCATAGCGGGTCATTAGCACCTGATCGTTAAGTGCAGAGAAGCGGATTTCAGGATGAGCGGCAATAAGTTCAGGGCCGGTAGTGTGCAAAATTGCGCCCTCCAGCGGCATATTCTGCCTGGTATGCAGGCGTTTCTCACCCGACGGGCCGCGATACCATGCCGCATTTCCGTCTGCCCAGAATCGCTCCTGGGTAAACGGCTGGCTCATCATGCCCATAACCGCGCGTTCGCGGTGGGTTAAACCAATGAGCGTTCCCCATACCGGCAATCCACAGATAAAAGGGCGGGTTCCATCTACCGGATCGAGCACCCAGCGCCAGTCGCCAGAACCGGATGCGCCGAACTCCTCCCCCAGGATCGCATGCTGCGGATACTCTTCTTCAATCAGCGCCCGCATGACCCGCTCGGCCTCACGGTCTGCATCGGTGACCGGATCGAATCGATAACCTTCTTTGGGTTTGCTTTGCACGCTATCGGCTTCGAGGGCGCGAAAGCGTGGCAGCGTTTGCTGGCTGGCGGCATCGGCCAGCTTATGCAGGAAGTTCACATCAGGCAGGGTTACAGACACAGTTAACTCCTTAACGAACCGGAATGAGGGATCTGTGATAGTTTATGCTTGATTGTGATTAGTGTCTGCTCGGTTAAGGCGCTCCCGCTCTAAATGTGATGGCGGGCAGAAGAGCTTATGAAGATGTATTACCGCTATACTGTAATAATTCGCAGCAAATGGAGACGGATTATGCAGTTTTCTCTACAAAACCAGCCTGAAATCACGATAGCCGGATTTCATCTTACCGGGCCATGGGACAAGACCGTCCGCCAGGGATTTGAGCAGCTCGGATTATGGCTGGAACTCCAGACGTTTACACAGCCGCGATGGCTATGTGCTTATTACGGTAATCCCCAGCAGATGAAGCCGGAGCAGCTCCGTTGTATAACCGCCATCGAAGTCGGAGAGGATTATCGGCTGCCGGAGAATAGCGCGGGAATGCAGGTAAGCCGTCTGGCATCCGGGCCTTGTGCCGTCGCTGTGATTGAGGTGATAGATAATAACTTTACCCAGCCGTGGCTGGACTTTTTTGCCGCGCTACTGGCAGAACCGGGTCACAGGCCCGATGCGCAGAGGCCATGTCTGGAATATTACCTTGAGTGCGATGAGGCAGCAGGGCGCTGGCTAATTGAGATGTGGATCCCGCTTAAGGCGTAAACCAGCGCGGAGGATGACGAGATAAGCTACGTTTCTGTTGGTGGTTAAATATCACACAGACAGACGTTGGATAAGCCAGCTTAATCAAAAAACAGGGTACAATGAGCCTTTTAGGCGTTCTGGAGAGCGGGTGTGCGTCCCGACAAATCCTTATCCCCATTTGAAATCCGTATCTATAAACACTACCGGGTTATTCACGGCGCGCGTATTGCGCTGGCCTTTGTACTCACTTTTCTTATCGTTCGCCTGCTTAAAGTGCCGGAAGGAACCTGGCCGCTGATTACCCTGGTCGTTGTCATGGGGCCCATTTCATTTCTGGGTAACGTGGTGCCACGTGCGTTTGATCGTATTGGCGGCACGATTTTAGGGGCCAGTCTGGGGCTGGTGGCGCTCAAGCTTGAGTTGTACTCTTTACCTCTTATGCTGTGTTGGTGCCTGGGGGCGATGTTCCTGTGCGGGTACCTCGCGTTGGGCAAAAAGCCGTATCAGGCGCTGTTGATTGGGATAACGCTATCGGTAGTGGTAGGCGCACCGGCGGGGGATATGGAAACCGCGCTGTGGCGTAGCGGCGATGTTATTTTCGGTTCGCTGCTGGCGCTAGTTTTCAGCAGTATCTGGCCACAGCGGGCATTTATTCACTGGCGTATTGAGATGGCGAAATTTTTCTCCAGCTTTATCCGCCTTTCTCATGCCGGCTTTTCCCCGAACCTGGTTGAACGCCCGAGGCTGGATAAACCGCTGCAAAAATTGCTCAATGACGTGGTTAAGCTGCGTGCGCTGATTGGCCCGGCCAGTAAAGAAACGCATATTCAAAAAAGCATCTTTGAAGCTATTCAGACCCTGAGCCGCAATATTGTCGTGACCCTGGAATTACAGATTAATGCGTGGTGGGCCTCCCGCGATAGCCATTTGCTGATGATTAGCGCTAAAACTCTGCGCGAAACCCAGCACATGACCGATCGCACGCTGGCTGCACTGGCCCAGGCGCTATATGAAGGCAATCCGACGCCGGTCAAAGATAACAGCGAGAAACTGGACGATATTGTTCAGGAGCTGCACCAGCTGATGCAACATGAGAGGCTGCGTAATGCGAAAGAAACGCCTATTCATGGTTATTTGTGGCTTAGTCTTGAACTGGCTCGCCAACTCCACATGCTGTCGGAGCTGATTCGCAAAGCCTTGCGCAAATAACCGCCATTTAGCAAACGAAAAAAGGCATGGTAGTTTCGATTCAGCTAAAGTTCGGGTTATGATGCCTGACAGGGACTTTTGCGATACCAGAATGGCCATGCGCGGTCGCCTTGCCGTGAGTTCAACCGCTGGCGGCCCGTAACCGAATCCGTAGTGCAAATATTAGGGGTGTAACAATGGAAAATATTAAGTCTTCATTCCAGGACGTGCTGGAATTTGTGCGGCTGTTCCGTCGCAAAAACAAGCTGCAGCGTGAAATTCAGGACGTGGAGAAAAAGATCCGCGATAACCAGAAACGCGTTCTGCTGCTCGACAACCTCAGCGATTACATCAAGCCTGGTATGAGCGTAGAGCAGATCCAGGGCATCATCGCCAGCATGAAAACTGATTATGAAGATCGCGTCGACGACTACATCATCAAAAATGCCGAGTTGTCTAAAGAGCGCCGCGACATCTCTAAAAAACTGAAAGTGATGGGCGAGCAGAAATCTACCGAAGCCGCTAAGTAATCGCTTTTTTGTTTGCACCGCCGGGATGGTGAAAATCGTCCCGGCGTTTTTTTATCTGAGAAAACGGGCAGACGCAAAAAAGCCGCTTAAGTTTCCTTAAGCGGCTTTCTTAAATATGGCTCCTCTGACTGGACTCGAACCAGTGACATACGGATTAACAGTCCGCCGTTCTACCGACTGAACTACAGAGGAATTGCTTTATGCGGCGTAGGATAGCGGCGCTGGCCGCTGCTGTCAAAGCCTGAATGCGATATAAAACGTGAACGCGGCGCGTTTGCCGAACAATTGACCATCAGGAGGTAAAAACCACCCAATGATGTGGGTAAAATCGCCGTAACCCACTAGGTATAGAGCATTATCCTGACTACACCCTAATTCCACTGACAATTAGTGGCTTTCACCAGCTAAAACGCAGGGCAGGGTGAAAAACACCAAATCATCCATCCTTTATGCGAATTTATTGCCAGTATTTCATTTCTGGCTCATCATTTGAAAATGCCGTTGTTGCCGACATAGCAGGCCCCATTCTTGAATCCCTACAATACGATGCGCGATGCGCTTCACCGTACCCGCTGGTATCAGCGGCGCTCCAGCTATCGGGTTTTATACTGGCGCGAGATCTTACCGCTGGCGGTACCGATTTTAATTGAAAATACCTGCGTACTGCTGATGGGGGTACTTAGTACCTTCCTGGTAAGCTGGCTCGGTAAAGAGGCGATGGCCGGTGTTGGTCTGGCCGATAGCTTCAATATGGTGATTATGGCCTTTTTTGCCGCTGTCGATCTCGGGACGACGGTGGTGGTGGCCTTCAGCCTGGGTAAACGCGATCGTAAGCGAGCCCGGGCCGCCGCGCGGCAGTCGCTGGTTTTAATGACAGTGGTAGCGGTACTGATGGCGGGGGGGATTCATTTATGCGGTGAGCAGATAATTGATGTTATCGCCGGTGAAGCTACGCCTCAGGTAAAAGCGCTGGCTCTGACTTATCTACAGCTAACCGTATGGAGTTACCCGGCGGCGGCAATTGCGCTGATTGGTAGTGGTGCGCTACGCGGCGCGGGAAATACTAAAATACCGCTGCTCATCAACGGCGGGATGAACATCCTTAACATCATCATTAGTAGCATCTTGATTTACGGCCTGCCCGGCTGGGATGGGTTGGGCTTTATCGGTGCCGGTCTTGGTATCACCATTTCACGCTATATCGGTGCGGTGGCGATTCTGTGGGTGCTGATGATTGGTTTTACTCCGGCGCTGCATATCACGCTCAGAAGTTATTTCACTCCGCTTAAATGGGGCATTCTGGTTGAAGTGCTGGGGATTGGCATCCCGGCCAGCGTTGAATCCGTGTTATTTAATGGCGGTAAGTTGCTCACTCAGATGTTTGTCGCCGGGATGGGCACCAGCGTCATCGCTGGTAACTTTATTGCTTTCTCGGTAGCTTCCCTTATCAACCTGCCCGGTAATGCCCTCGGTTCAGCATCGACCATCATTGTTGGCCGACGTCTGGGTAAAGGTGAGATTGCTCAGGCAGAGCTACAGTTGCGCCACATTTTTTGGCTCGCCACTATCGGGCTGACCATTATCGCCTGGGGTAGCGCGCCCTTTGCCGGGCTGTTGGCATCGTTCTACACCAGTGACCCGGAAGTACGTGAAGTGGTAAAAGTGTTACTGTGGCTGAATGCCGCGTTTATGCCTATCTGGGCCGCATCATGGGTGTTGCCTGCCGGTCTGAAAGGCGCGCGCGATGCGCGCTTCGCCATGTGGGTTTCACTGCTCGGAATGTGGGGCTGTCGTATCGTTGCGGGTTACATTCTCGGTATTATGCTGGGGATGGGTGTCGTTGGCGTATGGTTGGGGATGTTCCTGGATTGGGCAGTGCGCGGCGTGCTGTTCTACTGGCGAATGATAAGCGGGCGCTGGCTGCAAAAATATCCGCGCCCTCCGCGATCACCCGTGGAAACCAAATAACAAGAAGAGGCGATGTTAAAAACATCGCCTCCATTTGAATATCCACCAGTTAAATTCGCTGGATTCGGAGTCAATATACTGAGTTGTTCCAGACAACCGTTGTGCGGATATTTCGGAGCGCTGGTTATAAATAATCTCCGCTCAAAGGCTGACGAGGCGCGAGAAAGCCTCTGTCAGGTAGTTCTCAGGGAAACGAGCCTGCTAACAACTAGCCCGCTGAGCGGGCCAAAAACCTCTTTCGATAGTTTACTCAATCACCTGCCACCATAGCTGATGCAATGGGTAACAGGGATGGCTGGGCTGCGGGCGCTGTTCCCAGGGTTTATCCAGAATAAAATGCAGGTTCTTCACTCGAGTCAGATCCCACATTTTCGGATGCTGGTGCGCCAGAGTTTTCAACGCATTGTAGCCATAATGCAACGGCTGCCAGCGGCCTCGAAAATAGTGGTTGAGAAAATCCTGCTCGGCGAAAACATAGGCGCTTAAATCACGAACTTTGGCAAGCTGTACCATCATATCCTGATAAACATCCCGGCCAGGCTGCAGCACCAGCAAACCGCCGTTGAGGTAGTTTTCAAATGGCGGCGCGGGTGAAGCAACCATTTCCGGCGAGTCGCAGTAGCTGTAATAACAGTTTTGTGGCCGCCAGTCGGCTGGGTATTCCGCAAGCTGGCGCGGGTTACAGCGGCAGGCGTGGCAGGCGGCAATACCGCGGCCATTATCCGGCAGCTCCATTGTTAGCAGCTCATCCATATTGCGTATGACCAGCATATCGGCGTCGAGAAACACCAACTGGCGATACTCTTCTAGCTGCCACACCGCCAGCTTGGCCCAGACTTCGGCAAAGCGGGCATTGGCATAGCTTTGCGCTAATGATGGATCGGGACCAATCGCATTTACCGGGTGAATCAGGCAACCGGCCTGAGTGAGCTGGTGGTGCAAATCCGGCTCAATATTTGGCGTTACCATCACGACTAACGGTGCAATGCTATCCTGTCTTTTCAGCGAGCGCGCCAGCGCTAATACTCCTGGCAGATAGCCGGGCTGGGTGAGTAGCGTTACCCAGGCACAGGGTTTATCCATATTCATTTGAGTAAATCCGCACAAAAATCATTACTAAACTTCCCGTGAGGATCCAGTTCCAGACGGGTTTCGCTAAAGGAAGCCCAGTACGGGTAGAGCCGTTGCCAGTCATATAGCTGGGGTTGGAAATATTTTCCCCAGTGCGGGCGGCCGCCGCATTCCGCCAGCAGCTTCTCTACCGCGCGCAAAAACTCCAGTCCGGAGGGCGACAGGCTGCCGTCTGCGGCGTAGTAGACTACAAAGCCGAAGAACAGCGTTGGCTGGCCCTGAGCCGGACTGAGCCAGGCGTCAGACGAACCAGTGGCGCGCAGGATTATCGGATAGTGCAGATGGGGGCGGGCTGACTGATGCCAGTGACGAATCTTATCGATAATTTCAGGTGCATCAGCCAGCGGCACGCCGATTTCAATATTAATCTGCGGTGTGGCTATTCCACGGCAAAACACCTGATAGATATCGCCAATAACGTCGGAGAAATCCTTAAATCGTGTCACGGTGCGAAAGGGTTTGCCGTTGTCATCGACGATACGGGTATCGCGCCGCATATGGCTTAGGGTGTTATCCACGGTGCGGTTCATCGCGCTATTGGTCTGCTTTTGTTCGATAAGCTGCCGGTGCCCTGCCAGCCAGATATCATGCTCCGCCGCCGTGGTTTCCCGCGCATTCCAGGCATGCACTTTGTTTTCATCCGGGAACCACCAGCATTTACTGAATTGCCATTCATGGTTCCAACGCAAGATATCATCCCCCAGATTTTGGGCGCTGGTGGCCTGTTTAAAACAGGTAAAGGTCGTTGCCGGGCGGGTGCGCAACGTTACCGCACAGATAACGCCGAGCGTACCCAGCCCCAGCTGAAGGGCGGCAAACTGATGGTGATCGCGTCGCCACTCGTGCAGTTCTCCGGCTGCATCCACAAAGCTTATCGCCAGCGCCTCGTCCGCCAGTGAACTTTGGCTTAAGCCCTGACCATGGGTACCGGTAGAAATTGCGCCAGCTAGCGTTTGGGCTGCGATAACGCCGGGAGAAGCATTGAGCATTCGGCCCATTGATGTCAGCACCTCAAAAACCTCATGCAGATGCGTACCGCCACCGAAGGTGACGCTATCAGTGGTGCTGCTAAGAAGGCCTGAAAGCGGGGTAATATCAAGCAAAATATCCTGCTGATTATCCAGCGACAGCATTCTTCCCGCCGACATCCGGTTTCCGGCAACCCGAACCTTCCCCGGACAGGCCGCAACCAGCTCTTGCACCTGTTCTATGCTGCTCGCGACTTGCAGGCTACTACGCGGGGCTAACCGACTGTTTGCTGCCCAGTTCCAAATCTGCGTTTCACTATCGTGCAGGGAGGGATTTCTTGGGGGAAACAGTACATCCTGTCTGGTCATTGACGGCTCCTGAACTAAGGACAATGAAGTGCATCGGTGAGTGATAAGCGTAGCCTGGATGTTAGCGGTCGGGCTACCAATGGCTGGAATTGGCGAGAATTCGGGACTTTCGGCGAGAGTTGCCGTGAAAAGGACAAATATGCCAAAGCAAAAAGGCCGCTTAAGTTTCCTTAAGCGGCCTTCTCTAAATATGGCTCCTCTGACTGGACTCGAACCAGTGACATACGGATTAACAGTCCGCCGTTCTACCGACTGAACTACAGAGGAATCGTGTGAACGGGGTGCATAGTAATGGCCCCCTAAGTGATTGTCAAAGCTTGTTTCGGGTAAAAGGTTTGTTCGTCGATAAATTCAGCAGATAAGTTATAAAAGCGGCGGGCTGAAGCATTTTTTATTCAGCCCGCGCTAAAAGTTTTATCAAACTGCGGCAATTAACGGAATGGCGGCTCATTAAAGGTGCGCAACTTGCGAGAGTGCAAGCGTTCACCTTCGGCGCGTAGCAGGTCAATGGCCCGGATGCCTATCTGTAAATGTTCAGAAATAGCGCCCTCATAGAAACGATTAGCCTGGCCTGGTAATTTAATCTCTCCGTGTAGTGGCTTATCGGACACGCAAAGCAGGGTGCCGTAAGGTACCCGGAAGCGATATCCCTGGGCGGCGATAGTGGCACTCTCCATATCAATGGCAACCGCACGGCTTAGGTTAAAACGCAGGGCAGAGGCGGAGTAGCGCAGCTCCCAATTTCGGTCATCGGTAGTCACCACGGTACCGGTGCGCAGCCGCTGTTTCACCGCTTCTCCCGGCATGCCGCTTACTTCTTTGGTGGCGTCATACAGCGCCCGCTGTACCTCGGCAATACTTGGGATAGGAATATCCGGTGGCAGCATGGTATCCAGCACGTGATCGTCCCGCAGGTAGGCGTGAGCCAGTACATAATCGCCAATCTGCTGGCTTTCGCGCAGGCCTCCGCAATGGCCAATCATCAGCCAGGCCGCCGGGCGCAGTACCGCCAGATGGTCGCAGATAGTTTTGGCATTCGACGGGCCGACGCCAATGTTGATCAGCGTAATCCCCTGGCCCTCTTTGGTCAGCAGGTGATAGGCCGGCATCTGGTGCTTTTTCCACGCCAGGTCTGAAACTGCCAACTCCGGCTGCTGGGTATCGGCGGTAACCAGGCCACCACCGGCGCATGACAGCGCAATGTACGGGCTATCGGGGTCGATAATTTGTTCGCAGGCCCAGCTGATAAACTCATCTACATAGCGGTTGTAGTTGGTAAACAGCACAAAGGGCTGGAAATGTTCGACCGGGGTGCCGGTGTAGTGGCGCAATCTTGCCAGCGAAAAATCGACCCGGCGGGCATCGAAATGCGATAACGGATAGGCTTCGGTGGGATGGAATAATCCGTCGGCGGTTTCATCGCCAATTTGCGCCAGCTCAGTGGTCGGGAAATGGCGCGCCAGCCCGGCGCTCATCGACCGGTCAAGCGCCAGGTCAGACCCGTCAATCACATAGGGATAAGGAATTTCATGGGCCGAAAGGCGCACTTCAATCTGGGCGTCATAGTCGTGATACAGCAGATTCAACTGCTCTTTCAGGTAATGGCCAAATAGCTCTGGACGGGTGATGGTAGTGGTATAACACCCTGAATGGGTAAAACGTCCGTAGGCCCGGGTTTTGACCGGCTTACTGTGCTCTCCGTCCCAGCAAACCCGCAGTTCCGGGTAAACAAACAGCCCCTGCTGACGTGCGGCCTGCTCCGGCAGGGTTCCGCTGGCGATAAATTCGCTGATGCTGTCCCGCAGTGCGGCGACAGACTGTTGATACAGTGCTTCCAGCTGAGTAATTGCCTCATCGGGGGTGAGGAATGGCTGTGAGGATGCGTTCATTTGGATACCTCTTAATTAATCCAGTGATTCCCGTTGCCATCAATGGGGACTGATGGAAGATGGCGCTTTGGCAGGCATGCGCCAGACCGCCCAGGCAGACAGCAGGCATCCGGCCAGTAAATACCACGCCACGCCGTGCCACGAGCCGCCAGAAAGAGTGACCAGCAGTGCCGCGATAAAAGGCGTAAAACCACCGCCGACAACGCTTGCCACCTGATAACCTACGCCCGCGCCGCTATAGCGATATTGTGCACCAAACAGGGCGGTAAATAACGGTTGTTGTACGCAAACCACCATATCGTGGGCGATATTCGCCAGCAATAAAGCCAGCGCTACCATGGCAAACCAGGAGCGGGCCTCCAGGGCGTAGAAAAACGGAAAGGCGCATATGGCTCCAATCAGTGCGCCGGTCAGGGCAATACGCCGCGGCCCGATACGGTCGGCCAGAATGGCGAACAGCGGAATCGTCAGGCAGCTCAATCCGCCCACCAGCAGGCCGATATTTAAAAACCACTCGCGCGGCAGGCCAAGGTTCATGGTTGAATAGTTTAGGGCAAAGGTGGTAACGATATACATCGTCAGCAGTTCGCACAGCCGCAGAGCGATGATGAATACAAAAGCACCCGGATGCCGACGCAGTGCTTCTAGTACCGGCAGCGACTTATTAGCGACCGGTGCTGCTGCCTGTTGGTCGAGAAACTCCTGGGACTCCTCCATTCGACGGCGTACCCGCCAGGCAATAAAAACTAAAATCAGGCTGGCCAGAAAAGGAATCCGCCAGCCCCAGCTCATAAACTGACTATCGCTGAGTAAAATGCTCATCAGCGAAACCAAACCGGTGGAGAGCAACAGCCCGACGCCATAGCCAATTTGTACGCCGCTGCTGTAAAACGCTTTTTTATTGCGTGGGGCGCTCTCAACGGCCAGCAGCGCTGCGCCGCCCCATTCACCGCCTACCGCAAAACCCTGAATCGCCCGCAGCGTCACCAGTAGCACCGGCGCCCACCAGCCGATGGTGGCGAAATTCGGCAGCAGGCCAATACATGCCGTAGCGCCGCCCATTAGCCACACCGTTAGCATGAGCATCTTTTTTCGGCCCAGCCGATCGCCAAAGTGGCCAAACACAATGCCACCCAGGGGGCGGAACAAAAAGCCTACCCCAAAGGTAGCGAAAGCGGCGAGGGTGCCCATTGTCGGACTGACCTGAGGAAAAAACTCGCGGTTAAAAACCAGGGCAGCGGTGATGCCATATAGCAGAAAATCGTACCAGTCGACCACGGCGCCGACAAAGCTGCCGAGCGCGGCGCGCCTGGCTCTGACCCGGTCAGATTTACCGGGGGGCGATGCGAGGGCTGTCTCCATATTTTTATCCCAGTCAAAGTCGTTATCGTTATTGTTTTATCACCAGTATTAATATCTGGCGTTCTTCTGAGACTACCTTGCAACGCGCTGACTGAAAACTGCTTTTCGCCTCCTCAGAGCAGTAAAGCCAGTTCCATTGCCGAACGCTGCAATGACGGTAAAAAGCGGCTCTGAAGCTCCTGACTGGTCATTTGCGCGGCATTGACTCCCACATTTAGCGCTGCCACCACGCCGCCTTTACGGGCATACATCGGCACTGCCATAGAACGCAGCCCCAGCTCAAGCTGTTGATCGTTAATGGCAAAACCCTGGCTTTTGATGGTTTTTAACCGCTCGCGCAGTTCGGCTTCATCGGTAATGGTATAGGGGGTGAGCGGAGCTAAAGTGACCCGTGAAAAGTAACCATCGAGCGCCGCGGGAGACAGCTCGCTCAATAACACATTGCCCATGGAGGTGGCATAAGCGGGAAGGCGGCTGCCGCGCCCCAGATTAATCTTCATGATGCGTTTTACCGAGGCGCGGGCGATATACAGTATTTCATCGCCATCGAGGGTTGCTACCGAGCATGATTCCTCAAGCTGACGGCTTAAATATTCGAGGGCATTTTGCGCCGAACGGGCAAGGTCAGAAGACTGCAAGTAGGCATAGCCGATGCTAAGTACGCGCGGCAACAGCTGATAGTGGCGGCCATCGGGCGCGTGGACAAAGCCCAGCGCACTCAGGGTGTACAGGCAGCGGCGCACGGCGGCGCGCGGAATACCGGTCAAAACGCTGAGCTGGGACACACTCAGGCTGGTGTAATCGGGGCGAAATGCCTGCAACACCTGAAGCCCGCGAGCCAGAGATGCCATAAAGTTAGGATCGCCCTTATAGCGCCCGTTAATCAGTTCCTGTAACTCAGCCATCCAGCGCAGTTCATTATCTTCTTTGACCATTTCCATCACCAATAATCTGTTAAATCAATATGTTATTTTTATTTTCCAAACACTGCGTGCGGTTTAGGCCAAATTGTGAACAGTCGTCACAAAACCGAATACCGCTCGTCGAATGTGCCGATAATCGCACAAAGATCTGATATTCGCACTTGTTTGTTAATCAACTGTTACCTAATTTGATGGCAGAGCCTAAATGACGCTGGTGTATACGGCTTCAGGAGAAATGAATGATTAACAAATGTTGTACCTCAGTCGATGACGCGGTGGCTGATATTCACGACGGTGCGGTGGTGATGGTCGGCGGCTTCGGCCCGGCAGGCCAGCCGGAGCAACTGCTGGACGCGCTGATTCGCCGCAACCCTAAACAGCTCACGCTTATCAGTAACAATGCCGGGAACGGTGACTATGGTCTGGCGGCGCTGCTCAAAGCCGGTTGCGTTAAAAAGGTGATCTGCTCCTTCCCGCGTCAGAGCGATTCATGGGTATTTGATGAGCTGTATCGCAATGGCGATGTAGAGCTGGAGCTGGTGCCACAAGGCAACCTGGCAGCGCGCATTCAGGCCGGCGGCTCGGGCCTGGGCGCTATTTTTACCCCAACCGGTTACGGCACTGAACTTGCCGCAGGCAAAGAGACCCGGGAGATCGATGGCCGTCACTACGTGCTGGAGATGCCGCTTAAAGCCGACTTCGCCCTGATCAAAGGCCGCCTGGCGGATCGCTGGGGCAACATGGTGTATGAAAAGACCGGACGTAACTTTGGGCCGATCATGGCGATGGCTGCGCGTTGCACCATTGCTCAGGTAGGAGGGATCGCCAGGCTGGGTGAGCTTGATCCCGAAGGTGTGATAACGCCGGGGATTTTCGTGCAACGGGTGGTCAGCGTCGCCGACGCGCCATTACACCTGACGGCCTGAGGATAAAGCAATGGAAAAACTGACTCATCAACAGCTGGCGGCGCGCATCGCCAAAGATATTCCGGAAGGGGCATACGTCAATTTAGGCATCGGTATGCCGACGCAGATTGCCAATTATCTGCCGACGGACCGCGAGATCTTTCTGCACAGCGAAAACGGCATCCTTGGCATGGGACCGGCCCCCGAGCCGGGTGCGGAAGATCCTGAACTTATTAATGCCGGTAAGCAGCCGGTAACACTACTGGCGGGGGGCTGTTATTTCCACCACGGCGACTCATTCGCCATGATGCGCGGTGGCCATCTGGATATCTGTGTGCTGGGTGCCTATCAGGTTTCAGCGCGTGGCGACCTGGCTAACTGGAGCACTGGCAAGCCGGGGGCGATTCCGGCGGTGGGCGGAGCCATGGATTTAGCCATCGGCGCTCGCCAGGTGTTTGTGATGACCGAACATCTGACTAAAAAAGGGGAGTGCAAGCTGGTGGCTGAATGTAGCTATCCGCTGACCGGCATTGCCTGTATTACCCGCATTTACTCCGATATGGCAGTGATGGATATCACCCCTGGCGGCGTAGTGGTACGCGAACTGTTTGCCGGGATTTCTCCTGGCGAACTACAAAACGTCACTCCGGTCGAGCTGCAATTTAATTTGTTCAACGAGGAGCCACGCTATGCCGCAAGCCTTTCTCTGTGATGCCCGCCGCACCGCATTCGGACGTTTAAACGGCGCGTTAGCGCCGGTTCGCCCCGATGATATGGCGGCGCTGGTCATCCGTGACTTACTCAGCCGCCACCCGCACCTTAACCCGGAAACCATCGACGATGTGGTGCTGGGTTGCGCTAATCAGGCCGGGGAAGACAACCGCAATGTTGCGCGTATGGCGCTGTTGCTGGCAGGAGTACCGGTTGCGGTTCCTGGCGTGACGGTTAACCGGCTGTGTGGTTCCAGCCTTGATGCTCTGGCCTGGTCGGCGCGGGCGATTAAAAGCGGAGAGATGGATCTGCTGATTGCAGGCGGCGTTGAAAGTATGTCCCGGGCACCGTTTGTTATGGGCAAAGCGCAGAGCGCCTACAGCCGGGCCATGCAGCTGGAAGATACCACCATGGGCTGGCGCTTTATCAACCCGGCGCTCCAGGCGGAATACGGTACGGAAAGCATGCCACAAACTGCGGAAAACCTGGCCCAGCGCTTTTCGATTAGCCGTGAAGATCAGGACAAATTTGCCCTGCGCAGCCAGCAGCTTACCGCCCGCGCCCAGCACAATGGCTTTTACCAGCCGCAAATTACGCCGGTAACAATCCCGGCGGTTAAGCGCGGCCAGCAGCCGCAGATTTTTGACCAGGATGAGCATCCGCGTGCGACTAGCCTTGAGGCGTTGAGCCAGCTTAAGCCGGTTGTTCATAGCGCCGGAACCATCACCGCCGGAAACGCCTCAGGTTTGAACGATGGTGCCTGTGCGTTGCTCCTGGCCAGTGAAGCGGCTCTGGACAGCAACCAGCTGACGCCGCAGGCGCGAATTGTCGCCAGCGCCGTGAGCGGCGTACAGCCCACCATCATGGGTTATGGTCCGGTCGGGGCGATAACCAAAGTATTAAGCCAGGCGCGCCTGACGCTCAAAGATATGGACACCATTGAAATTAACGAAGCCTTCGCCGCCCAGGTACTCAGCGTCACCCGTGCGCTGGGGCTAAGTGATGACGATGAGCGCATTAACCCGAACGGCGGGGCGATTGCCCTCGGCCACCCGCTGGGAACTTCCGGCGGTCGCGTGGTGATGAACGCCATGTGGCAGCTCAAAGCCACCGGGGGCCGCTACGCCCTTTGCGCCATGTGCATCGGCGTGGGGCAGGGTATCGCCATGATTATTGAACGCGTGTGAGGTGACGAAATGGAGATTGAATATCGGCTCGACGGCCCGGAAAACGCGCCGGTTCTGGTGCTCTCAAACTCACTCGGTACCACCTGGGATATGTGGCAGGTGCAGATGCCGCTACTGCGTCAGCACTTTCGGGTACTGCGCTACAACACCCGGGGTCACGGCGGTACTCCACTGCCAGCTGAGCCGCTCACACTCGCGCGACTGGGGCGTGACGTGGTGGATTTGCTGGACGCGCTGAATATCGAACGTGCCGCTTTCTGCGGTATCTCGCTGGGCGGTCTGACCGGTATGTGGCTTAACCGCTATGCGCCGGAGCGTTTTAGCGCTATCGCCATCGCTAACACCGCAGCGCGTATCGGCGAGCCGGAAGGCTGGCTGGCGCGGGCAAAACTGGTGCGCGAGCAGGGAATGGAGCCGGTGGCGGAAGGCTCTGCCAGCCGTTGGTTCACTCCCGGTTTCTGCCAGCAGCAGCCTGAAGTAGTGAAGGCTTTAATTACCACGCTCGCCGGGCTGAACCCACAGGGCTATGCCGCCTGTTGCGAAGCGCTGGCGACGGCGGACTTAAGGGCCGAACTACCGGCAATGACCCGCCCGATGCTGGTTATTGCCGGAAGCCATGACCCGGTAACTGGCGTTGCTGAGGCACAAGATATTGTGACGCGGGCAGCGGATGCCCGGTTGATTACGTTGCCGGCATCGCATCTGTCGAACATCTCCTGCGGGCTGCAGTTCAGCCAGCAGTTGAAAGACTTTATCTGTGAGGAGATATCCAGTGTCGTTAACCATTGAGTCAATTCAGTGCTGGCTGGTGGATATCCCCACCATTCGCCCGCACAAACTATCGATGGCCACCATGGGCTGCCAGACCCTGACCATCGTCCGCATGGAGTGCGCTGAAGGCGTAACCGGCTGGGGTGAAGCCACCACTATCGGCGGCCTGAGCTATGGCCCGGAAAGCCCGGAGGGCATTCGCTCCGCGATTGAAACTTATCTGGCTCCGGCCATTTGTGGCCAGACCTTCAGCGGCGTAGAAGCGCTAACCCGGTTTATGCAGGCGCGAGTTAAAGGCAATAGCTTTGCCCGGTCAGCGCTGGAAACCGCTTTTCTTGATGCTCAGGGTAAATCATTAGGTGTACCGGTCAGCACGCTATTAGGCGGACGCCTTAGCGACAGCCTGCCGGTGTTATGGACGCTGGCCAGCGGCGATACCGCCAGGGATATAGAAGAGGGGCAGCGGTTGCTGGACGAAGGTCGCCACAACGCCTTCAAGCTCAAAATCGGTGCTCGCGATCTTAAAACGGATATTGCTCATACCCTGGCGATTAAATCCGCACTCGGTGAGCAGGTCAGTATTCGGGTGGACGTCAACCAGGCCTGGGATTACTCCAGCGCGCTGCGGGGAATTGCCGCTCTGGAAGAGGGGGGCGTAGAGGTTATCGAGCAGCCGCTGCCGCTATGGGATAAAGCCGGTCTGGTAGCCCTGAGTCAGCGATTTTCCGCGGTGATGCTGGCCGATGAAGCCGTAGCCGACAGCCACGACGGTTACGCGTTGGCGGCGGCAGGATTTCGCGGCGCGTACGCGCTCAAAATTGCCAAAGCCGGAGGCCCGGCACAGGCGCTTCATCTGGCGCAGACCGCGCTGGCAGCCGGTATTGGGCTCTATGGCGGCACCATGCTGGAAGGCACGCTCGGCACGGTCGCTTCATTACATGCCTGGTCAACCCTGCCGTTAGCGATAGGCACCGAAATGTTCGGCCCGCTGTTGCTGAAGGATGACATTGTGGCCACGCCGCTGAACTACCGCAACGGCGGGGTGGAGCTCCCGGCGCTGCCTGGGCTGGGCGTAGAAATTGATCTGGATAAGCTGGCCCATTACGCGCGCCGCTAACGGAGGATGTGATGCTATTTAAAGTAGATATGACGGTAAATATTCCCACCACTATGCCAGCCGAGCAGGCGGCAGAAATTAAGGCGCGTGAAAAGGCCTACTCCCAGCAGCTTCAGCGCTCAGGCAAATGGCGACATATCTGGCGAGTGGCCGGCCTGTACGCCAATGTCAGCATTTTCGATGTCGACAGCCCACAAGAGTTACATGACATCCTGATGGAGCTACCGCTTTACCCCTACATGGATATTAAGGTCGAGGCGCTGTGCCGCCATCCGTCTTCAATTCGCGACGACGACCGCTAACTGCAAGCTAAGCAAAATTACCCGTACCCTAACAATAATGAGGACACACACGATGTCTGTAAAAATTTTGAATACTGAAGAGGTGCAGCAGTTAATCAACATCAGCAGCGGATTTACGGTCGAAGGTGGCAATCCGCGCTTTAAAAAGATAATGCAACAGCTGATTACCAGCCTGTGTGCGGTTATCGAAGAAAACGACGTTACCGATGAGGAGTTTTGGGATGCGGTGAACTACCTGCATTTCCTCGGCGGTCGTCAGGAAGCAGCTCTGCTGGCTGCCGGGCTGGGGCTGGAGCACTTCCTCGACCTGCGCGCCGATGCTAAAGCGGCGGCTGCGGGTGACAACGGCGGTACCCCGCGCACGATTGAAGGGCCGCTGTATGTGGCCGGTGCGCCGCTCAGTGATAAACACGCGCGCATGGACGACGGTAAAGATAATGGTGAAGTGATGTGGCTGCATGGTCAGGTGCTGGATACCGACGGTCAGCCGGTCGCGAATGCCATCGTTGATATCTGGCACGCTAACACGCTGGGTAACTATTCGTTCTTTGATAAATCACAGAGCGAATTCAACCTGCGTCGTCGGGTGAAAACCGGCCCGGATGGTCGCTATAGCGCGCGCAGCATCGTACCTTCTGGATACGGATGCCCGCCGGATGGCGCGACTCAGGCACTGCTGAATCAGCTTGGCCGCCACGGAAATCGCCCGGCCCATATCCACTTCTTCGTGTCGGCTCCGGGTTACAAGCACCTGACTACCCAGATAAACCTCGATGGCGATGAATACCTGTGGGATGACTTCGCTTTTGCCACCCGTGATGGCCTGATTGCCGCACCGGTAAAAGTGACCGATAGCCAGTTGGCTGCCGAACGCGACATCGATGGCCCGCATACCGAAGTGCGCTTTGATTTCGCCCTGGCACCAACCCAGAGAGAGCAAGAAGAACAGCGTATCAAACGCCTGCGCGCCCTCGAGTCCTGATTGTGTCCCGCCCGGCACTTCGGTGCCGGGAATTCATTCCCTGACAAATAATAACGAGGTCATTTATGACAATGACACGCCCATCCTTTGCCCGCGATTTGGAAGATAAAGTCAACCAGGCGCTGGTTATTGACGAAGCCGCCGGAAAATATCAGTGTCGTCGCTCGATTTTTACCGACCCTGAACTGTTTGAACTGGAGATGGCCACCATCTTCGAAGGTAACTGGGTTTTCCTCGCTCACGAAAGCCAGATCCCAGAACCGGGTGATTATTACACGCTGACCATTGGCCGCCAGCCGGTCATGATTACTCGCGATAAGCAGGGCGAATTACACGCCATGATCAACAGCTGCTCGCATCGCGGCGCGATGCTGGCCTCCCGCCGTAGCGGCAATAAAAGCTCCTTTACCTGTCCGTTCCACGGCTGGACTTTTAGTAACAACGGCAAGCTACTTAAAGCTAAAGATGAGAAAACCGGCGGCTATCCGCCGTGCTTTAAACAGGACGGCTCGCACGATCTTAAAGCCATGCCGCGCTTTGCCAACTATCGAGGATTCCTGTTCGGTAGCCTTTCTGCTGACGTAGTAACCCTCGATGAATGGCTGGGCGACACCAGCAAAATCATCGACCTGATAGTTGATCAGGCAGAAGAAGGGCTGGAGGTGTTGAGCGGCGTTTCCACATATACCTATGAAGGTAACTGGAAACTACAAATGGAAAATGGCGCCGACGGCTATCACGTTTCGGTGGTGCACTGGAACTACGCCTCTACCATGTCGCGTCGTAACTATGAAGCGAATGCGACCCATACCGTGGACGCCAATGGCTGGTCAAAAAGTGCGGGCGGGGTATATGGCTTCGACAACGGCCATATGCTGCTGTGGACTCAGGCGATTAATCCCGAAGTCAGACCGGTATTCAATCACCGTGAGCGGCTCGTTGAGCGCTTTGGTGAGCAGCGCGCCGGGCAGATGGTCGGTCAGACCCGCAACCTGTGTCTGTATCCCAACCTATATCTGATGGATCAATTCTCCACTCAACTGCGCGTAGTGCGCCCGCTGGCGGTTGATAAAACCGAAGTGACGATTTTCTGCTTCGCGCCGAAAGGTGAAAGCGACGCCGAGCGGGCATTGCGCATCCGTCAGTATGAGGATTTCTTTAATGTCAGCGGTATGGGGACACCTGATGACCTGGAGGAGTTCCGTGCCTGCCAGCAGGGCTACAGCGCCGGGCTGGCCGAGTTTAGCGATATGAGCCGGGGTGCGACCCGCTGGCTACAAGGCCCTGATGAAAACGCCCGTCAGATAGGTATGAATCCAAAACTGAGCGGCGATCGTCCGGAAGATGAAGCGCTGTACATCACCCATCACCACCACTGGCAGCAGACACTGCTGGCAGCACTGCGTAAAGCTCAGCAACAGGAGGCTCCAGATGCGTGATCTTCACTTTGCGATTAGCCAGTTTCTCTACCGTGAGGCGCGCCTGCTTGATGACCGGCAATGGGACGACTGGCTGAACTGTTACCACCCGCAGGTGGTGTACTGGATGCCGTGCTGGCGCGATGACGACACGCTGACTACCGATCCACAGCGTGAACTGTCGCTGATTTATTACGCCTCGCGCGATGGTCTTGAAGATCGTATCTATCGCATCAAAACCGAGCGTTCGGCGGCCAGTACGCCAGAACCGCGTACCACTCATCAGATAACCAATATCGAGTTGCTGGGTGAAGAGCAGGGGCAAATCCGCGTGCGTTACAACTGGTGCACGCTAAGCCAGCGCTATAACCAGAGCGCGAGCTACTTTGGACACAGCGAATGCCTGTTGCAGCCTCTGGGCGATAGCTTCCAGATTATGCGCAAGACCATCCAGCTCAATAACGATTACATCAATCAGGTAATCGATATCTACCATATTTAGGAGTGACTATGACTTATTCCGTCGCGCTTAATTTTGAAGACGGCGTCAGCCGCTTCATTGAATGTAACCCGGGTGAAACCGTGCTTGATGCAGCATATCGCCAGAAAATCAATCTGCCGATGGACTGTTCAGACGGTGTCTGCGGTACCTGTAAATGCCGTGGTGTAGCCGGTGATTACGAGCTGGGTGATGATTTTCTTGAAGAAGCGCTCAGTGAGCAGGAACAGGAGCAGGGACTGGTGCTTACCTGCCAGATGGTGCCATCCAGCGATTGCGTAATCGAAGTGCCAATGGCTTCGGCGCTATGTAAAACCGCCCCGGCTCAGATCGAGGGTAAAGTTGTGGCGGTGGATGCGCCGTCGCCAGGGGTATTTGAACTGACGCTGGACGCACAAGGTCCAATCTCGTGGCTGCCGGGACAGTATGTGAACCTGCAAATTCCAGGAACCACGCAGACCCGCGCTTACTCATTTAGCTGCGCAAACGCCGAACGTGGCCTGACTTTCCTGATTCGCCACGTACCGGATGGTGCCATGAGCGGTTATCTGGCCAATCGCGCCCAGCCTGGAGATGCGCTGACCATTCATGGGCCGCAGGGCAGCTTTTACCTGCGTCCGGTGCAGCGTCCGCTGCTGATGCTGGCTGGAGGAACCGGCCTGGCTCCGCTGTTGGCCATGCTGGAAACCCTGGCTTGCGCCGCCAGCACTCAATCGGTGCATCTTATCTACGGCGTCAATCAGGATAGCGATGTAGTGAAACAAGAGCAGCTGGAATCGCTTAAAGCCAGGCTGCCAGGGTTCAGCTACTGCATCTGCGTGGCCGATGAAACCAGCCAGGCCCAACACAAAGGTTATGTGACCCACCATATGGAGCCGCAATATCTTCACGATGGCGATGTGGATGTCTACCTGTGCGGGCCGCCGCCCATGGTGGATGCGGTATTGGCCGCTTTTAATGAGCGAAACATTTCTCCTGCCAGCTTCCATTACGAGAAATTTAACCCAGGCACCCCGGCACAGGAGCAGGCGGCATGAGCGGACGTTTTAATCACAAAGTGATGGTAATAACCGGCGCGGCCCAGGGAATCGGGCGCGGCGTGGCGCAACGGGCCGCCAGCGAAGGTGCAAGGTTGGTGCTGATTGACCGCTCGCCTCATCTCACCGAACTTGCCAGCGCTTTACGTGACCAGGGACATGAAGTTCTGGCGCTGATGGCCGATCTCGAACAGTGGGATAGCACGGCTGCGGCTATTGAAGAGGCTCAGCAGCATTACGAGCGGCTGGATATTTTGGTCAATAATGTGGGCGGCACCATCTGGGCCCGACCCTATGCTGAATACGGCCCGCAGCAAATTGAGGCCGAAATCCGTCGTTCGCTGTTTCCCACTCTATGGGGTTGTCGCGCGGTGCTGCCACATATGCTCGAGCAGGGGCAGGGCGTTATCGTCAACGTTTCATCGGTGGCGACTCGTGGCGTAAATCGGGTGCCGTATTCGGCGGCCAAAGGCGGCGTTAATGCGTTAACGCAGTCTCTGGCTTTTGAATATGGAGATAAAGGTATTCGTATTAATGCAACCGCGCCCGGTGGTACCGATGCGCCGCCGCGAGTGACGCCGCGTAATAATGAGGTACCAGATGACCAGGAACGTCAGTGGTATCAGCAGGTTGTAGACCAAACCTGCGCCACCAGCTTTATGCATCGCTATGGGACCATTGACGAACAGGCTGCCGCAATATTATTCCTGGCAAGTGACGAGGCCAGCTATATCAATGGCACAATATTACCGGTAGCCGGTGGTGACTGTGGCTAAATATATCTCCAGAAAAATCTGGCGATATATTCCATAATATTGCGTGCTAAGGCGGATTATTTTTTAAATATCCGCCTTGTTATTGTGGTTTGATTTGTTAATTAATATGGCGTTATTCGGACTAATCCATTAAATAAAGCGCAGTGAGTTGGTTATAGTGGTTGGGTGTCAGGACAATCAAGCAAGAGGAAATAAAATGCGAACCAAAGTACTCATTACCGCTTCACTGACTGCTGCCAGTCTTTTATTTGTTGCCGGTTGCTCGTCTAATCAGGAAATCCGCACTACCGATGGTAAATCTATCATTACTAAAGGTAAGCCGCAGGTAGATGACGATACCGGCCTGGTATCTTATAAAGATGCCCGCACCGGCACTACCCAGCAGATTAACCGCGACCAGGTTCAGTCGATGGGTGAACTGGATAACTAACGGCATATCGTATTTCACCCCGTGCAGCAGCGATAATAGCGGCTGTGCGGGGTTATTATTTTAATTTCTATCCCATTGCCACTTACGTGGTTGCCTATATTAAATAGTTCCTGTTTTGTGCATCAGCTCCCATATATAACAATCCGCAAAATTATTTCTCAACTTTAGTGAAAGTGGAAAATATTCCATAGCCACGCTAATCTCCCCGTCAATTCTTGTTGCACTATAATTGTTCTATTACGTCTCTGTTAGCGGATGTGGTTAAGGGCTATCGCGCTGCGCATCGATGGTTCCTGCCCCATGAATTTCCTACAGCAGTATGGAGGATATTTCGATGCAACAGTTTGGTGGCTATCTATTTTTTAACGGTAATAGCGAGCAGGCCATCGCTTTTTATCAGCGGGCTATTGATGCTGAATTACTGATGAAGATGCGCTTTAGCGAAGCGCCACCCGAAGAGTGTGCGGCGGTGTCGCACTACCCGCCGGAGCAAATTATGCATGCGTCCCTCAAGGTACCGGGTGGAATGCTTATGCTGTGCGATGGCGCGCAAGAAGGTGATGCCGGATTTAGCGGTTTTTCGCTTAGCCTGGCAACCGACAGTCTGCCTCAGGGGGAACGCTGGTTTAATGCCCTGGCTGAAGGGGGGAAAGTGATAATGCCATTTGGCAAAACGTTCTGGGCGCTGGGCTTTGGCATGCTGACAGATAAATTCGGCGTTCCCTGGATGGTTAATGTCGAAGCCAGCCCGGAGCCGACGCTGTAAAGGCTCTTCGATACAAATATATCGTTAAAGAAAAAGGCAGCCGCTGTGAAGCAACTGCCTTTTCTATTTCTATGGTTGTCTTAGAACGCAAATACGCTAAGAGGTGTTGATTACTCAGCGGCTCCAGCGATTTCCGGTGCGTTACTTTGCGCCGTTGAGGTGCCGTGCTGTGCCTTTGGCTTTTGCTTCCATGCATCAGCGTAAGGGGCCGTGCCTTTGTCATAAGGCTTAGCCAGCAGCATATAAATAAAGCCCGCCCCCATAACAACCACTGTTGTCAGGATCATCGAGTAGTTAATGTACCAGGCAGCATCCGGACTGCGCGGCCACACCATGTTGATAATCGCGCCTAGTCCGTAAATCAGTGCGCCGATATTCACCAGGAACCCCCAGCCGCGTAGCGTAAACTGCCCGCTCGGACGCCAGCCGCGAGAGCGGGCGATCAGGGCGGCAATAACAATAAGCTGGAAAGCGACGTAAATGCCGATAGCGGCAAATCCGACGATGGTAGCAACAGCATCGGCCATAAACAGACCCAGGCACACGATAGCTGCCGGAATCACGCCGCTCACCACCAGTGCGAAGGAGGGGACGTGGTTTGTTGACAAACGCTTAAGCAGATTGCTACCGACAATCATCTCATCGCGCGCATAGGCAAACAGCAATCGGCTGGCAGCCGCCTGCAGGCTAAGTACGCAGGAGATAAATGAAATCATGACCACTGCCATCACCAGCTTAGAACCTACCGGACCAAAGGCATTAGCCAGAATGGTCGCCACCGGATCGGTATCCTCGCCGGCCAATACCTTCTGAATATCCGGTACCGCCAGAATGAGCGCCAGACAGGCAAACATTGCCGCCGCTCCGCCAATATAAATGGTCATACGCATAGCTTTAGGGATGCGTTTGCCTGGATTCGGCGTTTCTTCCGCCACATCGCCACACGCTTCGAAGCCGTAATACTGGAACAGACCGGCCAGAGAAGCGGCAAGGAATGCCGGGAGATAAGAGCCATTGATATTCAAATCAAAGGTATTGAACAGTACGCTTAACGGCTGATGGCGTTCAAACATGAGCAGGTAGCCGCCCACTAGGATGGCACCAATCAACTCACACAAGAAGCCAAACATCGCCACCCGAGCCAGGAGTTTGGTTCCCACCAGATTCAGACAGGTAGAGAGCAGAATTAACGCCAGAGCAATGTAGATACTGGCATTAGAACTGGCTTCAAAACCCAGCATGGCAGAAAGATAGGGGCCGGCACCCACCGCCACACCGGCGATAGTAGCGCACAGCGCCCAGGCATAAACCCAGCCCACCATCCATGCCCAGCGCTTGCCTACCAGACGGCGCGCCCAGGGGTAGACGCCACCGGAAATAGGATACTGGGAAACTATCTCGCCAAAGACTAAACAAACGAGGAGCTGACCACAGCCGATTAACAGATAAGACCAGAACATCGGCGGGCCGCCTGCTGCCAGACACAGACCAAACAGCGTGTAGACCCCCACCACCGGCGACAGATAAGTAAAGCCCAGAGAGAAGTTCTCCCACAGGCTCATAGTACGGTTGAAGTTAGAGCTGTAACCAAGAGCACGTAACTGTTCGGCATCGTCATCGACAGCCGTCGTGGTAGTTTGTGCAGATGAATGACCCATATTGCCTTCCTTAAAATGAATTGCTTATGAGAACGGCGCGTTAGTTAGTGTTTTGGTCCGGCGGCGCAGGTCCCGCCGGAACACCGTGAATGGCTTTTGTTGTAATGAATAAAACGCGTAGTCTGTCAGGCGGTTTTGGCTTCCTCCCTGGCATAGTCCTCATCAAATTGCGACAGCCATTCGACGGCCTGGTCGCGGTAGCGGGTAAATCCTTTGTAATCGACCAGCTCCTGATTAAGCGTTTTCAGTACCCGATGCATGCGTTTAGCCCATACCGGGTTGGTTGCGATATCCTGCAGGCTTAGAAGGTAAGTACGAATCGGGAAGACAATAGCGTTACTGCGCGGCAGGCGGTGTAAAGGCTGCAACTCAATACGCAGATAAACTTTTTCACCGGCGTTTTCGGCGGTAACCGTGGTGCGATCCGGAGCCCAGTCCGGCAGACTTTCGGCGGAAACATCGAGACGTGGATTAACCGTCAGCGACCAGTTAAGGCGGCGCACCGGATGGCCGTTGCGCAGGCGCAATAAAAACTTCAGCGCGCGATCAAGCATACCGCTCTCTTTTAGTAGCGGAACCGGGCCGTGGAACTCATGCCAGGCCATACCAAGGTTAAAACGCAGGGAGTAGTCGGCACGCTGAGTGGCGATACCCGCGCCCCAGTAAAGGGTTCCGTCGCGCTCTTCCTGCAACACCCAGTCGCCCTGGGCCTGGCGGGTAATGTATTCCATTGGTTCGTAAGGCAGCGTGCTCGGATCGCCGAAGGTAAAGGTATCGTCGATGTTCAGCAGTGAGTTCGTCCAGTGCCAGCGGGTGCCGTCGCGCTCCAGAGAGAAATACTCCGGATAATCTTTAGCGTAGGACTCCATGATTAACTCCAGCAGATCCCACTGCGCTTCCATCATGTGCGGAGCCGAAACGTAATGCATACCGGGATCTTTCTCGAGCGTAATAGCCCGGTCGCGGCACTCGCTGATGTAGTGTTCATCAATATCGAATACGGCTTTCAACGCATGCTCACCTACCGGAACATGTGGCTCCAGATTCATGGTGTACATGTACTCATCATCAGGGAACGGCCATGGCGCACGGGCGATACACTCCGGGCTGTTGGCATAGGTATAGTCATCGCGGTAGGTTTCGTCAGGGCGGAACTGGATAGTCATGGTGGTTCTCCGTTAGCAATCAATAACCAGCCGCGCGCATTTAGCTCGGGATACGCAAGGCATAATTTTTTTATTAGCGGCTTTGTCCTCATCGGACAGCCAGTCGTCGGTATGCGATATTTCACCATCGAGTTCGAGGACGCGGGTTTCGCACATACCGCATGCCCCCCCACGGCACAGATACGGAATTTCATGTCCCGCTGCTTCGGCGGCTTCCAGCAGGCTTTGATCTGGGGATACGTTGATAGTGGCGCCGCTACGCGCCAGGGTAACGCTGAAGGCCTCACCGGCGCTGCCTTGCTCGAGGAAACGTTCATAATGGATGTGGCTATCCGTCCAGCCGTGGGCGTGAGCAGCATCGACGGTATCCTGAATCATCCCCTCCGGGCCGCACACATAGACATCGCTGCCCAATGGACGGTCGGCCAGAACTTCAGAGATATTGAGCCGTTCACCGCGATCGCCGCGATAAAGATGTACAGCCGGACCGTATTCGTGAACCAACTCCTCGCCAAGCCGCGCATGCTCGACGCCGCGCACGGCAAGGTGAACCTCAAAAGGCGTACCGCGCAGTCTTAGTTCGGCCAGCTGAGAGCATACCGGCGTAATGCCGACGCCCCCGGCGATAAACAGATGCAGGCGGGCGTGTTTGCTCAACGGGAACAAGTTGACCGGCCGCAAAACTTCCAGCTCGTCGCCTTCCTGAATTGCATCGTGCATGCGCACCGAACCGCCGCGACCTTCGGGCACTTTGCGTACCGCAATCTGGTAGCTGCTGGTGTCGTAAGGTGAGCTCATCAGTGAGTAAGCGTTACGGCGGGTGCCTTCAGCATCCGGAATCAGCACCACCAGGTTGCTACCGCCGGAAAAAGGGGGTAAATGTTCGCCGCTGGTGGAGACCAGGGTAAAACGCTTAATCTCCGGGGTGACCCGGTCAATGCGGTCCACTCTTACCTGGAGAGTTCCGGTACTTTGACTCATGTGTCTAGCTCCTCTGCTTGCGGAAGTTCGCCGGGGACTTCGGCATCGGCCTTCACTGCCTGAAAGGCGGCGAGGCGGCGTGAATAGTGGTCGCGAACCACCAGAGTGCAGTCGCAGTGCGGGCAGTTGAAAACCCGTTGAGTAACGTTTTCGGTATAACCATCACAGTGCACGCACCACACCCGACGAACGAAAGATCCGCAGTGTTCGCGCAGCACTTCATCTTTATTCAAGTTGATGGCATCTGCCGCCTGCATGGCGGTACCGATAAAGCTTTCCGAACCAGCCAGATACAGACGCGTTCCCATGCGCGACTGCCCCAGCAATTCATGTAACCGTTCAACCAGCGTGTGATTGCTGGAGAACAACTCCAGCTCGATGCCTGTCAGCATCTCGATCTCTGCCAGAAAGTTATTCCCGGAAAAGCTTTCGGTGGAGTAGAGCACGCGCACCGGTGCGCTGTGCGGCATTTCACTTAGCAGACGGAGCACTGCGCTGCCGCCGCTGCCTTGCCCGGCAATAATGTGGTGCTTGCCACCGGCAAGGGGTTGCAGGACATCGTAGATAGGCCTGCTTTTAATACCCGTGATGAGCATGGTCTTTCCTCCAGAGGTGCCGGCCTGATGGCTCAGCGTCTATGTATTAACCCACCAGGGAAAAGGCGAGCCAGTATCTAAAGCAAAGGTTGTGCCATATGCGCAACATTCTGATAACAAATGGTTTTGCTATATTGCTGATTGGGAATAACGGCAAAAATGCGATGGGGTGTGGGTATTTTTGCAGCACTAAAACGGGGCGAGTGGATGATGTTGGAGCATGACACATCCCTGTGTCCGAGGGGTTAACCGCGCTGTAACTTACGGATAAGTGTACCGATATCAATATTCAGATGGCGGGCTGCTTTACGCTTGCTGCCCTGGTGTTGTACTGCCTGTTCGATTAGCAATCGCTCAAACTGTTGCACTTGTGCCTTTAGATTACCGCTGGTTTCATTACTCATCGGGATAGCCAGAGGTTGGGATACAGTTTCATCTCCTGTAGATCTGGAGAAAAGAGGGGTTAGCTGGCCTAAAAACTCGGGAGGCAAATGTTGTTCATGGGCCTCTTCATCGGCCAGTACTGCCAGACGCTCAAAAATATTGACCAGCTCGCGAATATTTCCCGGATAGCTGTAACTCATCAGGCGCTGGCGGCAATTGCCGGTGAGTTGTAACGCTGGCTGACGCTCGCGGTTGATACGGGCCAGCAGCGTATCAATCAACACCGGTAAATCCTCCAGATGCTGGCGCAAAGGGGGAATTTCAATCGGCAATACCGCAAGGCGATAGTAGAGGTCGGCGCGGAACTCTCCTGATTCTACCAGGCTGCGTAAGTCTTTATTCGTGGCGGCGATAACCTGCACCTGCACGGTTTTAGACAACGGAGAACCCACTGACTGAATAGTGCTATCTTCCAAAAATTTCAGCAGCTTTCCTTGAACATGGAGCGGAATTTCGCCTATTTCGTCGAGGAATAAGGTCCCGCCCGAAGCGCTCTCAATGTAACCGCGTTTACCCCCTTGCAAAGCACCGGTGAAAGCACCGCGCTCATAGCCAAACATTTCAGATTCAAACAGGCTTTCGGGAATGCTGCCGCAGTTGACGTGAATAAAAGGCCGGTCACCCCATCCGGCGGCGCGGTGAATATGGCGGGCAATCACGGTTTTGCCAACGCCTGGCTCTCCTAGCAAAAGTAGCCTGGCGCGGCGGCGAAAGGCTCTTACGCCGGTATCGGCGATGGCGGAGAGCAGCGGTGACAGATGTAATGCATGCTGTTGCGGATCGGCCAAATTTCCGTCGCCAGTTGAGGAAAACCCGGAGCGGGAGGGGCGGTTGCGGCTATCTCGCGATTCAACATCTCGTTGCACTAACAGAGTGTAAGGTTTTTCGTGGGTTGCGGTGGGCACCGTTTGGGTGCTGGTCATAAACACCCGGCCATCTCGTGAGCGGGTCAGGGTACTGGTAGCACCGCACTCGATAGCCTGCTGAAAATCGTCAAAGCTTAATGCCGAGCGCTGAAAAAACTCAGCATTCGACAGGCCCACAGCTTCCTGTCGCGGCAGCCGATTAACGCGCTCGGCGGCGAGGTTTATAAAACGGACTCGAGACTCTCCGTCACAGAGAATAATGGCTTCACTGAAACTGTCCAGTAACGCATGCAGCGCTGGCGTCTCCAGCAGCGCGGAGAGTACCTCCTGGCTGACTGTGACCGAGGAGCGCATCCCCATTTTCATTGAAGGCAGGAAATTTTTTTCGCTCATGGATGTAACTCGCTGCTATGTCTGGCCACCGGTTTAGCGGCACGCAGTACCGCGACTTTCCACGCTACGCTTTCTTGCATCAGAATACGTGAGCAGTGGATGTTATAGGGCTGGATCTGGCCGCTGACGTCGGGCAATAACAGATTATGCCAGGCACGCTCTGGCAGGGAGGCATCAAGCAGGGCGTGAGCAATGCCGGTACCGTGGGTAATGCCGAAGGTGCGTTCAAATGCGGCGTTACGCCACTGCGGTTGATGGAGTTCATCAATTACCACCACCGCATCTGGCACAGCGTCAAACACCCGGCGCAGTGCGTCGATGCGTTGGTCGGCATCATGCTGAATCCGTAGTTCCTGGCTGACATCGCGAATACTGCCCCACATGCGTAGTAATCGCCCATTCTGAATGCTGGCCCGCACATCGTTCTCAACATAAGCCGGGGAGCCGTCGTGGCGGCGGTCGACTGAGAGTGCGCCATCGACGCAAAAGTCGGTTTCCACCAGGCGACGGACAAACTCCTCGTTAGCCGGGCTGCGGGGCCAGTACAGGCGTACCGGCTGTTGGGTAAACACCACATCGGCTGGCATTTCATAAACTTCCATCATGGCGCGGTTGCACATGCGCCAGTGGGAGCGGTTTTCAAAAACCTGGCGTACGACTTCATCACAAGTCCCGGTAACATCTACCGGTTCAAGCCATTCAATACACCAGTAGGCTACCCGGGCGCTGTAGAGCATCTGGCTCATGATTTCGTTGGCGTTTTGTAGCTCATTAATACGCTGACTGAGCGGGCCAAGAGCTATTAGAGCCAGATGGATCATCGCCGGTGCGGTATCGCTGCGCTCAAACAGGCCGCTGGCCAGCATGGAATAGAGACCGCTGGTGCGATGAATCAGCGTTAGCTCAAGCTGTGGCAGCCTGTCATCAGGGGGCGGGTTGGCAAAAAGTCGGCGTAATAATAGCGTCGACTCAGTACTGAATATTCTTTCTATGCCTGCATGAGGCAGCGCGGCAACGCCATCGCCGGTGAGTTCAGCCAGCGACGATGAGACATAAAGAAGTTGCCCCTCTTCATTCACCGTACAAGCGTGGAGCAGGCCGCGGTCGGCCATGGTTTCAAGTATTTGCATAGGTCGCCATCTTCGTTGTTATTGATAATCGACTGGCGCGAAACGGAGTCGCTGCGGTTCCGGGAACGGCAGAAATGCAGCACTTTCCGGTGCTGCATAATTGCAGCACATTTTGTTAAATGCGCAATCGTTAATGTTATTGATTTGTTATTTATGTGATGGGTGCTGTCTTTAGGCAGCAGCATATCTTTCGCCCGTAAGAAGCGAGCCTGCCCGGAATATTTGGATGCGGTTTGGAACCTAATAGCGGGAGTTGCAGAACCGTGAATAAATTTTAGAGGGTGTCTTCTGTTTTAGGTTTTTGGCAGGTGCATTTAGTGAGTTGCCCTTGCAGAGTTCTTTTTATCGGTTGGAACCTATATAGGTTTTGTGCTATATCGTTAAGGAGGATATGTGTGGGCAATTAAGACAACAGATAGGTTTGAGAACTGGTTCCTGGTACTCAGCGATGCTGACAGGGCCAGGGTGCTGGCCGTGTTGCTTGTTTTGCGCCAGAGGGGGCCTGGGTTACCCAGGCCGTGGGCCGATAGCATCAAGGGGTCTTGCCACAGCAATATGAAAGAGCTGCGGGTTCAGAGCAAGGGTCAGGCTCTGCGGGTGTTTTTTGCCTTTGATCCTGAGCGAAACGGCGTTTTGCTATGTGCAGGTAGCAAAGCAGGCAATGAAAAACGGTTTTATGACCAGATGATCCCGATTGCCGATCGTGAATTTACTAATTATCTGAATCAATTATAAGGAGTAGCAAAATGGGCAGAACGCTCGAGCAGCTAATTGCGGATGAAAAACCGGAGGTTCTGGCCGAAGCCCGGGTAATGGCTGAGGATATCCTGCTTAATATCCATCTGGCCGAACTGCGTGAGAAAGTACAGAAGACCCAGGTGGAGATGGCCGAGGCCCTGGGAATTCGTCAGCCTACCGTAGCCGGAATGGAAAAGCCGGGGCGTGACCTCAAGCTCTCTACGCTAAAACGCTACGTTGAAGCTGCGGGCGGTAAGCTGCGTCTTGACGTTGAGCTGCCAGACGGCTCTCACTATGGGTTTGCGCTGTAAATATTTCCCACAATCGTTCGTCTGGCCGGATCGGTGGCGGTTGAAACACCGGAAAGCAAAAAGGCCGCTTAAGTTTCCTTAAGCGGCCTTCTCTAAATATGGCTCCTCTGACTGGACTCGAACCAGTGACATACGGATTAACAGTCCGCCGTTCTACCGACTGAACTACAGAGGAATCGTGTGAACGGGGCGCATAGTAACGGCCTTGTAGCAGGTTGTCAAAGGGCTAAATGGTGTTTGAAAACTGTTTGCCGACTATTTCAGCAACTTAACGGCGCACCGATTGCCCTGAAAAGGTGCAAGTTAGCGGCGGATAGAGGGATGTAATCTGCGAGGTTAGCATGAAGGTGAAACGATTATTATTTTATCTTATTGTTTATAAAGATATTTAGTTAAAGATTGTCAATGTGGCAAGCATATTGCTACCTGAACGTAACCGGGCAATGGCCCAGGATCCCCTTCAGGAGGCAACATGAACTTTAGACGGCTTAAGTATTTCGTAAAAATTGTGGACATCGGCAGCCTCACCCAGGCCGCAGAGGTGCTGCATATCGCCCAGCCAGCCCTGAGTCAGCAGGTTGCCACTTTGGAAGGGGAGCTGTGCCAGCAATTACTCATTCGTACCAAACGGGGGGTAACGCCAACTGAAGCCGGCAAAATGCTTTACTCTCACGCCCGTTCGATTCTGCGTCAGTGCGAGCAGGCACATCTGGCAGTCAATAATATTGGTCAGGTATTAAGCGGCCTGGTAGCACTGGGTTTTGCGCCCGGAGCCGCGAGCGCAGCTCTGACAATGCCACTGTTACAGGCCGTTCGTACCGAGCTTCCAGAGGTTCAGGTACATATTTACGAGGCCAGCGGCAGTGAGCTTAATACTCGTCTGGCTGCGGGTCAGCTGGATATGGCGGTGATTTATGACCGAACCTCAATGGCCGGAGTCATCAGCCAGCCTTTATTAAAAGAAGATCTGTTCCTGGTCGGCACTCGTAACTGCCCGGGGCAGAGTGTGGATCTGGCGACCGTCGCGCAGGGTAACCTGTTATTGCCGCGTGACTATAGCGCGGTGCGTAAACGTATTGATGAGGCTTTTGCTTTGCGGCGATTAACGGCGAATATTACCGGTGAGATTGAATCGGTGGCAACGCTGCATGCGGCAATCGCCAGCGGCATGGGTAACACCGTATTACCAGAATCGGCTGCCCGAGCGCTGGTCAACGCCACAAATGGCTGGATGGCACGGATTAATTCGCCAGGGCTGAGCCTGCCGGTGGCGCTTAATATGTCGGCACGCCGTCCGCTAACCCCTGAATCTCAGGCGGTGAAGGAGTTGTTAATGTCACTTATTGCACGTCCGGTGCACACTAATCGCGAGTTAATGTTAGTGAGCTGAGCGAATCAGGCGGTTCGCCGGTTCATATTAATCGCTGTGTTTCGTCTTTTTAAACCACCTCCTGGGAGGTGGTTTTTACTTAACTCACTTGCAGATGAATATATTTTTATGCCACGGCTCTGTTGGCGCTGCTCCAGGCCAGGCAGGGGGCCAGGGCAATACATGCTGCCAGGTTAAATACCAGCGCCTGACCATGACCTGCGGCGAGCAGGCCGCTAAGCGCAGGGCCGGCGGCTGCCCCAGCGGTAAATAGCAGAAATGTCACGCCAAAAGCTGCGGATGGGCGGTTAGGGAAGATAGCCATGCTCCAGACCCCTAGCAGACCGGTAATAAAAATAAACGCTGCACCAAAAATTACCCCCGAAACCAACACCAGCGGCAGGTTATCAGGAACCATCCCTAACAAAGCCAGCGCTATGGCAATGGCAAACATGGTCAACGCCAGCACATTGCCCAATCCGCGGTTATTTATGGCATCGCCCGCCAGTGCGCCGACAAAACCAAAAAAACCGGTGGCTATCCAGAAAATCAGCGCAGGATCGGTATCTCCCAGTTTTCCTGAGAGTGAGTGGCTGATGGTATCGACCGAGAATGTCCAATAAATGGCGGTGACGAATCCGGCAATAACAGCCACACCATATAGCGACCATGCTTTAGCCAGCAGCAGGTCTTTGAACTGAAAAACCTCGGCCTGATGAGCATTGATAGCCTTTCCGCCGGGGGCAAGCCATGCGGCCAGAATGCCAAAAACGACGGCACAGACGGAAAACAACCACCAGGCATGGGAAACTGAAACGGATGTGAAGGCTACCAGCCCGGCTGAGACTACAATGCCCGCACCGGTTCCTGAGTTCATAATGGTGAACAGGCTATTTTTCTGCTTTTCATCGGCAACCATCGAGACCCACTCCGACAGCGCCGGGAAAATAATGCCTGGGCTTGCTCCGGCAATAATCACCCCGACGGCCAGCATTAAAGCCGAATGCGCCTCGGCAACCAGCGCGGTGCCGAGCGCTGCGGCTATGGCACTGAGCATCAGTAAAATCTTTGGGCCAAAGCGGCCCGCGCCCCAGGATGCAAATAGCGTCGCCACCAGATAACCTGCGTAAGAACCGCTGCCAATAAGTCCCTGAGCCGTTTTATTCAACCCGTAGGTCTGCACAAACCTGGGGAGGTACAACCCATAGCCATAACGGGCCATGCCGAAGGTAACGCCGACCAGTGCTAAACCAGAGAGTGCGGTGAGTATCAGTTTTTGCTGTGTCATCTCGAACCTCTCAAGGTTAAACTTTGTTCATAACTATACACTAATGTATATTATTTGTTCGAAAACCAGGCAAAATCCCACTGCTAAGGTCGGTGGCGAGGCAGGAACTCTATGAGTCGATATCGGATGTTAATTGCTCGCAAGGCGGCGGAACTGTTTTATCAACACGGGGTGGCGGAGATTTCCGTTGAGGATATATTGGCTTGCAGCGGAGCTTCACGCGGAACATTTTATAAATATTTTGCCGATAAGCAGGATGTGGTTGGAGCCGCGCTGGAATATCGCGATGAGGAGTTTCGTGATTTTATCTCCCGCATGACCCCTGTGGCAGACTCGGCAGAGCATTATCTAAACGCTTTATTTGCGGCGCTCCTTACCTGGCAAAGGGAGCAGGGGGCGCATGGTTGCCTTTTCCAAAGCGCCTTTAGCCAGTATCAGCAGAGTTCTGAGCGCATTAAAGCCGCCGCAATTGCACACAAGAAGGCATTTACTCTCGACCTGGAGCAAAAGCTTACGGCATCAGGAGTTACCCAGCCAAATCAGGCGGCAGTCCGGGTGAATTTGCTTATTGAGGGTGCCCTGGCTCTGGGGCATTTTGGCGAGCCGGAAACATGCCTTCATCAGGCTCGCGATGCGGCAGTAGCATTAGTCACCAGGTCCAGGGGGAATAAAGCCTGATGTGAGAAAAGCAAAAAGGCCGCTTAAGTTTCCTTAAGCGGCCTTCTCTAAATATGGCTCCTCTGACTGGACTCGAACCAGTGACATACGGATTAACAGTCCGCCGTTCTACCGACTGAACTACAGAGGAATCGTGTGAACGGGGCGCATATTAACGGGGCGACTCATGGCTGTCAATAGTGAAACTAACGGTATGATTCGTTTGGTTAATTCTGCACCAACATGCTCAATGTACTGCGTCGGAATTATCCTCCAAGCGTAGTATAGGATCCTGGCGATAAAAGCGACAAAATAGCTGCCAAAGCTCGGGAAAGCGTGGAGCAAACAGCATTGGCGCGCTGAAAAAATACTCCGACAGCACTGCAAAACACTCCGCCGGATCGGTTGCCGCATAGGCATCGATAGTCGCGGCATTCTCACCCACGGTGTCTATCTCTTCCTGAATCTCTTCCATCGCAGCGTTTAGCGCATGCTGCCAGCCAGCCACTTCACGCAGTGACATAGCGGGGATGCCGCTGGCCCGGTCGCCGCCCCGCATATCCAATTTGTGGGCAACCTCATGCACTATCAAATTAAAACCGCTGGTATCGAATGAGTCCTGAATATCCAGCCAGTTGAGTACAACTGGGCCTTGCTGCCAGCTCTGGCCAGATTGCACCACCTGCTGGCGATGAACCAGCCCCATCTCGTCTTCCCATTCATCATCCACCATAAAAGGGTCTGGATAGATAAGTACTTCGCTAAAACTATCCAGCCATTCAGGGCCAAGATTAAGTACCGGAAGGCTAAATAGCAGGGCGATACGCGCCCGATCGACGGGCTGCAAAGTGAGGGATTGCAGAAGTATCAGGTTATGAGTCGTCAAAAATGTGGAGGCAATCTCCACCAGACGGCGTTGTTCTTCTTGGGACAGAGAGGCAAGAATAGGGACATTCAATGCCTCCTGCCAGGGCAGTTCAAACTCGGGCTGAGACTCGGATATTTTCCATGGCCATTTTATCATCATTACCTGCTCGCAAAGTCAGCACTTAAACAGAGTTGCACGCTTCAAGACTGTTAAAATGCCAAATAACCTGGCATCATGGCAACCATCAAAACGGAGAGATGCCAGAGCGGCTGAATGGACCGGTCTCGAAAACCGGAGTAGGGGCAACTCTACCGGGGGTTCAAATCCCCCTCTCTCCGCCACTTTTCAATACGTTATCCCTACATTTCATACTTTAAAATATGCCTGTTGGTATATTCTCCATATCTTACTCATACGCATTATGCGCTTGCAGATCCAAGATTGATGATATTTTAATCTTCCGATCGTAAATCAAGACCTGACTTTCAATTTTATGCTTAGAGAAAAGCTGCTTGTCGCGAAACGAGCCTTTATTGTCAGAAATCCCTTTGGCTTTAAGATCGTGAAATGTAAACGTTAGTGTGCGCACAGCTTTTTTCCTGCTTCTGTCCGTGCATCTCCCCATAAACCTGAAAGCCGTTTTTAGAGTTTTTGTCACCTTTACTACTGGAAATGACATATCTTTTGCCGGACTGAGCTTTAGCTATCTCTACCGCCTGTCGTAGGGGCTGAGACCACGCTTTGATTTGTTGGTGCTAGTTTTTCCCTTCTGAATAAAGATCCCGTATTCAATATTATTACATTTTCGGATGACATTTATGGAGCTTTCACATAAATATAACCGTTCAGATGTAAATATTGGGAAGTGGTTGCAAAAGGCAGAGGAAGTTATAAACGGAGTGCTAATAATGCTGGATATTTCTCTTGAAATGGATGATTGCGTAACAAAACGTTTTTATACAAATTCTAGAGGATAAAGTGAATGCACTATAATTAATCATTCAATATATCAAAATAGAATAAAAAATTACTAATGCGGTCCGCAAATAAGGGCGTAGTGTCTTTTATGCGGGGCTTAATTATTAAGCCCCCATTCACAGGCTATTAATAAAAACCTATAATCAAGGAGTTATTTTATGCCAGAAGATACTATTGTTGTAAATAAAAGCACTCCAACACCAGGTGTTCCTAATGGCCCTTCTGCTGATACATCTTCAGGGAATGGCAGTCATCAGGGTTTTTCCAATAATCCCATTCAAGGCAAAACCAGCTCGGGTAATGGTCAAATTGTTTATCTCCAGGATGGTCCTCGCGACTTTAATCATCATAAAAAAAGTAAGCTTGACCAAAAAATAGGGGAAATCCCGTATGACGCGAAAATTTTTATTGAAGATATTCATCAGCGAGTTTTAACAGAGGAGTCCTCACTCTCTAAAGTATTAACGATGTTCAAGTCAGTTGGCTCGGCTTGGTCAAAAGATGGTGTGAAGCTAATCTATGGCGATAACGAAGAACTGTTATTTCCCAATGCAAGTTCGTTAATTACATTTTTAGATAATTCCAATAGGGTTGTTAAGCAGGATCTCATACAGGCTAAAGAAGGCTTTAGCACTAAAGAATATGTCCCAAAAGATATTAATGGGAGGCCATCATCATCATCTGGCGTAACGGTTGGTATTGGTGTTGATCTTGGAGGAAAGACAACAGATTCATTGGCAAAAGATGGAATTACGATGCAGTTCATCAACTTTTTGAAGCCATATCTTGGTTTGAAAGGGGACAATGCACAAAATTTTCTAAATAGCCATCCACTAAATCTGACCACAACTCAGGCCAATGACTTGTCGAATAATTATATCAACCGTTTTTCGTCAACAGTTGCCAATAATTTCAATGCAGCATCCAAGGTAAAATTCTCATCTATACCATTAAATACTCGCACAGCGATTGTGAGTGCGGCATATCAATACGGAACCAATCTTGCAAAAGCGACTCCTCACTACTGGACTCAAGTGACCACCGGGCAGTGGCAGGCCGCAATTAATAATTTAAACAATTTTGGTGACCAATGGCCAACACGACGCAAATCAGAGGCGGAGCTCATTAAAAGCGATCTGTCTGCCGGGAAATTGAAATAACATAAAGTAGTGATAAAATTCTGCCACCTCAATTGAGGTGGCTTTTATATTAATACTAACAACCTTTAGTTGTATCTAATGTTTTAACTACCTGATATAGATTTCTTTTTTCATCTTTAATAACGATTATCTCCTGTATACCACGATATGTGGCCGGAGGTGTCGCAAAATCGTAAAAACACACATAATATTTATCATTATGTTGCTTGAGGACTTTTACACTATACGTCCAGCTTTGCTCTTTATCCGTTACAGAGTAGTAATTTTTGTTTTGCTCATCTTTTTGCACATCAAATCCAAATTTTTTAACAGTATCTCCATCTATAGCTCCACGTGGGCGTAGAGAATTGTGAAAGGAGTGTAGGTTTAAATTATTAAGGATTTCAGATGGTAATGTATTTGCCAATGCAGTTGATGAGATGAAAGTTATCACAGTTGCTAAAAGAGTTTTTGATATGGAAATCATTATGCCCCCTGTCATTCAAATTCTGAACGTAACGTTATAACTAAACAAGCATTAGACACTTTACGTACGTTAAATACCAGTTATCTGTTAAGAGCGGTCTTGTACCGCAATGCTTAATAAAACACTGGCTCGCTTCATAGGGCCTTTTTTTATTCCCCTCAACCCTGAGAGGATTTACTGCAATTGAGGAGGATGGGGGGCCTGGCCGATAACCAGCACAACACAGGCCGGTGCGCACTGACGGGCGCGACTATATACTATTTATTCACAGAGACAGATTACTGTGTCGTATTTGGATGTTGGCGGGTGCGGTGTTTTACATCGCGACTGCGGCAGACCTAAGCGTGCTGGGGCGTAGTTCATTTTGAGCCGCCGATATCAAAGCAGGTGCCGCTCAGCGGTTGCAGGACTGGCGTTATATTAATGGTCAGGTACTGCCGGGTTTGATCAAGTGGCGTGATGCAGAAAAAGAGCTATTTCTGAGGCCAGCCTTTGATACCGTATTATTGAAACTTCGCTGTTTTTTAATAACCGGCTCAGGATTTTGTGGCATTTTGCCAAGTCTGGAGCTCACATAAACCACTGCGGGGAGCTGAATCGGCGTCAGATTAGTAGGCTCTGTAACCACAAGCTCATTTAGTAATCCGACGGCTTCTCCAATTGCCTTTAGGCTACGACCTCTTCGCTGTATAAGTTTTCTGAACCCGTCTCAAGACACCTTTCGAAACCAATATAGTGATTAGATTCGCCCAGACCATTGCCGGGGAAATTTTCCCCGGTCAGGCTGGTGGGCATTGTTTCTTCTTTATGATGCGAGGGTAGGGTGGTATTCATCACCGATTGTATAATCGAGTGCCTGGGCATATATGTCACGCAATACATTATAAGGGTTGTCATCTAACCAAAAAAGCAGTTCCGCAGCGACATCGCGTTTGTCTAAGGAACCATGCTCCGCCAATAGTCCTGCTTCAATAGCTAAGATAATATCCTGGCATCCCGCAGAGAGGTTATTTTCGTAATTAGACAGGGGCATCATATTCAGGCTCATCTCTTTTTCCCTTGAGGTGATGTAAACTTAAATCTAAAGATAGGGATTAAGGTGCTGTCTGTCTATAAAGAACATTCCTGGTTAGCCATAATTTATACATTATTGAAAAAATAATTCACCTGACAGTGGAAAGATTGCAGGCTTCATTCATAATTAAAAGTGCATAATGACATTCAAACACTCCGTTTGCCGGATGTTTCATCCGGCATTTTTTTAATGGAGGCACTGATGGATTATTGCTATGCGTTACATGTAACGAACAGGCATTTCTTTAACACCTGATTTTATTTTGATTGTTACATTAAATAATCATCAGATGAAAATCAACGTGTTGGAGATAAAGTTACTTAAATCACCATAATGCGTATGTACAAGGAATGGTTATGAAAAACATAGAGTTGGATGTTTCGTCTTGGAGCCACAGCATCCCAGAGCAGTTTATCGAGAGATCTGCACTGATTCAAAATGCCTTGAGAGAGATATCAATAGCTAACGATATTGTTAGTGATGAAAAGATAATAGCTTTACTGAAGGATAAATGTCGCTCGGAGAGTAATAAGATACTGGCAGATATATACCAGCAGAGTTTACATTTCCTGCAAAATAGTTAGTAGTTAACCACAGCGCGCGCTTGTATTGATTGTGTGAGAATACATATAAAAAAGGATAGATGATTACAGGGTTAAATTATGAATAAAAAAGAGCCTCCCAATAGACAAGGGAAACTCTTTTATTTGTAATTTTTAGCTGCGTTAAATATCGTCTTCTGTATATCCGACAACAATTTCCAATGCGTGGCGAATAACATCGTTTTGTACCACGTCTTTACTTGTTTCAAGTGCAGTGATAAGCCATAAAATAATTCTTTTATTACTAAGGTGACCGTCAGCTTCCATAATTTCTTTGATGGCGACACCAAGTAATAACTTTTCTTCTTCGTAACCACTTCCTGCATTGATAAAAAACTGGGAAAGCGCTTTATCGTGAATGTGGTTATAAGCAATAGCGGGTTCAGAAAATTGCTGGGTCATTGTTATCACCTTAAGGAAATAAAACTGTATAGTTAATGTAATTTATCTCTGCCGGAGGAATGGTTTCTTCCCGACATTGATACCACAGTCTCCCGGCTTTCCCTGTCCTTCGTTCCTGCTTTATGCATTGGGCCATGGCGTCTTGCCGTCAGTATGTCCATCTCTTTAATGATCTGTTCCAGTGCCTGATTCTTCTTGGGATCTAACTCCTGAATTTGCATAGTTACCAGGCGTTGGCGCAGCGCCGAAGTATTAATCGGGCCTTTCTGCTTCAGTAAAGACAACATCGCCTCACCAATCAGCTCATCAGTCAGCTGGTCTTTATCATCTTTATTCATTGCATTCTCTCTTGTTGATGCACGATCCCATCCCAGATACTCGTCGGGAAGGCGTTTTTCTTCAAGAGGCTACTTCAACTATCTATTGCCTTGCTGTTCGGCTTGTCAGGCTGATTCAGCAGGGCTTTAAAACTTACCGCTCAAAAAGGTAGCCGATTAAATTTTGGTACAGCGCCTCTTCTTCCGTACCAGCAGCAAGCTCAAGTCTTCCTAATAAACGCGTACACAGTGACTTACGGCTAAGACGTTTCCCGTCGCGAAGGAGCTCTACGATAACGCTGCCCAACGCTTTCTCTTCGGTCGGGTGTGTTGCCCGATTTAGATAGTGCATGACTGCCGGATTAATCGCAGAAATATGAGGTGTATGTTGCATAACATGTTCTCTAAATGTTCGTTTGGGTTACTGTTTGGTTAAATCTATACATCAAAGTGATTCTTGTACACCTAATTTTGTACAAATTTCTCAAATATTTGTTCAATAACGATTTAAATATTTATTTATCAATAAGTTATTGTGTTATTCGAAAGCCGGAAATCGGGATGTTAACTTGTACAGTATGCTGTACCATTCAAATTAGTCATTTTTAACGAATGGTTTTGTGAAGATATGGTTAAAAATATCGTCTCTCACAGCGAGACACCTGCTGCGTCCTCTGTTAGTGTGGCGGCTCACTCAGAACCTTTCAGGATTCATATGCTCAGCACCGTTATCTACCGTAGCCACATCTGCGACGACGTCCCCGTCAGCCATTTGGAAGAAATGGTCGCGGCAGCCAGCCTGAAAAACCATGCTATGGATGTCACCGGCATTCTTTTGTTTAACGGCATGCATTTTTTTCAACTGCTTGAAGGGCCAGAAGAAAGCGTAATGAGTATCTACGGCGCAATCTGTCAGGATCCTCGCCATTACAACATCGTGGAGCTATTACATGATTACGCGCCAGCGCGGCGGTTTGGGAATGTTGGGATGGAGCTCTTTGACCTGCGTGCTTATGAGCGCGAAGAGGTACTGCAAACCGTGTTGGATAAGGGGACCACGCGCTATCAGCTGTTGTATCAGGATCGGGCGTTACAATTCTTTCGCACTTTTGTAGAAGCCCGAGAGAAGGATAATTATTTTGAAGTGCCTCCGGCCGACAGCTGGGACTTTGTCCCGGACGACAGTGAGCAACCGCGCTATATACCGGAGTTTGACCGCGATGCTGAATTTAACTTTGCCTTCCAGCCGATTGTCGACCCACTGGCACGCGATATCGTGTCGGTTGAAGCCCTGATTCGCACCGGTAACGGCGGTAGCCCGGAAGATTATTTTGCTAATTTTCACGGCGAAGATATCTATCAGATGGATTTGCAGAGTAAGAAAGTTGCATTTGCTCAGGCCGGAGCCCTTAATCTGGGAAGAATAACACTCTCGGTTAATCTTTTACCGATGACTCTTGTACAGGTTCCGCATGCCGTAGCGTTTCTGTTACGTGAGATAAGCCATGCCGGACTAGTCCCGGAGCAGGTCATTATCGAATTTACTGAATTAGAAGTTATCTCACAGCTCGATGAGTTTACCAATGCGGTCAGGCAGCTTAAAGCCGCCGGGCTGCGGGTGGCTATCGATCATTTTGGTTCGGGCTTTGCTGGTTTACTGGTTCTTTCTCAATTCCAGCCGGATCGCATTAAAATAAACCGCGACCTTATTATGGATGTTCATAAAAGTGGTGCCCGTCAGGCAATTATCCAGGCTATTCTTCAATGTTGTCAGTCACTTGAAATTGAAATTACTGCCGTAGGTATTGAAAAGCCGGAAGAGTGGATGTGGCTGGAATCCGCCGGCATTGAACACTTCCAGGGATTTCTTTTCGCGCGTCCGGAGCTGGGTTGTTTTCCTCAGGTTGCCTGGCCGGAGAAGAAAAGCGGGTTTTGATAACCTGAAAACCTCACGGGGATTAACTATATTTTAATGGTTAATCCCAACAATTAGTTACGTCATATCTCCTTCAATACCTTCCATTCCGTCTGTCTGAATTCTCAACAAATGCTGTGAAAAAATAAAATATTCGTTGTACAGATTGGTTTTATTTGTACAATATTTATTAGCAGAATTTCCTATGGAATGCGGCTAGTTTTTTCAGAGGAGTTGTATGGCTTCATACAGTATCGGCGACGTCGCCGAAAAATGCGGTATCAACCCGGTGACCCTCCGCGCCTGGCAACGACGCTATGGGTTGCTCAAACCTCAACGCAGCGAGGGCGGGCACCGACAATTTGATGAGGCGGATATTCAGCGCATTGAAGAGATTAAGCGTTGGATACAATCTGGTGTTCCAGTGGGAAAAGTAAAAGCAATTCTTGATAAGAATGAAGCCTCTGCAAGCAATGGCTGGTCATTGCAGCAAGAGGAGATGATGGGTGTTTTACGCCGCGTTCGGCCTGATGAACTTCGTCAGAAAATTGCCGATTTCGACAGTCAGTATGAAGCCGGTAAACTTATTGATAACGTTTATATCCCCGTACGTCAGCGCCTTGATCTGGAGCAGAGTACGGCGCGCATCATGTGCGGTCTGCTGGATGGCGTTCTTATCGAGTTTATCGCGGGCCAGCTGGCACTGGCCCGTAAAAAGACAGGCAAATCCGCAATGCTTATCAGCTGGGATAATCCAGACAGAACGCGGCTTTGGCTTGAGGCATGGCGCCTATCTCAGGATAACTGGCACATCGATGTGCTGGCTGAGCCGGTAGAGATGCCACGCCCGGAATTATTCCCTGCGCTGAATGTCTTTTTATGGACCGGCAAGCCTCTGACATTGCGCCAGCAAGAGCTGTTTGAATACTGGCGAGAGCAAGGATACAGCCTGATGTGCCATGCCCCTGAGCGCAGCGACCAGCCCGAAGTCGCAAAAGCATTGCTATAAGCTCACGGCTCTTCCTTTGCGGTGAGCGCCGCGCCAGTCTGTATTAACCAATATGCATATTAACCAGGTCTTCGAGCAGGCCTGGACCCGTTGGGTTCCAGCCCAATTTCGAACGCGTCCAGTCTCCTGATGCGGCCAAATCTTTGTCAGCGAAAAGCGCGAACCAGCCGAAATGGGCAGCAGCCTGTTCGGTATTAAGCGATACTAGCGGCAACTGGAATTTTTCACTGAGCGTGCGGGCAATATCGCGAGCCGGTATCCCTTGTTCTGCCACCGCATGATAGCGTTTGCCTCTCTCTCCTTTCGCCAAAACCAAAATATATAGTTTCGCTACGTCGGTAACATGCGCCGCAGGCCAGCGATTGTTACCTTCTCCAACATAAGCCACCGCGCCTTTTTGGCGACAGATCTCTGCGTACGGAGAGATTAACCCTTGCCTGGTCGTGTCATGCACCTGGGGCAGGCGAACGAAACGAACATTCAGGCCCTCACTCAGCAATTTATTCCCCTCAATTTCTGAGGCGACGCGTGGGTTAATATTATTGGCGCTGAAAAAGTTTTCTACGGCTGGCCGACCATCTCCGGCATCACCCATTCCGGTACCAGATGTAATAAGTAAAGGGCGATCGCTACCTTTTAGTACATCACCAAGTACCCGGATGACCTGACGGTCTTTCTCACAGTTGGCGGCGAAATGGCTGAAATCGTGATCGAATGCGGTATGGATAACCGCATCTGACTGGGCCGCACCGCCGCGTAGTGTTGAGGGTGAATCAATGGTGCCACGCCAGGCTTCTGCTCCCATTGCTTTTAGCGTCTGAGCGCTGGCTTCAGAGCGGGCAAGACCGAGCACCTGATGTCCGGCGGAAATTAACTCGGGAATAATACGGGAACCGATAAAGCCGGTCGCACCGGTTAAGAATACGCGCATAAATACCTCTCATCTTCTGGCCCACTTAGTAAGTAGAGTGTATTCCTGCGGATATACTATAAAAGTAGTGAATTTATCATGGTATAAAACCTAACAGGAAAATGATGACAACCAGTAACGATCTCGGAAGCTTTTTACGTAACCGGCGTATGAAATTAGACCCTGCCTCATTTGGATTCAAATCTGGGAGGCGGCGCACGCCGGGGCTGCGCCGGGAAGAGGTTGCTCAGCTTGCCAGCATTAGTCCCACCTGGTACACCTGGCTGGAGCAGGGGCGGGGCGGTTCGCCATCGCGTGAGGTATTAAGCCGGATTGCCAGCGGATTAATGCTCACTGAACCTGAGCGGGAGCATCTGTTTTTGCTGGCATTCGGCCATTTGCCGGAAAGACGCTACCACGGCACTGATACTATTACGCCGCGTTTACAGAATGTGCTGGATGCGATGCCGTATAGCCCGGCGATTATTAAAACCTCGCTATGGGATGTCGTTGCCTGGAATCAGGCGGCCAGAAAGGTATTGGTGGATTACGAGCAACTGGCTCCCCGTCAGCGCAATATTTTGCGGCTGCTGTTTACCGATGAAGGCGCGCGTAAGGTACAGGAAGACTGGCAGGCAATGGCCAGATTTGTGGTCAATGCATTTCGTGCCGATGTTACCAGAATCGGCGGCTCGGAAGAGGCAACGGCATTGATAGAAGAACTGTCCCGTGAGAGTGAAGAGTTTGATGCGTTCTGGCGTAGTAATGATGTCAGCCACCATAGCGAAGGCATCAAACGGCTGCGCCACCCGGCGTTGGGGCTTATTGAACTTGAGTTTTCAACCTTTTTGCTCGATGGCCGCCCCGATCTACAGCTGTTGATATTCAATCCTGCAACGCCGCAAAGCCAGCTGGTTATTCAGCGCCATCTGACACCAATACCATAATGAGTCGGCAACAACTTAGCGCGGCTCTTCGTTATCCTGGCGGGTTTGCTGAACATTCAGCCAGGCACTGAGCATATCAGCCATGGCTTCGGAAAAAATGAGAATCTCATCATCGTTACGTGAGTGAGCAGAGTAACTGCTGCCTACCGAACTTAATGTTGTGGTCAGCAGTTCACAGGCGACGCGGCGCTGGCTTTCAGCGGCCCGCGGCAATATCTCGGCAATGAACTGGTCATAAATTTCCCTGGCGGCAGCGCTGCTTTGTTTCGCCTGAGGCGCGTCCCGATAGAGCGGGGCGGCGTCATTCAACGCCTGGCGTAGCCGGGCCTCCTCACATTCAGAACGAATAAATACCCGAATCAGTGTCCTTAAGCGTTCGACAGGGGGCGCGGATTTATTGCCGAGAATTTCAGCCAGTACGCTGTGAGTTTGTTGCCATTCATCATGCTGTAAACGAAACAGAATAGCGGCTTTATTGGGGAAGTATTGGTAAAGCGATCCGACGCTCACCCCGGCTTTTTCTGCTACCCGTGCGGTAGTAAAGCGCGTGGCACCTTCTTTTTCTAAAACCTGAATAGCCGCCTGAATAATAGCGGAAACCAACTCGGCAGAACGAGCCTGTTTTGGCTGCTTTCTAGATGAAATCAATGGCTTATTGGTTGCAGGCATGGAGCGCTCATTTGCGGTTTTAATGCGAATAGTTAATGCGATTAATTCGTCGTATTCTTGAAAAAAATGACGAATTAGTCGCATTTTAGGCGCTCGATATCATTCATTCAACTTTTAAGGATTCACTATGTCCACCACACTGACAACCGCACCGCTGGCAACGCTATTAGACCAGCTTTTTCACCAGGCAAATGGTGTAGCCACTACGTCATTAGATACGATTTCTGAAGCTGACCAGCAACGCATGATGACCAGTAAAACTGAATATCGGGAACTTTATGGTCACCTTAAGGATCTCTGGCTGCCGGTATCACCGGAAACCGGCAAACTGCTCTATATGCTGGCGCGTAGTATAGATGCGAAGAATATTATTGAGTTTGGTACTTCATTTGGCATCTCTGCGCTGCACCTGGCGGCAGCGTTGCAGGATAATGGTGGTGGTTTATTAATAACGACTGAATTTGAAGCCGGAAAAGCGGCGAAAGCGCGCGAACACCTCGAAGCCGCCGGGCTGAGCTCATTGGTAGAAATTCGCGAAGGCGATGCATTACTAACGCTGGCGACCAATCTCCCGGACACCATAGATCTGGTATTACTGGACGGTGCAAAGGCGCTTTATGGCGATATTCTGGCTTTGCTGAAAACCCGTTTACGCGTTGGGGCACTTATCATCGCTGATAATGCCGATTATGCCCCGGACTATCTGGAGTATGTACGCAATCCACAAAATGGTTACTTATCGGTTCCTGTCTCTGAGGATGTAGAATTGACCTGTTGTATCCATTGAAAGTGCTGCGGTGAACAGATATCCACCCATAGAGAAACGCTAGCCTCTATGGGTGGAAAGTGCGGATACTTCCCGGAGAACTTTAGGCGGTAAAGCCGCTATCGACGGTGATTATCTGCCCTGTCAGGGTATCAACTCCGCCATCTGCCACAAATAAAATGGTTCTGGCGATCTCTTCAGGGGTAGAGGCTTTCCGGGCGGGAAGAGAGGCAATAAAATTAGATTTTGCCTCCTGATTGCCGCCGACGAAACGGTCAAGCATTGGCGTTTCGACCGGCCCTGGCGCTACGGCATTAACGCGGATCCCCTGGGCTGCAACTTCCAGTGCTACTGATTTAGTCAGCCCTTCAACCGCATGTTTACTGGCAACGTAAATACTGGAGCCAGGCATACCCACGTGACCGGCAACCGATGAGATATTCACGATACTGCCGCTATTGCCTTTGCGCATAGCGGGTACCTGGTATTTCATCGCTAGCAGAACGGCGGTGATATTGGTTGTGAATACCGACTGAATATTTTCCAGCTTCACATCCTCAACCGGTTGTTGATTACCCTCGACCCCAGCAGCATTCACGGCGATATCCAGTGAGCCAAATTCGGCGACGGCAAAATCGATGAGGGATTTAATATCGCTTTCACTGGCCATATCCGCATTGTGGTAGCGAACGTTGGGATTGATTTTTTGCAGCTGCGCTTCCAGCTCTTTCCCTGCGGCCTGGCGGCGGCCAGAGATAATAAGTTTGTACCCCTGGTTTGCGAAAAGCTCTGCTGTTGCTTTACCTATACCTGATAGAGCACCGGTAATCAGTGCGACTTTTGCGTGTACCATATTAACCACCTCTTCAGATTAAGACTTTAAATACACAGAGATGCGAACAGTTATGACATCTGCCATGACGAATTCGCCAAAAATCTTCTTTGAGTGTGTTACAGGCAGTCTGTCATGCCGACAGGCTGCAAAAATTTTGATAATCAGTCTCTTTTGCCAATGCTGAAAAGAGCTCGACTAATGACGACAGGCCCCGCTCGTCCTGCTCCGTGAAGCGCGAGAACACCGTGCTGTCGATGTCCAGTACGCCAATCGTTTGGTTATTCACTCTGATGGGCAGGACCAGCTCTGAATTAGTTTGTGAATCGCAGGCAATATGCCCATCAAAAGCGTGCACATCGGCAACTCGCATAATGCGATTCTCCGCCACGGCACTGCCGCAAACGCCTTTACCGTAAGGGATTCTGGTACAGGCGATTTTTCCCTGGAAAGGGCCTAGCGTGAGCTGGTTACCGGAAAGAAGATAAAAACCTACCCAGTTAATATTTTCCAGCCGTTCGTACAGCAGCGCACTAGCATTCGCCATCATTATCAGGAAGCTGGTTTCACCCATCATTAAAGCATTTAGGTCGCGGTTCAGATCGGTATAAAAATCATCTTTGGTCATATTTAAGGCTCTGTTGTTAAAGATTACTGCGAAAACTGAAACCGACAGATGAGGCTCTGGATGACCTAAAGCGGGTGCCATCATCTTTTTTATTCTGGGTTTTCAGCGCCCTGAGGCGTGCATTTAGTTTGATGCTAATAGCCTTAAACTTTGGCCTTTGCATCAAGGGTTTTTAGCAACGCCGCCGACATCTTGCTATACGCATCGTAGGGTGGAAGGCGGTTAAGCATCAGCGCGCCTTTCAGCGCAGAGCTAACGATCGTGGCCTGATCCCGGGCGCTAATATTATTTAAAGTTATCTCGCCGCACTCTACGCCCGCGATAAGCAGCGCTTCGATAATATCCAGCTCCGTCTGAGCCAGCCGGCTCACTGCGCTTTGCAGTTCTGCAGGAAAATTATGGCTGTCAGAAAGCATGGCATAAATACCGCACATCTCACCTCCGCTGGCGCAGCCTGAAAAAGCATCCAGATACCCTTTCAGCCTCTGCAGCCCGGTGGGCAGGGCCTGTAGTCTTTCGCCGAGTTGATTAAAAACGCCAACTTTATAGTCGCAATAAGCCAGACCAAGATCCGTTTTAGTAGGAAAGTGGTGATGGATACTGGCTTTTTTTATACCAACGCCCGTGGCCAGGTCGGAAAAGCTAAAGCCATGGAAACCATCGGCCTGAATACAGGAGTCGGCCAGTTGCAAAATTTTGTCATACGTCGTCATGAATCATCCTGAGGTTTAAGCCTGTCAAATGTGCCGGGGTAACTTTACCAGCATGCGCAATTAAATGACGCGCTGCCGTTAAAAATGCCCTATGGCGTTTATTTTCATTTTGAATCTCTCTCGCCATTTGTCTGCTTCTTCTCTTGACAGTATGCGTCATGCCGCATAGGATTTTCTCATCCTACCTACCAGATGGTAGGTTTGCAAGGAATTGACCTGATGGCGCGCCGTTAATGCCACAACTCGTCAAAGAAGCCATGGGCGGCGGTGCGGATTTGGGCCATTTTCGCCCTGAGTTTAACCGCTTCAGTCAAAGGTTTAAGCCAGAAACGGAGGGAGTTATCGAATGAAAGAATTGCCAAAAATGCCGGCAGATAATGCTCATCCATTTCCTTTATGGCTGCGCGTGACGCACTGGCTGAATGCTCTGGCGATGCTGGTCATGATCACCAGCGGCTGGCGTATCTATAACGCATCGCCGCTGTTTAATTTTAATTTTCCAGATGTTTTTACCCTTGGGGGCTGGCTGGGGGGAGCATTGCAATGGCATTTCGCCGCTATGTGGCTGCTGGTACTGAATGGTGCGTTTTATCTCACGGCCACAATTGCCACCGGAAGGTTACGCCGTATGTACTGGCCACTTTCATTTCAGGGATTGGTTACAGATGTGGTTAAAACACTTACCGGCAGGTTAAGTCACAGCAATCTTAGCCAGTACAACATGATTCAGAAGCTGGCTTATCTGTTAGTCATTCTGACAGGCATCATCGCGGTGCTATCTGGCCTGGCGGTTTGGAAGTCGGTGCAATTTCCGCTGCTGCGGGAACTCTTCGGGGGCTATGAGGGGGCGCGGCTAGTGCATTTTATCTGTATGTCGCTGATTGTTCTCTTTATTGCCATCCATTTATTGATGGTTGTGCTGGTACCAAAAACGTTGATCGCCATGATTCGCGGTCGCTGAGAGTCCGTCATGTCTAAAAATAGAGAAAGCCTGAATATGAATGACAAGAAAGACCTGCTACGCGAAGCCAGCGGCCTGTTGGAGCGGAGACTGAAGGGTGAGAGCCGTCGTCAATTTCTAAAAATGGGGCTGACGCTTGGGGGGATGGCACTGCTGACTGGGTGCGACATCAGTGATAGCCAGCAGGCTGAAGAAGTTCTCAATCGTATGTCGCGGGTTAACGATCGATTGCAGCATTTTCTTTTTAGCTCTTCAAAGCTGGCTCCGGTTTATCAGGAGAGCCAAATTACCCGGCCTTTTCCTTTCAATGCCTTTTACAGCGAAAGCGATATCCCGGTCATCAATGGCGATAGCTACCGGCTGGAGCTGGCCGGGTTAATCCAGGACAAGCGACCGTGGACACTGGCTCAATTACACCAGATGCAGCAGGTAAGTCAGATAACCCGGCATATCTGTGTTGAAGGCTGGAGCGCGATCGGCCGCTGGGATGGCGTCCCTTTTGCTGATTTTCTTCGGGCAATTGGCGCGGATCTCACGGCAAAGTACGTCAGTTTTAAATGCGCGGATGATTATTACACCAGCATTGATATGGCGACAGCATTGCACCCCCAAACATTGCTGGCTTTGGGGTTTGACGGCAGCCAACTGCCTGCGCAATACGGTTATCCGATGAAATTACGGATACCCACCAAGCTCGGCTACAAGAATCCAAAACATATCAGGGTGATTGAGGTAACAAATCGCTTCCCTGGTGGTTATTGGGAGGACCAGGGATATAACTGGTTCGGTGGAAGTTAAAAGTAAGAAAACTCAATTTATAGACAATAGATTAGGAAAATATTCCATGCAAAAACAAATCATCGCAGCGATCGCCGGTTCCATGTTTATGCTTGCCGGTTCTGCATTTGCCGCAGACGCTATGCAGCACGACGGTATGGCGAAAGCAGACGCTATGCAGCACGACGGTATGGCGAAAGCAGACGCTATTCAGCACGATGGTATGGCGAAAGCAGACGCTATGCAGCATGACGGTATGATGAAGAAAGATGCTATGAAACACGACGGCATGATGAAGAAAGATGCTATGAAACACGACGGCATGATGAAGAAAGATGCTATGAAACACGACGGCATGATGAAGAAAGATGCCATGAAACACGACGGTATGATGAAGAAAGACGCTATGAAACACGATGGCATGATGAAACAGTAAGGTATAAACAGAGGGAAGGCGTCTGCCCGGGATGCCTCCCTCTAAATTATTGCTCTCTTCATTACATCTTTTAGCCACAACAAGTTAGAGCTGAAACATATAAACAAATGTTTCGCCGCTTCGAATCCTTTCATAAATCCCTTTTCTGTAAACATATAGTTCCACATCGGAATGCATATCCCTGAATGTATTGCAGGTTTGTTGTGAATAAGATTAATCCTGGGTTTTATTAAATAGTTTATCTTTTTTAATGTTGTTTATTAAAAACATAAGTTTGCTTATGGTTTTAGCGCTCAGGTCGCCATTGATATTTTTAAATAACCATTAATACCCTATTAATTAATAACGGTGAGTTATATTCTGCATTATAAGAGTTTGGCTTTGAATTTAATTTTCTGGATGTAAATGTGGTAGCATGATAGAACGTTTTACGTGTCATCCTCAGTAATACTATAACCTATCTGCTGGCTAAAAAATTGGCGGTATAGGCTGGTATTACTCTGCGTAATTATATGGATATTTTTGATTGCACGGTGAATTTTGAATCTATTTGGTTGCCTGCTGGCGGTCGATTGTTTCAGGTTTATTAATTTATATATGAGGCGTTTAATTTTTATTAACAAATAACATCCATTTTGCGTTACGCATGATGCCTGTTGTAAATAACGGCTTGTACGAGACCGCCTGGTCTCAGGATTAAATTTAATCGATATCCATGGAATACATATGAAAAAAATGAAAGCAGCTGCTCTGATGGTTGGTCTGTCTGGAGTATTTATGCTGGCTGGTGGGAATGCTGTGGCAGCAAGTCCAGTCACTGCACAAATGAAAGTAACCCTTAATGTTGTAGGGTCTTGCTTGCTGGAAGCAAATGATATGGACTTCGGTACTCATGACAGTAATGAGGGTAAGAAAATTTACGCAAGTTCAATTGCCTCTGTTACGTGTACCAAGGATCTTCCATATAAACTCGCGGCAATTTCAAATAATAGTTATAAGATGAAAGGCGCAACTAACGGTGGAGAAGTGCCTTATACGCTTTATAGCGATAGTGCTTATAGCAAAGTACTGAGCGATACCGAATTAATGGATGGGACCGGGACAGGTAAAAAAGAATCGGTACCTCTCTATGGCCGGGTAATGGCTGCCGATCTGGCTCAGGCCTCAGTTGATAGTTATAGCGACGATGTCACTATACAGGTGACTTACTAATCAGTAACACAGAATTAGCATATGATACGCTTTATTGTTCGTGGACTTATTACCCTGGCAGGATGCTTATTCTCACTAACTACATTTGCGGCAAGCCTGCAAATGTACCCGTTAACGGTTAACTTTTGTAATAAAGAAACGGTTGAACCGGTATATGTGAAAAATACGGGATCCGAGCCGATAGGTGCACAGCTTCGAGTGTATCAATGGCAACAAAAAGATAACAAAGAGATATTAACTCCGACGCAGTCGGTTATTATCAGTCCGCCTATTGCCAATATTCCTCCGGGTCGCGAACAGCTGGTGAGATTAGTCTCGCCGGTGCCGGTTCCCGACCAGGGGAACGAACAATCTTATCGGCTAATTATCGATGAGCTGCCCGATGGTAAGGCTAAAAACGGTGATAGCCAGGTGCACTTTTTGTTGCGCTATTCGGTACCGGTATTCTTTGGTTGCGGCACTAAAAAAATAGATATGAGCACAATTAGCGCTCGTATCGATAGCCGTAATAGTCAGCCCCGTCTGGTGGTTCGTAATACCGGAGCGCAGCATTTGAAATTGAGCAAGGTAGCGTTAATCAGTGCTGGGAAAAGTTATCTTATTACAGGTGGTTTACTAGGGTATGTCTTGCCAGGTAATGAAATGGCATGGGATCTACCTCTTAAATTATCTGCGGGCTCAGCCATAACAGCCGCCGTCAATGATAATCCGACCAGCCAGACTATTACGCTCACCAATTAGCAGGCTGATATATATCATGCTGTTATCGCCATCCGCCCTAGCCGTGCCGGGGACGGATGGTTTACTGTATCTGTCGGTTGTGGTTAACGGTTCGCCAGTGCAGGGTTTAACCCGCATTAATAAGCAGGGCGACCGGCTCAGTATCCTCGCTGAGGATGCCAGCAAACTGAATATTCGCACCGATGATCTGCCAAATGCCGATGGTTATATTCAGCTGGCCTCGCGTGAAGGCTTGAAATATGACTATGACCCGTTGAGCCAGACCCTAAATATTTCCGCGAGCCGCGCACGTCTGGCCGGCGATCAAAAGCTGGATGATAATCCGCAAAGCGCAAACTATCTGCATGAAGATCAGTTATCTACGCCGGTAAAGGGGATGGCGGTTAACTACAGCCTGTTTGCCAGCCACGATGATGAAAATCAGTATCTTACGGGCTATACCGAAGCGCGTACTTTCGGTATTGGCCCCGGTTTTTTATCCAGTTCTTTCAATACTAAAATGACCGACCACAGTACGCCGGGTGATAATACCGGCACCAGGCGGTTGATGACCTATTGGAACTGGGAAAACGTAGATAAGATGCTGAGCCTGACGGTGGGGGATAGTTATTCATCCAGCCAGTCCTGGACTCGCAGCGTACGTTTTGGCGGGATCAATCTCGCCCACGGTTATGATACTCAGCCCAACGTCAATACCTCGACTCAGGATATTCTCACCGACACAGTTACCGTACCCTCGACGGTGGATCTCTATGTTCAGGGGATAAAAAGCTCCTCAAAAGAGGTAAATCCCGGTCAGTTTACGCTTAACACTGCGCCAATACTTTCCGGGACCGGCAGTGCACAGGTCGTCATTACCGATATCAACGGCCAGCAGCGGGTAGTTAATCTGGCTTTATATGGAACCAACCAGCTACTTAGCGCGGGTCTCACCACATGGAATCTTAATGCGGGCTGGGTACGCCAGGACTACAGCTACAAATCGTTTAACTACAACTCAGACTTTGTGACCGTCGGCGACCTGCGCCATGGTGTGAGCAATGATCTGACGTTAGAAACGCATAGTGAGCAGGGCGCTAACCTCAATAATCTGGGGGCCGGAGCAAACTATCTTATCTCCCCGAAACTTGGGATTGTGCACGGCGATGTTTCCTGGGGGCGAGAGAGGAGTGATTCGGGTAAACAGTGGGGAGCGGGGTGGCAGTGGAACAACCGCTCTCTTAACTTTTCTCTTAGCCATATACAGCGTGACCGGGAATATCGCGATATTTCGGCAATTGCCGAAAACACCCTTGCGACTCGTGAAGATAGCGGCTTTGTCGGCTGGTCAGTACCGGTGGTTGGTACGCTGGGGGCCAGCTGGATCAACCGTAAATATCCCGAGGCAAATACTCAATATGCCGGGCTATCCTGGTCTAAATCCTTTTCCGAGCATCTGATTGTCTCTACCAGTTTTACTCAGTCGTTATCACAAGACAGGGATAAAACCCTATACGTAAATATCGATATTCCACTGTTCAGTTCCCGTGACAATCTGATGCTCCAGCATAACCACGATAGTAGCGGCAGTAGCGAGCAGGTTAGCCTCAGCCACTCTCTGGAATCGAACCGGCCAGGCTGGGGCTGGAATGCCTCTATGCGTAATGGCACCAATGATGAACGCCATCTAACGGTTCAGCGTCGCAATACCTGGAGTGACATGGAGCTGGGAATGAATAAATACAGCGGTGAGTCTGAATATTACGGTTCGATGTCCGGGGCGGTTGGGCTATTTATGGGGCATCTGTATGCCACCCGCGAACTAGGGGACGCCTTTGTGCTGGTAGATACCGAAGGCGTGCCGGATGTGCCGGTTATGTTAGAGCATCAGCCGGTCGGTAAAACCGATTCTAATGGCCGTATATTCCTGAATAACCTGCGGCCATATCAGAAAAACCATTTAAATATTAATGCATTGAATTTGGGGCTTGATTACCGCGCTCCTTATACCGCGCTTGAAGCGATACCGCGACGTAATGGCGGTGCCCTGGTTAAATTTGACGTTTATCGGGCTTCCGGGATTCTGATGACTGCCCGTCTGTCCTCCGGGCAGGTGGTGCCATTCGCCGCGCAGGTTCAGGTATCGGATAGCCAGGGCAAGACGCCGACCCGGGGGACTGATGCAACGGTCGTGGGTTATGACGGCAATATTTATCTGGAAGACGCTCCGGCAGGCGGCAAGGCGCATGTTACTTGGGACAACGGGCAGTGCACCATCACGCTTCCTCCCCCACAGAGCGGTGCCACAATAAAAAGAGATGTGATATGTCAGTAATGAGAACTTTTTTATTAGCCTGCCTGGCTGTTGTAGGGATGATGTCATTCAGCCCTAAAGCTCACGCAGCCCATTGCTGGAACCTAAGCCCGGCGCAGTTTAACTTTGACGCGATAACCGCTGGTGAGGTGGAAAGTTCCAGTAATCAACTTGAGTTTCAGTGTGATAACTACGATGCCACGGCGGAATATGTACGCATGTGTCTGAGCCTGACCAATAGCAGTCAGCCGGTGATGAACACTAACCCGGCCAATACACCGTTGTATTACAATCTTTATTCAGCCGATGATCCTAATACCCCTATCGGCAGTGGTAATACAACCTATGCGGAAAATACCTTTTCTCTGGCTGCTGGTCAGGCAAACGCCTCGTTTCCCATGAAGCTCATTGCTAAGTTAGTCCCTGGCCAGACTACGTTACAGGCAGGTGATTATCATGACTACAACACTAGCCTGACGGTGAAATATGCCTATAGTGCAAGCAGTTCAGCACTGCCTTCCTGCCAGTCGATGACCGGGGAAACCATGCCCGATTCGATTGCTTCCGAAGCCGTGGTAAAAGACGGCTGCGCTCTCCTGAACGTCGATCCTATGGATTTCGGCGACAAGACCCCGGCGGATGGCTCACAGCTTAGCGGCGATGCGCGATCAAGCGTACAGCTGCATTGCCCGGTAAATACTAACTTTACCGTTTCATTGGGAATGGGCCTGCATAGCGATGGCTCCAGTCGCCAGATGTGTAATGGCAATAACTGCGTCACTTATGGCCTGTATCAGGATGCGGCGCACAGTACACCGTGGAATGACTCATCAAACGTGGTTGCTCAGACGTCCAATGGCCAGAGTGAACAGACCATTGATGTTTATGGCAATATTCCTCCGCAGTCGTGGCCAAGCCCTGGTCATTATGAAGATACGGTAGTTGTTACTTTGAATTATTAACCCAGTGGTTAGTCAGAAGTCCCTGGTTATTCTGGAAATTGTCCGGGAAAAAGCCTGCTTATAATGAGCGGGCTTTTTTATGTAATCACTGGCTCCTAAACTCGATGCGGGTGGTGTCGCATATAGCTCTGTTAGAGCAGTCAGAATTGAATTGGGTAGGAGATAACACCTAATATAGAGGCGAATACTTTGATATTGTTATCATTTTTCAAGGTCTATAAATGCAGGTGATAGGCGTACATTTAGAAAGGGTAGTTCAACAGCCTGCCAGGTTATCTAAACAGTGAAATAATCTCTCTTTTAAGCGCGCAGTATAGTTCGCTAATAATCGTTATGTTTTTTATAAAGTTACTGCGGATGAATATATAAAGATTGGCATCAAAACTACGTTTGTTCAATTTGATAACTGTCTTATAAAATTTATCTTTAATATTATAAATGGATATTATTTTACTCTTGATACTGGCAATAACAGCGCTATCTGTTTGGCCAAGAGAACGCTTAACTGCATGTATGGCCTTGAGAGCTATGTTCTGCTCGTTAAACGCGCTATCGATGGTAATAATGGAGCTTATCTTTTCCGGGCGCTGATAGCGTAGGTTCACCAGAATGTTATGCGCCTGGAATATGGAGTTTTTATGTATATTTTCAACAGCTTCGACCAGAGTGAGTATGTTGTTGAATAGGTTTTCTTTATTAACCATGGTCGTTAAGGTCATAATTTGGTCAGTGAAATTTAATCCCGTAATTATAACTTAAATCCGTGATTGATCATATGGTGAATTATTTTAATGCCACCATTTAATAATATTGAAATATCCGATCGTGTCGAGTTGTTGTTGCCTTTGTTATTTTATTGTTGATGCTGATAATGATTTTAAGGTGATTAATCTTATTTGTGTCCATTTGCTGAAAATGAAATTTAATAATCATGATTAGTCTTACTTGCTAAATTCAGGATAAAGTTACTATTCAGTTTTACGCTATTACCCTGATTTGTATATCAACTTTTCCCACCTCCTTATTCCTGAGTTTGACTATGCTTAAAACGCGATCAACCTGATTATTGCGAGTAAAAACATGGAGAAAAGCGTGTGTAAAAGATTTTTGGCCACTGGGCTGGCGCTGGTCGCTCTTAGTGGCTGTGACACCGGGGCAGATCTACATTTGTTACCGGGTGAGGGGATAACATCCAAAACGACGGATAAGTACCAGTGTGATAACTCTCGCTCAGTATTTGTGACCTATTTACATAACAATACCAATGCGTTGGCGGTTATAAACCTGCCACAAGAAAAGAACGTTATCCTGGTAAATGTCACAGCGGCAAGTGGAGAGAGATATGTCGGAGGACGTTATGAATGGTGGGTTAACGGAGACTCAGCACAGTTAACTAACGTCAACGCTAACGAAACTATCCGCTGTACAGAAAAGCGGTGAATCTAATTAGAACATGACCCCGTTCCTGAGTATCGGCCACAACACATACCACCGCTGATATCAGGAACGGCGCCTGTCAAATTTGACTATATTCTTCATACTAAAAGTTTTACAGGACGATAACCTGGAAGCGGATACATAGGATGGCCGCCAGTGCGACAGCGGCAACAACATTCAATGCTACAACCGTTTTACTTGATACGTTCATGAGATGTTCTCCACGCAAAGTTCAGGGTGAAGTTTAGACCTCGTCATATTGGTTGTCATAAAAAAAATCGCAAATAATGAGCAATAATATGACACCGGACAGTTTTTACTTGAACAGCTAGCGCACACATTGTGTATCGCCTCATGAAATACAACAATTAATTGCACAGCTTTGAGTAAGGGTGTGCTGAGCGCCAGACTTTGTGAGGGTGACGCTGCTTATTAACCGGAGGCCCGATGATCCCAGATAAATTCAGCAGTCCGCAGCGGGAAAAGGGGTACATGGGGCTGAGCCACTATGCAGCTATCGGCGATGGGCGTTCGGTGGCTTTGATTGCCAGTGACGGGGCTATCGACTGGTGGTGTGCGCCGAATATGGATTCACCGCCGTTATTTGACCGGCTGCTGGATGCAGATCAGGGCGGCTATTTTCAGCTTGAACCGGAGCAGGCTTATCACGTACGGCGGCGTTATCGCCCTGGTAGCAATGTGCTGGAAACGCGCTTTGAAACGGCAGAAGGCAGCGTATTGCTAACCGAGTCAATGAATAGCTCCCTGGCCGGGCGTCTGCCATGGTGCGAGATAGCCCGGCGTATCGAAGGTGTGAGCGGTCGGGTAGCGATGCGGCTGCGTTTCCGCGCCGGGACCGTAGCTGGCACCCGTTCCCCATGGGTCAGAGAGACTTCGCTCGGTCATGTGCTGCATCTGGGTGAGCTGATGGCGATGCTCAATACTTCCGAAGATATCAGTCTACAGCCGGATGGTGTCGATAATGGAGTGACCGCCCGTTTTGTCACCTCACCCGGTAGTCGCAGTATCGTTGCCTTGCTGGCTACGCAAAATGAGCCGCTGACCTGCGCCTCCCTAACCGATATTGATAACCGAATTGAACTCACCGATAGCGCCTGGCGGCAATGGAGCGGGGCGCTGCGATATGATGGCCGCTTTGCCAGCATGGTGCGTCGCTCCGCGCTGGCGCTGAAGTTTTTACTCTATTCGCCTACCGGGGCACTGGCGGCGGCGGCCACCACATCTTTACCGGAAGGCGTAGGCGGTCGTAAAAATTATGATTACCGTTTTGCCTGGGTGCGTGATGCCTGCCTGATTATTCGCTCATTCATTAGTATTGGTGCGCTGGAAGAGACCCAGGCCGCTTATTCGTGGCTGACCGAAACCATTCTGCGCCATAAAGGAAACTGGTCGCCTTGTTACACCCTGCGAGGCGATTTCGTGTCGCAAGAGCGTTATCTGCCAATGCCAGGCTATCGCGATTCTCAGCCAGTTCGGGTCGGAAACAATGCCTGCGCCCAGCTTCAGCTTGGAATGTATGGCGATATGCTGGAAACGGCCCGTCTGTTTGTTAACGCTGGGCATATTCTCGATAGCGGCACCGCTCATCTGCTGGCGACCCTGGCCGACAGTTGTGCCGATAGCTGGCGACAGATGGATAGCGGCATTTGGGAATTACCAGAACTACAGCATTACACCCATTCGCGTATGGCCTGTTGGCAGGCTTTAGATAGCGCAATTCAGCTTGCCGAAATTCAGGAGCTGGAACCGGCAGGCATTAAGCGCTGGCAGGCAGAGCGCGATCGTATCGCCCGCTGGATTGAGCAACATTGCTGGTCGGAAGCGCGTCAGGCTTATGTGTTTTATCCTGGCACCAATCGTCTTGATGCGGCGCTGACCCTTTGCTGGCGTTATGGAATGCGGGTAAATCCCCAACGTATGCAGGCGACTTATCGGGCGATTATTGAGGAATTGGGGCATGACGGAGCCATGTTGTACCGCTACTCGGGCGTAGAGCAGGAAGAAAATACGTTTGTTGCCTGCTCGTTCTGGATGGTTGAGGCATTGGCAAAAATTGGATTACGTCAAGAGGCATCCGTCGCAATGTATAAGATAATTTCAATAATTAGGAAAACCCGCAAAGGCAGTATCTTCAATGAGATGTATGATCCGCGCCGTGGAGAGTGGTGGGGCAACATGCCTCAGGGATTAAGTCACCTGGCATTAATAGGCGCTGCTGACGCTCTGAGGTGAGTTCACCACGCTCTGCTATTATTAATTTGGTTATTTTTTTACATCAGGAGGTTGGTAATGGGACTGTTTAATTTCGTTAAAGAAGCTGGTGAGAAACTTTGGGATTCGGTGTCTGGTCATAGCGATGACACTGCCCAGAGCAAAAAAGTTGAAGAGCATCTGTCCAAACTGGGCATTCCTGATGCTGATAAAGTCAAAGTTGAGGTAAAAGACGGCAAGGCTACCGTAACCGGTGACGGCCTGAGCCAGGAAGCTAAAGAAAAAATTCTGGTAGCTGTAGGTAACATCTCCGGCATCGCTGATGTAGAAGATGACGTGACTGCAAGCGCTGCAGGCACCGAAAGCCGTATCTACACTGTAAAATCAGGCGACACTTTGAGCGGTATCGCTAAACAAATGTACGGCGACGCTAACCAGTACAACAAAATCTTTGAAGCAAACAAACCAATGCTGAAAAGTGCCGACAAGATCTATCCGGGACAGGCTCTGCGTATCCCTGATTAATCTTTCTCACGGCGCCCTCTAAGGGGGGCGCCGCTTGCTATAAACGGTTAGTCAATCATCTTTAATCCGGTCTATTTATCTGCTTAATGTCAAAAAAGCAGTATTTAAAATTGATGACTGCTAGATCCTCACAGTAAAAAAATGTGATAATGCTCACGTTTAACCGGCGGTAGTTATCATTGACCGGTAAGTTTTGTTTATGTCCGGCATCAAAGATTAGACAGGAAGCGGTAATGGAAGAGAGGCCAATACGTAGCCCCGGCGGAAAACTGGCTTTGTGGTTATTTTACGGATGGTGTGGTTATTTTGTTTGGGCTATGGCTCGCTATTTTTGGGTAGTGAGTGCCATAGAAGTCACCCCTGGCGTAACGGTTGATGGCGATATGGGCACTCTAAGCGGCAAGCTTATGGGAGCGCTCGCCGGATCGTTGGTATTTGTTGTGGTTGGTTCCATATTGGCAGGAATTGCCTGGTACACCCGCCCGCGCTTCTGATAGTAACCGCTGCTATCTCTGCTCAGAGCTAGTGTTATGCAGCGGCTGAGAACGATGTTAAAGTCACCCCACATTTGGCAACAGATATCCCATCGAGATGAACGACATCGAGCTCAGTGCACCGACCGCGCAACACCTGAACCCTCACTCCACGTTGTCATGGCAGGATCGTGCGCTGGTAACCCGGCTACTGGAAAGTTATGACTATAAAACGCTGGCGGCATTGTTGTGTGAGGCCGGGGGCAGTCGCTGGACTCGTGAGTCATTAAAACGCTGGCATCTGTTGTCACCCGCGCCAAAAGCCCTAACCGCCGCCGAACTTGCAGCGCTAGAAGGGTTACTTCCGGCATTACCCGCCCATCATGGGAATTACGGTTTCACTTTTATCGATCTTTTCGCCGGTATCGGCGGTATTCGCAGCGGTTTTGAAGCCATTGGTGGCCAGTGCCTGTTTACCAGCGAATGGAACAAGCATGCGGTACGAACCTATAAAGCTAACTGGCACTGCGATAGCGAGCATCGATTTAATCAGGATATTCGCGACGTTACTCTAAGTAACCGTCCTGATATTGATGACGAAGCGGCAAGCCGTCATATCTGTGAACAGATCCCGGCCCACGACGTGCTGCTGGCGGGCTTTCCCTGCCAGCCATTTTCGCTGGCGGGCGTTTCAAAGAAGAATGCAATGGGGCGAGCACACGGCTTCGCCTGTGAAACCCAGGGGACGCTGTTTTTTGACGTGGCGCGTATTATCGCCGCCCGTAAACCGGCTATTTTTGTGCTGGAAAACGTCAAAAATCTTAAAAGCCACGACGGCGGTAATACGTTTCGCATCATCATGCAGACGTTAGACGATCTGGGCTATGAAGTGGCAGATGCCAACAGCAATGGCGCGGACGACCCTAAAATTATCGATGGGAAAAACTTTCTGCCGCAGCACCGCGAGCGTATCGTTCTGGTTGGTTTCCGGCGCGATTTAAATTTGCATCAGGGGTTTACCCTGCGCGATGTCGCGCGACATTACCCTGAGCGCCGTCCGACATTTGGTGAACTGCTGCAACCAGAGGTGCCGGAAAAATATATTCTGACTCCGGTGCTCTGGAATTATTTATATCAATACGCCCGCAAACATCGGGAACGCGGTAACGGTTTTGGTTTTGGCCTGGTCGATCCGATGAACCCGAATAGCGTGGCGCGCACGTTATCTGCCCGCTATTACAAAGACGGAGCCGAAATACTGGTCGATCGCGGCTGGGATCGGGAACTGGGCGAGCGTGATTTTAAAGATCCATCTAATCAGCAGCGCCGCCCGCGCCGCCTGACGCCAAGAGAGTGCGCCCGATTAATGGGTTTTGAAACGCCGGGTGGTCAGCCGTTTAAAATTCCGGTTTCCGATACTCAAGCTTATCGCCAGTTTGGTAACTCGGTCGTCGTGCCCGCTTTTGCGGCAGTAGCCCGCCTGCTGGCCCCCAAAATTGCCGAGTTAAAGGCCAGGGAAAAATCCGGTGGCTGACGTCCATAGTAAGGCGGTGCGCAGCAAAAATATGCGCGCCATCGCCAGCCAGGATACAGCTATCGAACAGCGGCTGGCGGCACGTCTGCGCGAGCTGGAGCTGCCTTTCACCGTACAACGTCGCGACCTACCGGGTCGCCCCGATTTTGCCCTCGATGAGTCGCGCTGCATTATTTTTACCCATGGCTGTTTCTGGCATCACCACAGTTGTCATCTGTTTAAAGTACCTGCTACCCGGACCGACTTTTGGCTTGGCAAAATAGCGGCCAATGTCGAGCGAGATGGCAGAGTTGTCCGTGAGCTTATTGGCTCCGGATGGCGGGTGCTTGTGGTTTGGGAGTGCGCATTACGCGGACGCGAGCGGCTGGACGATGCGGCGCTTAGCGAGCGATTGGAGGAGTGGATCTGCGCCGGAGATAACTATTGTCAGATTGACGGGCAGGGGATCCACGCGGTGCCGCTGCTCTAAACCGGCACCAGAACGAAATTTTCATCCATAATATTTTTTATCACTATCTCTTTTAAGGACACTAAGTTGGCTGGAAGTAGTTTATTAACGCTGCTCGACGATATCTCGACCCTGCTGGACGATATTTCGGTATTAGGCAAAGTTGCCGCTAAAAAAACCGCCGGGGTGCTGGGAGACGATTTGTCTCTTAACGCTCAGCAGGTATCAGGGGTGCGTGCAAACCGGGAATTGCCGGTAGTGTGGGGCGTGGCGAAAGGCTCTTTTGTCAATAAGCTGATTTTAGTGCCGCTGGCGCTGATTATTAGCGCTTTTGCGTCCTGGGCGATTACGCCGCTGCTGATGCTGGGCGGAGCTTATTTGTGTTTTGAGGGCATGGAAAAAGTCATCCATAGCCTGAAGCACAAAAAAAACGATCCTCAAGCCCGTCAGGAGCGTTTAGACACATTGGCTAACGTTGACCCGATGGTTTATGAGCGCGATAAGGTGAAAGGGGCCATTCGCACCGACTTTATTCTGTCGGCGGAAATCGTCACCATTACTCTGGGGATTGTGGCCGAAGCGCCGCTGCTTAACCAGGTGCTTATCATGGCCGGTATCGCTATTCTGGTCACTGTTGGGGTTTACGGTATCGTAGGCGTTATTGTTAAAATCGATGACGTTGGCTACTGGCTGCGTGAAAAGAGTTCTAAAGTTGCGCAGGGGGTAGGGAGTTTTTTACTGGCCCTGGCGCCGCGATTAATGAAAGTACTGACTATCGTCGGAACTCTGGCAATGTTTCTGGTGGGTGGCGGTATTGTCGTTCACGGAATTGCGCCGCTACACCACTGGATGGATAGCCTGGGTGAGCGGTTTGGCAGCCTTGGTCAGATTATCGTTCCAAACCTTGGCAATCTATTGATTGGTATGATCCTGGGTAGCGCGGTGTTGCTGCTGGTCACCGCAGTCAGCAAGCTGCGTGGCAAATCGGATGTGTAAAACCTGGTAATTTGTCGTGAATTCGGCGCGCAAAGTGTGCGGTTCCTGGCTATAACTTGAAGGGTTTCCTTATCAGAACTGGAGGCCCTTATGCAGTTTCTAGTTAGCGACACCGTAAAACTGAAAACCGGAAGCCCCCGGATGATTGTCACCGGGCTTGCTGGAGAAATGGTTGAATGCCGCTGGTATGATGGTTTTAGCGTTCAGCGTGAGGCCTTTCGTACTGATGAGCTGGTGGCTGAGTCCCGACAGCCATAAGATGGCATTGGTTTAGTTAATCAACCCGGCTAATGCCGGGTTTTTTACGCCACCCGCTGGTCAACGGGCAGGCGTGGAGGTGTCAGCGGTAGCGGCAGCTCCGGATTTTGGCGACACTGTAGCGGCGTGATAGCAAAGTATTTTTTAAACAACGTCGAAAACTGAGACTGGGAATTAAATCCAAGCCCGAGGGCGATATCGATAATGCGCCGGTCAGTAGTTCGCAATTGATGTACGGCCTGGGTTAGTTTTCGCTCGCGAATATAGCGTCCGACGGCCATACCGGTGGTCTCCCGGAAGATGGTCTGCATATGCCAGACTGAAAATCCGGAGATAGCCGCCAGCTCAGGTAGAGCGATGCCATCTTCAAGATGCTGCTCAATCCAGATACACAGAGCATCAACCAGCGCCTGATGTGAATAACGAACGGTCATGGCGTTTTTTCCTGAGGTTGAACGTCTGGCGGTGGCAGGGTGAGAATATATTGATTCATACTGGTAGCTAAGCGCGGTCTGCGCCCGGTAAGCTGCGAGCGAAAAGAGTAGCACATTTAATCATGGAGCGTGAGAGTGCTGGATAAAACACCTTATCGGTGGTTACAGCTAAAGAAAAACCCGCTAGGCGTGGTTAATTTCTGTTTTATCGTGGTGCTATTGTTCTCCACATTATTGATGTGGCGCGAAGCCGTGGTGCTGGAGGGCGCTTACGCTACCAGCCAGCGTAATCAGCTCAATAGTATCGCTACCTCGCTCGATCGCCAGCTACAGCACAATATCGATGAACTGCTCTTTTTTCGTAACGCCATGCAATCGGCGCTGGCTGA